>JAOBWO010000441.1 GCA_025463415.1 Acidimicrobiales bacterium | reverse complement strand
GCGATCGCACGCTTGCCACCGCGGAATCGTGCACCGCGGGACGCATCGCCGAGGTGCTGGCCTGTGTCGAGAAGGCAAGCGACTTCTTTCGCGGTGGACTGATCGCATATCAGGAGTCCGTGAAGCGGGATCGGCTCGGTGTCACGGGCGGAACCGGTTCTGTCGAACGCCGCCGCCGCACAGATGGCGACCGGCGTCGCCACACTGCTGGATGCCGATGTCGCCGTGGCCACCACCGGAGTTGCCGGCGACGAGGAGATCGAGGGCACTCCCCCGGGCACCGTCTACATCGCCAGGCGGGTCGACGAGCATGTGTCGCACCGCACCCACCGCTTCGCCGGCACGCCGGAGGAGGTCTGCGACCAAGCATGCCACCAGGCGTTGCTCGACCTCGAGGAGGCGCTGAGCAGGGTTTGACGTTCTGGGCCTTCGGGCATCGCATCTGACGATGCCGAACCAACCGCAGTCCCATCCGAATCCCGGCACCGGAGCCGACGACGACCCGACCCCTGATTCCATGCCGGAGGCCGACGAGGCGAACGGCGAGGGCGACCCGTCCGACGATAGCTGACTGGCGATCGCTCGTGACCGCTGATCCGCTGCTCCGTGCACGTCCAGGTCCAGCCCGGCGTCCGCGTCCCTCGGAGGACGAGCCACCGCCGCTCTTCCGTCAGGCGGCGGCGGAGATCGTCGGAACGTTCTTCCTCACCCTGGCCGGAGCCGGGATCGAGATCGTCGATGTTCTTCACCCCGGAGACATCGATCGCATCGTCAAGGCGGGGGCTCCAGCAGCCGTGGTCGCCGCGATGATCTACTCGATCGGCGATGTCTCCGGCGCACACCTCAATCCGGCCGTGACCATCATGTTCGCACTCCGACGCGTGTTCGAATGGCGGCGTGTTCCTGTCTACTGGCTCAGCCAGATCGCCGGAGCGCTGCTGGCCGCGCTCACGCTGCGGGCGATGTTCGGAACGGTCCGATCGGTCGGCCTCAGTGAGATCCACCTGACCGCGTCTCGAGCCGTCGTGATCGAAGCCGTGTTCACCGCGTTGCTGCTCATCGTGATCCTCAACTCCTCGCACAAGCACTCACTGATCGGCACCGAGGCGGCGCTCGCCGTCGGTGCAGCGCTGTTCGCGTGCGGCCTCGTCGCGGGGGAGCTCACGACGGCGTCGTTCAACCCGGCCAGGTCACTCGGCCCGGCCATCGTCGCCGGCGACTTCCACAACCTGTGGGTTTTTCTCGTCGGTCCGACGATGGGCGCCGTCGCCGCGCTCGGGATCGTTGCCGTGCTGCATCCCCGAGCGAACACGGATGAGCAGGAAGCAGCCGAAGGCAAGAGCTGACAGCGCGTTCGATCACCATCGGAGTCTCGACTGGATCGAATGCCGGCGCTACCGTTGGGGTCACTCGGACCCCTGGATCCGGATCTCGAAGGAGCGCACATTGGTGAGCGATCAACAACCCGCCGACGCCGTGGACCTCGAGGCGGACCCGCGGGAAGCCCCCTTCAGTTACCACCGCGACGCCGCGGGCCGGATCGTCGTCGTCGGCGACATCGACCTCGCCTCTGCCGAGGCGTTCCGACCGGTGCTGCTCGCCAGCCGCGATCCGATCGAGCTCGACCTGACCGGCGTCCAGTTCATGGACTCCTCCGGGGTGAAGGTCCTGCTGCAAGCACGCCGGGTCCGACCCGTGCGGATCGCTGTCGCGTCGCCGTCGGTCAACCGCGTGTTGGAGCTGCTCGGATTGAGCTTCGCCGAGTAGGTCAGTTGACCCGCTGCTGCAGGGGGATGCGCCCGGCAGCCACATCCTCGGCGAGGGTCGACAGCTTGAGTGCGTTGCGGCGGGCGTAGGACAGCAAAGACGTGGACGGCGGCGTCCATGTCGACGCGCAGCTGAGCCGAGAGCATGCCCTTGGCCTGCTCAATCGCGATTCGACTCGTCAGTGCGTTCTGCAACCGCAGTTCCCGAAGAGCGGGCGCTCGTGCCAGCTCGTCCTGGACGATCGCGATGCTGGCCGTGTCTGCCAGCGCCCGAGCCAACGCGATGTCGTGTTCGGTCAGCAGGGCGGCATCAGCGGTGAACAGGTTCAAACAACCGAGGATGCGGTCACGCAGCCGCAACGGGATCGCGAACACGGCTCGATACCCCAAGGAGAGGGACTCCCGGGCAAAGCTCGGCCAGCGCCCGAGGTCTGGGTCAGCGAGGTCGCTCGCGCCAATGACTGATCCGCTTCGGAAGCACTCGAGACACGGACCTTCTTCGTTCTGGATCTGGAACAGCTCCAGCAAGCCGACCTCCTCGGTCGAGGCAGCCATCACGCGCAGATCGCCGCGCTCGTCGGCGAGCAAGATCCCTGCCGCAGTGACATCGAGCAGATCGACGCAGCGCATGGCGAGCACCGTGAGCAGATCGATCACGTCGAAGTCGTCCACCAATGTGTCGATCAGCTCGACGAACGCCAAAGCCGTACGAGTGTGCCTGTTCTGCGTCCGTCATGTCGCATCCCCCAATCCAAGTTGTCCGGCGACGATGTCGCGTGCGACATCGTTCAAGTCTCGACCGCTGCTGAACGCGAAGGCACGCATGCGGAGGAGGGCCTCGTCTGCCGTCATGCCTGCGTGGACGGCGGCCATGCCTGAAGCCTGGTAGATCTGGGCACGGTAGACAACCGCGCCCTCCAGTTCGATCGCGAGATCGCCATCGGGAGCGCTCGACTGCATCGTGAGCACGGTCTCTGCGAGGACGTCGGCGATCGCCGCGCCGTCGAGCTGTTGATCGGTGCTGAGGTCGCCGACGTGGTCCTGGTACAGCGTCAGCACTCCCACCCTCGTCCGGCCGGCCGACATCGGATAGGCGAAGACGGCACCGACGCCGGAGCTGGCCCCTGCGTCGACGAATGCCGGCCAGCGGTGCCCGGCGTCGAGGATGCGCGGAGCCAACACCGGGCGTCCATCAGCGAACGCGTCCTGGCAGGGACCCTCGCCCAGCGTGAACTGCAGATCCTCCAACGTCGCCATCCGCCGGCTGGAGACGCACACCGGCCCCACTGCGACCCGCCCATGATGGTGACGCCGGCCCCCGACACCTCGAGGACCTCGACGCACGCTGTGCAGAGCCTGGGCGTCGGTGAGCGATGCGTCTCGCGGGCGAACGCAACGGCGATCCGCAATGGTCGATCCGAAGCCACGAGCCTCCTCACCGGCACGCCACACGTCCGAGAACGGACAGGGACGAACCTACTTCACGCTGTCGGCGGGAGGTGGCAGGTCACGGTCAATCCGTCGGTCGCGGCCCGGTGAATGCGCGCTGAATCCCTCCGGTGAGGGAGTTCGCATCGTTCCACCTGCGGATACCTTCGACGTCCCGCCACTGAAAGTGACGTCATGGCATCGCAACGTCGACAATCTCTGCTGCTTCCTTTCATCGTGTTCTTCGGCGTGCTCGCCGTCGTCGTCATCGCAGCCACTGGACTGATCGGGAAGTTCAACCCGTTTCGCACGGAGCACAAGGACCACTCGCCGCCTCCGATCCTGCTGGAGCTGCGCGAGATGGCCGACCTCCACGCTTCCCAAGCGCAGTTCGAAGTCCTCATCGATCATGAAGACGACGTCCGCTACATTCCCTCAGCGCTCGCCGGAGAACGCGTCCAGTTCGTCGGGGTGGGCACGGTGGATGCCGTGCTGGACCTGACAACGCTCTCCGCCGACGCAATTGCCTACGACTCGAAGACCAACTCGGCAGTGATCACGCTGCCCGCCCCGACGATCGCCGAACCCGTGCTCGACCATGCACAGAGCCATGTGATGAACCGCGACCGGGGAGTGTTCAATCGCATCGCCGGCCTGTTCTCCGACAACCCCACCACCGAGGACGGGCTGTATCAAGCCGCCAGCGCCAAGATGGCAGACGCCGCCGCGCAGAGCGGGCTCGTCGCACTTGCTGAGCAGCACGCCGAGGACCTTCTCACGGGCATGGTCACCCGCCTCGGCGTGGACCACGTGCAGATCATCTTCGACAATCCTCCGGCGAAGTGACGCCCGAGTAGATCTGCTGGGCGCGAGTCGCTGCGGCCTCAGGGCGCGGGGATCGACCGTCCCACGCGTGTCGAGGATTCTCGAGCGCATCTCACCCGACGACCCAGCAATCGGCCGCGAACTGGTCCTTTGTGGCGCCCCCGGCACGATTCGAACGTGCGACCGTCGGATTAGAAGTTCATGAAATGGTCAACATGCGACGATTCTTGACACAAATGTCCACATGGCGCGACCATCGGATCGTTTCTTATGTGGTCTGTTGCCACCTTTCGTCCCACCGCGTCCCACGGATTTTCGGCTCGGGCAAGAAGTTCGAGTGTGGCAAGGCGGCAGGTTCCGAACGCCGGATCCGTGCGTTGGCCTCGATCGGCGCCTAGGGTTGTGCGCTCTCGCGGGCGAAGGATCTGCGCTGTCGGGATCGTGAGCGCACCCTCTGGCCGAAGTCGGGGTCAGGTCTCAGCGATGAGTGCGAGCGCGAGCTGTGGGTGCACCACATTGCTGCTCGGGTGGTCGCGGTGAATCGGCCTGGTTTGACGGAGGCTCGTTGGGTTGGTTTCTCCGCGCCGCTTCGACTGAAGGTACTTGG
>JAOBWO010000416.1 GCA_025463415.1 Acidimicrobiales bacterium | reverse complement strand
CGGTTGGTCGGAGGGACGGTAGCCGTGCATGGCAGCATGGTGGTCGCTCCAGATCGCCTCTCCCGAGCGGGGATCGACGTCCCACGTGCCGAGGTTGCCGCCGTCCAGTGCGAGGCGGAGGCGTTCTTCCCGGTCGCGCAGGTCGGCGAGTTGCTCCGCGCTGTCGAGGTGTGTCGCGATGAGGTCGGCGAAGAGGGCGAACATGGCGATGATCTCGGGCCGGTTCACCGAGACGGGCCGAGGATCAAGGGCGCACAGCGTTCCGAAGAACGATCCGTCCGATCGTTTGATCGGAACGGAGGTGTAGCTCTCGAATCCGTACATCGTCGGAGTCGGATGGTTCCTGAACGTGTCGTGCGCCGAGGCATGGTCGAACACGACGAGCTCGCCGCTGCCGCGGATCTCGTCGCAGATCGTCGTACGCGCGTCCAGTTCGCCACCCGGCACGAGCCCGAACTCGACGAGGTCCCGCATCACGCACGCAACCCAGCGATCCTCCGTCACCCGAGCCACCGCTGCGAACCCCATCCCGGTCGCTCGGCACACGACATCCAAAATCGTCGGAACAGCCGGAACACTCGCGACAGCAGACACAGCATCGGCAAAGTCGTCCCGCGGCGACTCGGGCTGCGCGGCAGCGTTCGAAGGCACCGAACTCATCGGTCGATCGGAATGGCAGTGCAGGGTGGGTCCCCCTCGAGACCGCCCGCACGTGGAGGTGGCCGCCTCATCAGCAATCCTGCCGGACAACCCGGGCTGGACACCTCATGCCGGTCGGGAGTGACACGCCCTCAACTGCGACCACATCGCGTCACCGGAGTTGGCCAACTTCGAGCGCTGTTCATCGAGCTTGGGATGCCGTGTTGTGGACGAAGGCCGTTTGGAGGGATCGGCCGGCGAGCGCTTGTGCTTGGGCAGCTTTGTCGAGGACGGCGTTTCCCCCAGACTACGTCCAGTAGCGAACGATGCCAGATGTGCGCGTACGGCTTCACCCCACAAATTTCCCTGTGCCATTTGGTCGGGTACCCGTGTTTCGGGGTCGATGAATGGGGTAGCAGAGGGCGAGATCGCGAACGCGGTCGCTCGGGAGGTGCCCAATTCGATGAGTCACGACGACCGAGACGTTGGACGTCGCATGAGCAGAACGGACGAGGTAGACGCTGATCGCGCCGACCTCGCAGATCGGGACATGATCGATGCGGAACGTACCGCGGAGGCAGCGAGCGACCGTGCCCACCTCACCGAGCGCGATCTGCATGCACGGGTGGCCGATCTGACACGTGCACTCGCGGAGCAGTCAGACGACGTGGCCAATCTGCGCCGAGCGATGGAGACGCGTGGTGTGATCGAGCGAGCCAAAGGATTTCTCATGGGAACGCTCGGCTGTTCGGAGGACGAGGCGTTCGCTCATCTCGTTGCGCACTCACAACGGACAAACATGAAGTTGTACGTCATCGCTGGCCTGGTCGTGGCGGCGCCCAAAGGACGAACGCCGCGGAAGTGAGCGGGCGGACCATCACCATCGCCAACGCCGTGGCGTCACCCACAGCGTCCGCACTGCTCGACGTCTACAACTCGGATCCCGCTCGCGTGCTGCTTGACGTCACCGGATCGTCACGGCCGGCGTGAGGACGAGGCGGCCAACCGCGTCAGCCTCAGTCGCGGGATGTGTTGCGCACGATTTCGGCGGCGACGTCTCGCAGCTTCCGGTTCTCGTGCTGTGACTGCTCACGCAGCACTTGGAAAGCGTGATCGGCGTCCACGCGTTGGGCAGCCATGATGATGCCTTTCGCTTGGTCGATCACTGCGCGCGTGCGAAGAGCCGCCTTGAGGTTCTCGACCTCCTCGGACAGCCGGACGAGCTCGCAAATCAGCTGGGCAGTCTGTTCAGAGTGATCGCTGCCGCTCAGGTTGGAGCGATCGCTCTCCGCCTCAGGCTCACCTTCGGCTCGGATCTGGTCGCGCTGGGCGACAAGCTCGTCGGTGTCAGCCGCAATTCTCACAGATCGAGGCGCCCCGTCCCTGGCGCCCCAGTACTCGTTCATCGCAATCCTCCGATCGGAGATTCGCCCAGTCATGGTCATCCTCTGCTGTCCTCAACGGGTAGACACGCCTACACCACCACACAACGCTCGCCTTGTACCCATCGCGTGCCTTGGCAAACGGAAATGATCTCAACAGACGATGAGCCCGCCCCGAGCGCTCGCTGCCCGGACTACTCGTTTGGCTGCGCGTGCAATGGGTGTGCGGCTGCAGTGACGTCATCGGGCAGCAACTGGTTCCCGAGAGCTGCTGTTGCCGCACACTCGGACGTGAATCGCTCCGCAGCGTCGTAGAGCCCCCATGCCCCAGCGGGAGTGAGGTACGCCGGCGGGGTGCCGTCCGTTCGAACCACCCACCGGTCAGCTGGCTCCTCCGATACATACCGGTTGAACTCTGCCCATACCGTCTTGCCCGTGACCTCGGTGGTGACGCCCCATTCGTCCGACATCGCGGACACGATCCTCAGCCCGCGCCCACCTCGTTCGGTGGCCTCCTCCGTCGCCGCTGGCAGACCCGAACCGGAGTCACTGACCTCGAGACGGAACGGCACGTCAGGCTTGGGATCCCATGCCCGCATCGTCCCGCCATCCACGGTGTGCTCAACGACATTGGAGACCAGCTCGCTGGTGACCACCTCCACCGCTTGAGCAATCGGATCATCGTCTTCAGAGACGAGGGGACGGACCGCTCGACGGGCCTGGCGAGGCGCTTCGACGTCGTGTTGGAACTCGAACGACACGTCTGGCTCTCGCCCCTCGTTCGCTCGGCCACTCATCTCCCGGTCCGTACCCCGTCGCGAGCGCGGTTGAAACCGGCGCCGAGGAGCGCGCCTCGTGGCGTGAGTTCAACGACGCCGCGAAGGATCCCCGCCTCAACTCGGACTACCTCGACACCCTGTTCGACGATGTCGAGCGGGCACTCGGTTCGATGTCGCGCGATGGCGGCGCAGCTCGTGAGGTCTGACGATTCGCTACCCGCAGTCGGCGGCTGCCTGATCGAGGAAGGGGTGGGTCAACCCACTGCCCTGGAGCAGCTTCGGGAGCGACTTGTTCTCCAGCGTGATGCCGTCACCCGTTCCGAAGTTGGTATCGAAGACGGACTCGCTCCCACCGGCAGGCGTTTCGTGCTGGGTGCCGGAGATTCGGATCATCGGCGGTGACACCGTGGTGTCCAGGCGGTAGTCCAAGCGCCACTCGACGTGCACGGCCGGAGACGTTCCGGCGGGAGGGAAGTCGTAGATCAAGTCGTGATGCGCTGTCATCGCGGACGCCGAGAACGCGAGATCGTACGTCCGCTCCAGCTCGCTGCCCGGTCCGAAGATGACATGCCATGTTCCCACCAACCCGCTGCACGTGTAGCCGGCGATGGATGGAGCAATCCCGCCGTCGAAGACGGCGAAGCTCCACGCCTCGGTGGTGCTCGAGCCCACCTCTGGTTTCGGTGGGCCATGGTAGGCGACATCGATCAGCGCCGTGCCCGATGCGTCGAGCAGTGATGCGACCTGCTCGCTGCTGCCCTCGGCCGCTTGCGACACGAGCCCCGTGAGGAAGTCCCGGATGAGGCCCGGAACGTTCTGGAGAATCTGGTTGGCGAGGTTCTTCGCTGCCGTCACGAGGGTCTTGCGCAGCTCCTCGATCTGGTTCCGGCGCGCGGTTGCAGTCACGAGCACCGCCCCGTGCTGTACCGCACCTGTGGATGCCTGGTCCTTTGTCTCTGTTCCCGTGATGAGACCCAGCTTGGCGATGACCGAATCGCCGTCCTTGCGCAGCGCCGTGTCCTTCGGGATCTCGTCAGTCGACTCCGTCATCAGGCCGGCCGACGGAACATACGAGAAGACCTTCCAGGTCACCGGCGCGTCGACTGGGAGGAGCGACGGCAACGTCACCCCGGCGACCGCCGCGCAGTCGACGAACCACGCCGGCCAATCGTCGGTGGGCCCGATGATGATCGCCTTCGCGGTGACCTGGTCGTAGATCTTCTCCGCGTCGACGCCTTTGCGCGTGTTGGGGTCCTTGGCCGTCACATCCAGCTTCCAGGGTCGTATCGCCGACACGATGTTGGCGACCAGTGCGGCCGCTGCGGCGACCTCGGCCACGATGCTCAGCACCTGACCGAGGACGAACTTGATTCCATCCACGATGAGTGTCTTGGCGGCGTCGATGACGAAGTTGAGGCCGCTGACGACCACGTTCGTGAGACCCTGCAGCACGCCGTTGAGGAAGCTCGACCCGGTGTCACCCACCCGTCCGGGCGGGATGTGGATCTTGGCGAAGATCTTGTCGACCGCGTCAAAGATCGACTTGGTGACATCGGAGCAGATGCCCGTCCGCACCCGGCGGCTCGCGCCGAACCCTCCTTCACGGAAGCCCGCGCCCGACGTCGGGGGTGCAGTGGTCTCCCCGGCCCGGGCGTCGGCTGCGAATGCGCTCGCGGCATCCGCTGCGAACAGCGCCAGCACGATCGTGGGGAACACGACATGCTCCGGTTGGGTCAGGTCCTGCTGGCCCAGCAGGGTGCGCGCGTAGGCCGCCGCGTTCGTGTCGACGCCGCGGACGTAGCCCGCGAGCACGGCGGACACGGGAAGGCCGGACGTGGCACCTCCGCCCGCTGCGTCGAGGTCCGCGCCGAGCAGGCCTGAACCCGACGTCGCCTCGGCGACCATGAACTGCGCCTGTGCCGTGGTCAACGTGAGAATTGCATCGGTGACCACCGGGGCCGGGGCCTCGACCACTGCGACACCGGCGCTCGTGAGCGCCTCTGCGGCAGGCCCGGTGGGCGCCGAATCGCCGCGGTTCGACGGGTCCGTGGCCGGCGTCGGGATGGGTGTTGTCATTGAAGTGGACGCAGCCGTTGAGGTGGATAGCGAGGTCGACGTCGATGTCGTGGAGTCGACTGCGAGGGACGACGGCACCACGCCCGAGGATGAAGGAACCGCGACGGCAGCGCCTTCAGAGTTGGTGCTCGCGCACGCTCCAGCGATCAGGGACAGGACGACCATCGCGCTCGCAGTCGCGCTGCCTCGATGATGACGCGGGTTCCATCGGACGTCTTGCACGGTCGGATCCTCTCGGTCGGGACGCGGGTCTCGCGTCATCGTGTGAACTCGAATTGGGTCGTCGCCTTGGTCCGCGAGAAGACGACGACGGGAACGACTTGGCCGCTGGTCGGCCCGATTGCGACGGCGTCCGCGTGACCGCAGAAGCCGATGGCAGTCGGGTTCCCGGAGCCCATCGGCCCCCCGCCGTACGCCGTGGTCGTGCAGAGATCGGTCAGGCCCGTCGCCGTCCACGACTTGGACTCGGTACCGATGTCCGCGAGTAGGACGACCGCGTCGCCGATCCCACTCAAGGACCCGCTGTATCCGTCGCTGACGAGCTGCACGCTCGTCACAATCGTCGGCGTGGCATCGGCGAACAGGGAGATCGTCGTCCGTGCGGGCACGGCGACATCAGTCGTGACGCTGATGTCGTACTGGCCGCCAGTGGGGACCCACACGTACGCCTCACCATTGACCACCTCGTCCTCGGGGCCGGCGGATGCGGCGTTGGTGCGCAGCGCATCGCACAGCGGCAACGCCGTGAGAGCGCCGGACTGGTGCCCGGTCACGCGCAGCAGACTGTTCGCACCCGGAGCGCAATCGCGGGTCGATGCGACCAGGACAGCGCCGGCAGCGAGTGTCACGGCACCCGTGAGTTCGCGCACAGCCGTCGGGTCTGACGCGGGCGCCGAGCCTCCATACACGTTGCCGCTGAGGACGAGCAATGAGCCGTCAGCGCTCGCCAACGGTGTCGTGGAGGGCGGGTCCGCGTTCGGCGCCATGGGCGCAAGCGGCGGCGTCTGGGCGGCGGCGCGTTCCTGCGATGCGCGGTGGTAGTCGAAGACGAAGGTGCTGCTGCCGGTGACCGTCACGTCATACGCGCAGGCGTCACGTTCGAACGATGCAGCGCCGTCGCCAACGGCCTGCGCGCATTCGGCGAAGGCCTCGTCCGACGGAAGGATCACGCCGACCGCGGCGGTCGGTCCGACGAACGTCGCTGCGCTCTCACCCGGCTCGTAGTCGAACAGGGACGTCGTGTCCTCCACTCGCCACGCGTCGGCAAGATCGGTGTCGATGCGCGTTTGATCCTGCGCACTGATGACGCGTCCGTCGGGCGTCCGTAGATCGTCATGGAGGTCGTGGTTCGGGGCGCTGAGGAGACCGACCAGACGTGACGCCCGCTCGGCGGGGACGGTCACTCCCAGAAACCATCCTTGCGCCCACCACAGCTCGACCTTGGAGCCATCACCCCAGCCGATCGTCCATTCGAGCCGGGTGTCCGAGGCTGTGGCCCGCATGTCCCCGACGCTGATGGAACGATCATCACCGGCGTCGGCGCCGTCGACCCGCACGACGAGCGCTGGCTCCGCGTGGAGATCGTGTGCCGTGAAGGTGATCCGGTGTGAACCATCGCCCACGGCCACGGCGCTCGTGCTTGCGCCGACATGAGAGGCGGGCACGAAGCGGGTCTGCAGCTCGAAGCCGCCCGTCGTGTCGCGAGTGGCGACGAATTCGCCCGTCGCCATCACGTCGAATGGCAAACCGTCGAATGACACCAGGTGCGGGTCACCGTTCACCGTCGCGCGGGGGTCGGCCTCGTCCCCGCAGTACTTGCTGGGGTCCCACTCGACCGTCTGAACCCGTGCGCCGGGGTCCTTGGGAACCGCGGGATACGAGAAGACCATCTCCCGACCCACCATCTGCATCGCGCCCGAGGACTTCCCTTTGGGGCACGCGCAGCGGTCGCGGTCGAAGCAGAACCGTCCGCTGGACTGTTCGGGCACGGTGACAGTGCCGCCTTCGGTGTGCGTCGTCATGGGTGTGTCGCCCGTGTGTACGAAGACCAGCCCGATGGGATCGTTCATGTCCATCGTGATCTGCGGCTGCGAGTAGTCGCCCACGCCGACGACATCGAACTCACCGATTCCGAGGGTCTCGTACACGGACGTGTTGTCGGTCGGACCGCCGGCGCCGCCTGGAGCCGGCCACTGCATCGACCAGAAGGGACTGCCGAACGAGGACGACCTCAGCGTCATGGCCGACCAGTTCATCCTCAGCGTCAGGTCGTCGACGCCTCCCGCAGCGAGCAACGCCTTCACGCCGCCTGTCGTCGCGCCGGGCACCGTGGGCCCGTAACCCGCGGTGACCATCGCCTGGATGACCGGGTAGGGATCCCTCCCCGTGTCGCGAACGATCTCGTACAGGGGCCAGGCGTCGTAGTCGCGGGCGGCGAGCGGTGTCGCCGGTTGATCGAACCATTGCGTGCGGTAGACGCTGCTCTGGTCCACCTTGGATCGGTAGAGGTCGAACGCGGCGAACTCGGCGCTGGCCTCGACGAGCCATGGCGGACTCGACAGCGGGCCTCCCATCCAGCCGTACTGGATGCAGTGGAACAGCTCGTGCGCGAACACGAGCTTGATGTAGTCGTCCGTCTGCGTCTTCCCGTACATGGTCGGATAGACGTTGATGTGGCAGCGGAGCTCGCCGTCGAGCCGGAACGGGTGGGCGGTCATGAGGTATTTCTTGAGGTTCTTGGGGGCCAATGTCATCTGCACGCGCATGATCGTGAGATCCGGTCGGTAGGCGCGCCAGTCGTCTTCCGCCTTCAACATCAGGGCGAGATAGCGGATCGCGGTCGGGTCGGACCGAGCGCCTGGCGACTGAACGAACCCGCTCCCGACAGCAGTGGCCACGGTGCTGTCGGCGCCGCCTTCACCGAGGCCGATGGGCGGCGGCTCGCTTTCCTGGACGACGGCCAACTGCGCCGGGGTCAACTGATCACGAACCGCGTCCACCAGCCCCAAGACGTAGGTGCCACCCAATCCGTCGCCGGGCGGCAGCGCCGTCGGCGTGGCCCCCGGCATCGCAGCCACGCTCACGTCGTACGCGTCGACGACTTGTTGCACGGTTGGCGCAGCGCCACTCGCCAGCTCGAGGGTCAGCTCCTCCGTGCGTGTGGCCGGCGTCCACGGCTTCACCACGACGTCGTCGAGTCGGGGCAGCGCCGGGGTCGCCTGAGGGGCCGGGGCACTGGTCGACGGAGGCACCGTCGGCATCGTGCTCGCCGGCGGCGCCTGCGTGGCCTGCGACGTGCTGCCGGTGTCGCAGGCTGTGGCGGCGAGAGCCACGACGATCGCAATGGTCGTCAGCCGGTGGGCTGCGATCCGGGGCGCCGCTGGCCGCATCGGTCAACCAACTCGTCCGGCGGCGGCGGTCGCGAGCATCACCAGGCTGTCCGGCGCCAGTGATCTGCCCTTGATGGAGGCGGTGATCCGCACGCACCCACCGCCGAGGAGGAAGTCGATCGTGCCGCCCTGCCCCACGACGCCACCGTCGCCGACATCGACCACCTTGGACTGCGGATCGGCGCCACTGTCAACGGCCTTCTTCACAGCGGTACAGACGAGGGGATCTTGGACGCTGATCGCGACCACACCGACGCCGAGGTCACCGCCCACCGAGTAGGTGCAGCGGCCCGGTAGATCCGTTCCGAGACCACCGCGCTCCAGGCCCTTTCCGACCGCGGCCTCCATCTCGGCGGGGGTCAGCAACGTGCACGGATCGACATCCAACAGCACGGCCGCGCCACTCCGCGCTGCGTCGCTCCCGTTCGTCGGCGAGGCGGTCGCGGCCGACTGCGAGGCGACCTGGTCCGAGGCGGCCGGGCTCGACGCACCACCCGATGAACCGCTGTCGCTCCCGCAACCGATGAGACCGAACGCAAGCGCGCCGAGGACGGCCGCCACCGCCGATCTCCGCCGCCCGGCACGCCTCCGTGGGCACATCGTCAAACCCTCGACGAGAGCACTCATGCTTGATCCTCCTTCTGTGGGGCCATCTCCGGGTCGAGCTCCTGGATCATGACGAGTCGATCGAACGTCGCTCCGGCGAGCTCGTACGCTGCACGCACCGCCTGCTCGGTGCCGTCGAAGCGGCACGAAAGGGATTCATCGATCGGGACGAACGTCGCGCCCAGGTAGCGGATGTGGATGCCGTCGGACGCCATCTCGCGGCACGTCGTCTGCAATTGCGCGACGGAGCGCCGAACGGCATCGGATGTCGCTCCCGGCCAGAAGCGCTCGACCATCAGCTGCCGGTGGGCTCCAAGTGGCTGTCGCATTGCCTGACCGTAAGGAAATCTGCGGCTCGTTGAATCGGGTGTTTCCCTCGTTCTTTCCGGTCCGCCCTCGGAAGTCTCCTAGGGTCGGCTCGTGCAGACGCTGATCGGTCGCGACCGAGAACGTGACGTCGCGTCGACATTCGTCGCGATGTCCGGCTCCGGGCCGGCCGTGCTCAGGATCGACGGCGAACCTGGTATCGGCAAGACCTCGCTGCTCAAGTACGCGCTCGCCCTGGCACGCAGCGCAGGCTCCCTCGTGCTCGAATGCAACCCCACGCCCGCTGAGAACGCGATGAGCTTCGCCGCGCTCACCGAACTGCTCCGCGACGTACCGGATGACGCATTCGGAGCCATGCCCGATCCGCAACGCCACTCGCTCGCGGTTGCAACCCTGCGCGAAGCGCCCGCCGGCGCCCCGCTGGACGAGCGGGCCGTAGGGACCGGCCTTGCCACGCTGCTCTTCCACCTGGCCGCTTCACGCCCCGTCATCGTCGCGATCGACGATCTCCAGTGGATCGACCTGACGAGCGCCGGCGTGCTGAGCTTCGCCCTGAGGCGCGTTCGCGCAGACGCGATCGGCCTCATGACGTGTGAGCGAACGGGCGAACGACCCCAGGCCTTCCCGACGACGATCCTCTCCGAGGGTTGGGTCCGAGCGTTGACGCTCACCGGGATGAGCGCGGCGTCCCTGTTCCATGTGGTGCGCGAACAGCTCTCGGTCGTGCTGGCGCGACCAGCACTCCTCAAGGTCACCGAGACATCGGGAGGGAACCCGTACGTCGCCATCGAGCTGGCGCGATCGGCGGACCAGCGAGCCTCTTTGCCGGGTGGTCAACGGGTCGCCGAGCTACTGCAGGACCTGACCATCGACCGTCTCGACCAGTTGTCGCCGGGCGCACGCCGGGCGCTCCTCGCTGCGGCGTGCTCGCCTCGCCCCACCGTCGTCACGATGCGTTCGCTCGGCCTCCTCGAGGAGCTCGAGGAAGCGGAGTCGAGCGGAACCGTCTCGTTCGACGGCGACCGTGTCGTGTTCGCGCATCCGTTGTTGGCCAACGCGGTCGTTCACATGGCGACGGCCCCGCAACATCGCGAGATGCACCGTCGGCTCGCGGCGATCTGCACCGAACCAGAGTCACGCGCCCGCCACGTCGCGCTGGCCAATCTCGAACCCGACGAGGCGACTGCAGTCGCGCTCGACGAAGCGACAGAGACTGCGGAGGCTCGGGGCTCGTCGATCGCTGCAGCGGAACTGGCCCGGCTTGCGTTGGAACGGACCGTGGATCCCGATGGATCGGCAGCGTGGACGCGGCGCATTCGCTTGGGCGAGCTGTTGCACGCGGCGGGATCATCGTTGGAAGCAGCTGAGGTGCTGGAGCGCGACGGGTGCCCACACGGCGAGTTGCGGGCTCGCGCAGGACTCGTGCTCACCGAGGTGGCGTACCAGACGTCGACGATCAAGAGGACGCTCGACGTCGCCCGCGGCGCGCTCGCTGAAGCTCTTGGCAATCCGAGGCTCACTGCTCGGTGCCTGTTGTCGTTGGCGGCGGTCACGACCGATGGCAATGAGAGCGCGCGCTATGCCGCAGAGGCGCTCGAGACGTTGAGGTCAGCGGCGGTGCACGATCCGGCCCTCCTCGCATGGGCCGAATGCGAGGAGGTCTCCGCTCGTTTCCACCTCGGGGAGGGTCTGGACACGGTCCGCCTCGACCATGCGCTCGAGCTCGAACGTTCGGGACGCAGGTGGCGGAGCGGCGACCAGGTCGCCGCAGTACGTCCCGTCCTGTTGAAGTGGGCCGATCGTCCGAGTGACGCGTTGGCGGCCTTGATCGAGCTTCGTGATCGAGCCGAAGAGGAGGGCAACGACGGTCTGATGCCATACGTGCTCGGGCACATCCCGGTCACCTTCCTACGCCTTGGCCGCCTGGCCGATGCTTTCGACGCAGCCTCCGAGCACCTCGGTCACGCGGAGCGCACGGGCCAGGAGAGTCAACGCATGCAGGCGCTCTACAACGTCGCCTTCGTCGCATCTCATCTCGGTCGCCTCGATGAGGCGGCGCGTGCGGCCGATGAGATCCTCCGCTGGGCAATGGAGCAGGGCGACACCTGGCTGGAGATGTCCGCGACGACGATCCTCGGCTTCGTGGCTTTCAGCCGCGGGGACAACGCGGGCGCGCGATCCTGGTTCGAACGTTGGTCGACGAGCTGCGACAGCCTCGGCATCGTGGACCCAGGGGTGAGCCGCTATCACGGCGACCTCATCGAGGCGCTCATCGCCAGCGGTGACGTCGAGGAGGCGGCCAGGCGAACCGACGATCTCGTGCACCGTGCCGAGCGGGCCGGCCGCATCTCCGCGTTGGTCGTCGCAGCGCGATGCCGAGCGCTGCTCGCGGCAGCCGGCGGCGACATCCCAGGTGCCCTCGCGCTGATCGATCACGCGCTCGAGCTCGACGACAGCTGCAGCGTGCCCTTCGAGCGTCACCGCACGATGTTGGTGAAGGGGCTGATCCACCGGCGCGCGAAGCAGAAGGCCGCTGCGCGGCAAGCGCTCGTCGCAGCAGCCGACGGATTCAAAGCAATCGGCGCGGAGGGATGGCGAGCACGCTGCGAGGAGGAACTGCAGCGCATGGGCACGCGGGTGGGAAGTGCGACGACGCTCACAGTGACGGAGCAAATGGTCGCTCGCTTGGCAGCCGCCGGACTCACCAATCGCCAGGTGGCGGAACAGTCGTTCATGAGCCCCAAGACGGTCGAAGCGAACCTGGCTCGCGTGTACCGCAAACTCGGGATCAGCTCACGTGCCGAGCTGGGCGCGCACATCGCCAACGAGGCTCGGACCGACATGACCTGAACTGGCACTGTTGCGTTGGTGCATGGCGTGCTGGCGGGCGAGGACGCCCGGAGTAGCGCTGCCCGTCCGCCGCAGCCCCGACGCCGTCACCGAATGTCCGCGCCACGCGGACATTTGGTGACAGCGCCCGGCGAGAAACAGCGTGTCGAAGGGGGGACTACGCCGGGGTGCCTGTGGGCCTCAGCCCACACCAGGCCACGATTTCCCTTCAATTTCAGGTCGCAGGATCCCCTGGACCGTCTCCGGTTGACCATGATTCGCTCCTCTCGGTTGCCGCCATCTTACGCGCCCGCTGCGATTCGAGAGCGGCGTCCAGAAGGCACAGATCACCCGTGTAACGCCGGATCCGCGCGCTGTTATCCGGGTGGTCGCGCGTGTTCTGGCGGGCGGCCGGCGAACGCTGTGCACCCGGGCCGTCCATGTGGTGTCCGCCCTTGAGCGTCTCCCTCGCAAGGACCGGAATACCCCGAGCGTTCACTGACGATGTCATGAGATCTGTTGCCGCGAGAGCAGCGTTACATGTAACGTTCGGTATGGCCCGCCAACGTTCGAGAGCCGCAAGTGCAGTCCGGGTGCGCGCCCATCGTGAGCGGCTCCGCGCACAGGGCTTGCGCCCCGTTCAATTCTGGGTGCCTGACGTGCGATCGCCCCAATTCGCGCAGCAAGCCCATGATCAATCGTTCGCCGTCGCGAGGAGCGACCAGGAGTCCGACGATCAAGCGTTCATCGACGCCCTCGGCGACGACGAGTGAAACGTGGCGAGATCTGGACCGCTTCGGC
>JAOBWO010000374.1 GCA_025463415.1 Acidimicrobiales bacterium | reverse complement strand
GCAAGTTCGTCGAGGACTTCAAGTCCACCTACGGCCACGATCCGGCCTCGGCGTACTCGATCTACGGCGCAGCAGCGATGCAGTTCATCATGGCCGCGATCGCCAAGTCGGACGGCACCCGCAAGGGTGTGCTCGACGCCGCCTTCTCGGGCCTCACGATCCCGGCTGATCAGTCCCTGATCGGCAAGGAGTTCGGCATCGACAAGAACGGCGACGTCACGGCTCGTGACATGTCGATCCAGCTCCTCACCGGTGGTGTGGAGACCTTCTACAAGGCCTGGCCGGTCAAGTAGTTCACAACTGAATTGACAACATCGGAGTTGGGGTGGCCCCGTACGGGGCCACCCCGACCTGTACCTCGGGGAAGGTTCACATGGCAGACGCCGGCATTTCGGCACCTCAAACGCAGGATGCGGCGATCGGACAGACCGGTCCAGCCGAGTTCGGCGCTCCACGCAAGTACACGACGGAGTCGATCCTCGGCATCGTGGTGCTCGGCCTGGCCGTGGCGTGGATCATCTGGAGCTTCGTCTCCGGACCGACGCTCTTTCTGCAAGTGCTCACGATCGGCCTCTCCAACGGAGCCCTCTACGCACTCATCGCGCTCGGCTACACGATGGTGTACGGCATCATCGAGCTGATCAACTTCGCCCACGGCGATCTGTTCATGCTCGGGTCGGTGATGGGTGCGATCTTCCTCGAACAGTGGGTCGGCGAGCTCAAGTCCTCCGCCGTCGCCTGGCTGTGGTTGGCGTTGACGATCCTGTTCGCGATGGCGTCGTGCGCACTGATCAACGTCGTGATCGAACGACTCGCCTACCGGAGGCTGCGCAACGCGCCGAAGCTCGCGCCACTGATCACGGCGGTCGGGATGAGCTTCATCCTGCAGAACATCGGGATCAAGCTCAACGGCTCGGCCCCCCACTCGCGCAGCAGCGTGCTGCCGAAGACCTCGTTCGCGATCGGCTCCGTCGACGTACGCATCAAGTACGTCGTCGTCGTGGCCATCACCGTGCCGCTCCTGCTGTTGATGACCTGGATCGTGCAGAAGACCCGGGTCGGCAAGGCGATGCGAGCCACGGCCCAGGACCGCGACGCGTCGTTGCTGATGGGCATCAACGTCGACCGCGTCATCTCTTACACCTTCGCCCTGGGCGGTGCGCTGGCCGGTGCGGCCGGTGTGCTCTTCGTCCAGGTCAACGAACAGACCCGGTACGACGCCGGCTTCCGGCTGGGACTGATCGCGTTCACCGCGGCCGTGCTGGGAGGTGTCGGCAACCTGCTCGGCGCCGTCGTCGGCGGTGTGCTGATCGGCGTCATCCAGTCCTTGAACGACGGCGCTCCGCACTTCTTCGGTCAGAAGTGGACCCAGACCGTCATGTTCTCGATCCTCATCGTCATGGTGATCTTCCGACCGGGTGGCATCTTCGGCGCCCATCAGCAGGAGAAGGTCTAGATGTCCCACGAAATCTTGATGTTGCTCCGCTTCGGGGCGATCGCTGGGGTGTTCTTCGTCCTGTTCAAGTTCGGGCCCAAGACCGGCGCGCAGGGCAGGGTCGCCAAGGTGATCATGGCGATCGCGGCCGTCGCCGCGATCGCTTGCGTGCCGAGCCTTGCATCGACCAGCGCCGGTGCTCTGCCGCTCGGAACGGTGGTGCTCTGCTCGGTGTACGCGCTCTTCGCCCTCGGTCTGAACATCGTCGTCGGGTTCGCGGGTCTGCTCGACCTCGGCTACGTCGCCTTCTTCCTGTTCGGCGCCTACACGGCTGCGTTCTTGATGTCCGACTTCGGCTACCAGGTGAGTGCGCGGCAGGGCTCGTCCAAGCACCAGTTCTCCTTCGACATCCACTTCTTCACCGCCGCGCTGGACACGATCAAGGGCGTGCACATCTCGTTCTGGTTGGTGATCATCGCTGCCGCGTTGGTGGCTGCGTTCGCCGGCCTGTTGATCGGTGCGCCGACACTGCGGTTGAAGAGCGACTACCTCGCGCTCGTCACGCTCGGCTTCGGTGAGATCCTCCCCGAGGTGTTCCGCAACAGCGACAACGTGTACGGCTTCAACCTCACCAACGGCACCAAGGGCATCGGCCCGGTGGACCAGATCAGCATGGGCTACTTGCACAACCTGCCCAAGCTGCCGATCGTCGGGAAGATCCCGCAAACCATCACCTCGGCCGACAACCACACGAAGTTCTACGTGATCGTGGCCATCTGTGCGGTGTTCGTCTACGCCTCGCTGAAGCTGCGCGACGGCCGGCTGGGCCGGGCCTGGATGGCCATCCGCGAAGACGAGCTGGCGGCCAGCCTGATGGGCGTCCCGCTGATGCGCACCAAGCTGTGGTCGTACGCGGTCGGCGCGGTGGCCGGTGGTGTCGGCGGTGCGTTCTACGCCACCATCGTCGGCACGGTCAACGTCGACAGCTTCACGTTCGCGTTCTCGATCATCGTGCTCTGCGCCGTGATCCTCGGCGGTATGGGCAACGTGTGGGGCGCGATCGCCGGCGGCGTCGTCATCACCTGGTTCGACTACACGGGTCTCACCTTCCTCGGTGGCAAGGTGAACCAGGGCCTCGGCACGCACATCAACCTCAAGGACTACGAGTTCGGCCTGTTCGGACTCGTGCTCGTCGTGATGATGCTGTTCCGCCCGCAGGGTCTCATCCCGGCCACACGTTCGAAGCAGGTCAAGAGGGCGGACATGAAGACGGCCAACGACGGAGACGAAGACCTGATCGGCTTTGGGTCGGACCCGCGGGTGGTCGAAGAGGACCGGCTGGGGTACGGAATGGAAGTTGGTGTCGATCATGAGTGATCTCCTCCTCGATGCACGCAAGGTTCGAGTCGAGTTCGGCGGACTGGTCGCCGTGAACGACGTCGACTTCCAGATCCCCCGCGGATCGATCGTCGCGCTCATCGGTCCCAACGGAGCGGGCAAGACGACGTTCTTCAACGTGCTCACGGGTCTGTACTCGCCGACCCGCGGCGGCGTGATGTTCGACGACAAGAACGTGGTCGGCGTGGCACCGCACAAGATCGCCGCATCCGGCCTTGCCCGAACCTTCCAGAACATCCGGCTGTTCGGCGCGATGACCGCCGCGGAGAACGTGATGGTCGCCATGCACCCGCACCTCAAGAGTGGCGTGGCGTCGACGATCTTCCGGACTCCCAAGCAACGACACGAAGAGCGAGACGCGCGCTCCGTCGCCAAGGAGCTGCTCGAGTTCGTCGGCATCGGCGGGACGGACGAGGAGTTCGCGAAGAACCTTCCGTACGGCGATCAGCGGCGGCTCGAGGTCGCCCGCGCCCTGGCGCTGCGTCCGAAGCTGCTCCTGCTCGACGAGCCGACAGCAGGCATGAACCCGCAGGAGTCGGCCACGTTCACGTCCTTCGTGCACAAGGTGCGCGATGAACGCGGTGTCACCGTGCTGTTGATCGAGCACGACATGAAGGTGGTGATGGGGGTGTCCGAGCGGATCACGGTGCTCGAGTACGGCTCCAAGATCGCCGAGGGCACACCGCAGGAGATCCGCACCGATCAGCGGGTCATCGAGGCGTACCTCGGCAAGACCGGCACGGAGGCAGCAGGCGGATGAGCGAGACCATCGAGACCACAGCCACTCCACCAGCACGGCGCGGCGGCGGCTCTGCGCCGGTGCTGACCATCACCGACCTCCACGTCTACTACGGCAACATCGCCGCAGTGAAGGGCATCACGCTCGAGGTGTTCGAGGGCGAGATCGTCACCCTGATCGGCGCCAACGGCGCCGGCAAGTCGACGACGATGCGCACGATCTCCGGTCTGATCAAGCCGCGCAAGGGCGAGATCATGTTCGAGGGCCAGCGCGTGTCCGGGCTGAGCGGCAACCAGGTTGCCGCGCGGGGCATCGCCCAGAGCCCCGAGGGTCGCCGGATCTTCCCGCGCATGACCGTGCTCGAGAACCTCGAGCTCGGTGCGTTCCTGCGCAAGGACAAGTCGGAGATCCCCGCAGACCTCGAGCGCGTGTTCGAGCTGTTCCCGCGGCTCAAGGAGAGGATCACCCAGAAGGGCGGCACCCTCTCCGGCGGCGAGCAGCAGATGCTGGCGATGGGTCGCGCGTTGATGGCCCAGCCTCGGCTGCTGCTGCTGGACGAGCCGTCGATGGGCCTGGCGCCGGTGTTGGTCGATGTCGTGTTCGAGATCATCGAGCGCGTCAACAAGCAGGGAACCACGATCCTGCTGGTCGAGCAGAACGCGCTTGCCGCGCTCAACA
>JAOBWO010000356.1 GCA_025463415.1 Acidimicrobiales bacterium | reverse complement strand
GGGAGACACCTGCAGGTAGCCCTGCCGGCTGGGGTTGACGACCGTGATGCTGACCGCCACCGCGAGCACGCTCGACGCGTCAGCGGGAACGCCGCCGAGGCCGAGCACCGCGACGTCGGCGGTACCGCCGGTCCCCCCGGCGATGCTGGTGGTGATCGCTCCGGCCGTCGTGTTGATCCCCGGTGCGCGGGTGTCGTAGATGCGGGTGGGCGCGAGGGGGTGGTACTCGCCTCCGGCACCGAGCCCGGTGGCGGCGTGCGCTGCAGTGATCGGTCCGACGGCGGACCCCACCGACACCGTCACCAGCGAGGCGAGCAGGGCGCCGATGGCCCATGCACCGCGTCGAGTGCGATCACGCATGTGTGACTCCTTCTCCTGCCGCCCGGCCGCAGGAGTGTAACTCTGCGGTCCCATTGCAGCCGGTCACGTAGCCGCGACGAAGGTCGGCGGCACGTGCTCCTGCTCGATCAGCGTGGTCAACCGGCTGTGCTCGGCGGCGTCGGTGTGCGTCGCTTCGTCGATGAGCATCACCGGGATGTCGTCGCGCACCTCGTAGCGCAGCTGCAGGCGCGGGTTGTACAGCGCCGACTCCTTGGGCAGGTAGTACAGCGGGCCTTTGTCCTTCGGGCAGGCGAGGATGTCGAGAAGTCGTTGATCGAGGGCCATGGCCTCGCCTTTCGGATTGCGGTCGTTCCGGGATGCGTTCGTTCGGTGGATCAGACGCTGGTGATCAGCGAGAGCAGTTCGGCGACGTGCTGCTCGCAGTCGTCGCGGGTGGGTGCTTCGAGGTTGAGGCGCAGCAACGGCTCGGTGTTCGATGGCCGGAGGTTGAACCACCAGGGTCCACAGTCCACGGTGAGCCCGTCGAGGTGATCGATCTCTGCCGCCGAGAAGTGCTCGGAGATCACCTTCAGCACGGCGTCGGTGTCGCTGACGCTGGTGTTGATCTCGCCGCTCGAGGAGTAGCGCTCCAGCGGCTTGCGCACCACCGACAGGTCTTGCTGGACGCGGCTGATCTCCTCGAGCACGAGCATCGACGCGATCAAGCCGCTGTCGGCGCGGTAGTTGTCGAGGAAGTAGTAGTGCGCCGAGTGCTCGCCGCCGAACACTGCGCCGGTCTCGGCCATGATCTGCTTGATGAACGAGTGACCGACCTTGGTCCGCACGGGAACACCGCCGTGCTCGCGGATGACCTCGGGAACGGCACGCGAGCAGATCAGGTTGTGCAGGATCGTCGCGCCAGGGTTCTTGCGCAGCACGCTGGTGGAGAGCAGCGCTGTGGTGGTGGAGCCGCTGATGCCACGGCCTTGCTCGTCGACCACGAACACCCGGTCGGCGTCACCGTCGAACGCGAGGCCGACATCGAACTCGCCGGACACGACGCGAGCTTGGAGGTCGCGCTGGTTGGCGGGCTGGAGCGGATCTGCCGGGTGGTTCGGGAACGTGCCGTCGAGCTCGCCGTACATGATCTCGAGGTCGATCAGGGGCAGGCGATCGAACACCACCGGCACGACGAGGCCGCCCATGCCGTTGGCCGTGTCGGCGACGACGCGAAGCGGACGGAGGAGCGACGCATCGATGAACGACACGACGTGATCGGCGAAGGCCGACAGGAGGTCGCGTTGGGTGACCCGACCGGGCCGCGCCGCCGGCAGCGGGCCCTTGCCGTCCAGCACGCTCTGCGCGATCGCCTTGATCTCGACCAGGCCCGTGTCGGCACCGACCGGGCGAGCGCCGGACAGGCACAGCTTGACGCCGTTGTACTGGGCCGGGTTGTGCGATGCGGTGAACATCGCCCCGGGGGCGGCGAGACGACCGGCTGCGAAGTAGAGGAGATCCGTGGACGCCAGGCCGAGCTGGACGACGTCGACGCCCTGCTCCATCACGCCCCGCGAGAACGCATCGACGAGCTCAGGTCCCGACGGACGCATGTCGTTGGCGACGATGAGGTGCGGCGCCTTCGTGAACGCGGCGAATGCGACACCCAGCGCGTGAGCGACGTCTGCATCGAGCTGATCCGGGACCGTGCCCCGGATGTCGTAGGCCTTGACGATCGCGTCGAGCTGACTGGTGTTGGGACTCTCAGTGGCGGACATGACGGGAGAGCACGCTACCGGCGAGGCTCTGGATCGTCCAGCACCCCTGCCGCCGGCTCCGATTCCGGGACGGCGCCCGGTGTGGGAGCGATCACCACCGCGCCACCACCGGGTGGCGTCGCGTCCTGTTGCCACATCGCATCGTCGAACGTGCCGAGATCGGCAGCCTGCAGCTCGTGGCCGGATGTCGCGAGCCCGACGGGCACCAAGGCCGGGACGTCGAACGGGTGTGCCGATCGATGCGTGATCGGCACGAACTTGCGGAACACGAACAGCAACACGACGCCGATCAGCGTCAGCAGGTAGGCGATGTAGTCGGTGGCCGAGCGCCCGAACGTCATCTTGACGTGGGTAGACGTCGGGATCACCAGCATCAGGTTCGGCGCAACCCGCCACGGACCCTGACCTCCGGTGACCTCCCAGTTCGGGAAGTAGCTGACCTTGACGAGCACCGGCACGCCGACCTTGTCGACGTCGAAGTCGACGGTCTCGTTGCCCATCACCACGTTGGACACGGTGACCGGCGCGAGCGCAACCGGTTTGATCGTCTGATCGGGCACGACCACGTTGACGCGGTTCGCCTGCACCCGAGTGGGATCGACGACTGCGTTGACCCGCTGCCAGTCGGACGGGCCGTCCGACACCGGCATCGCCGCCCAGTCGTTGGGGTTCTGGAACCAGCTCGTGCCGAGCTCGAGCCACTTCTCACGGTCGTCCGCGCGTCCGGGCACCACGACCGGCTGGGTGGCCAAGGGCGTGACGATCTCGCTGTCGGCGACCTGGTAGATGTGCCACGGACCGCTGATCTTGATCGTGGTCAGACCGGGAGTCTGGTCGGCCTTGGCAACGGCTTCATCCGTCCAGGCCATGTAGTAGCGGATGCCGAGCTCCTGCAGGTACTTCACGCCGAGCGCGGGGTTGCTGTCGGTGTAGCGCAGCTGACGAACCGGGTTGGAGCTGTTCGTCGACATCGCGGCCGCGGTGATGAAGTGGTACGGCGTGGTGCCGGACGCCTCGAAGAACAAGCCCTCGCTGCTGTCGATGCAGCCGTCGGTCCAGTGCGGGAGGAGCATCAGCGCCATGGTCGTGCCGTAGCGACCGTTGTCGGTGTTGTTCTCCCACAGCGACCGGCCACAGCCGTACTGCGGGTCCTTGCCGATGCCGGCCATGTCGTCGACGAGCTGCTTGTACTCGCCGTAGGCGCTCTTGCCCTCATAGCCGGTGAAGTTGTAGCGCGACCAGCTGTCGGCGAGCCCACGGGTGCCGGTGCCGCGCTCCTTGTAGAGCACGAGCTGGTCCTTGCCCGAGCCGATGCTCAGCGAGTACCGCCCGTTGACCATGCCGCCCCCGAAGAAGTCGACCTGGAACTCGACCGCGAGCATCAGCAGCACCACGCACAGCGTGAAGAACGCCGTGACCGCGCCGCCGATGGTCATCGCGAAGCCGGTCGGCAGCGGCACCGCCGCGCCGGTGTGCCCGGCGCGCCGTTCGGCGGCGACGGCCATGCCGACACGGACCCGGCCGACCACCCAGGCGATGGCCCTTCCGACCTCGGCCACGCCGATCATCATCAACAGGTACCTGAGCAGGTTGATGAACGGCAGGATGCGCGGGTTCCAGAGCAGACCGATCACGGGCAGGTTGGTGTGGTTCTGCTGGGTGAACCGGGTCAGCACGCCGAGGGCGATGATGCAGATGCCCATCCACGCGCCGGTGAGGTGGCGGCGTTTGACGCAGACGACGAAACCGATCAGCGCGAACACGAAGACGATCCGGTCCAGCGTGACGTCCAGCGGGAAGAACATCTTCCAGTACGAGTCGTTGGCGCCGTTGGGCCGGCCTTCGTACTTCATGTCGGTCATGTACGCAGATCCGGATGTGAACGGCAGGATCCAGAACGCGGTCAGGAGGGCCATCGGCACGAGCGTCGTGATGCAGTACTTGAACCGGGTGCGATCCATCCAGACGAGCGACATCAGCACCACGGCGACCACGACGAAGATCGCGACGATGCCGTGGCTGAGCACCGCGAGGGCGAGGATCACGGCCGTTCGACCGCGGTACTTGCCGGTCTCGAGACCCTTCGCGTAGAGGCCGAGCCCGAGCATCGCGAACGAGAGCGCGATCGAGAACGAGAACTCTCCCGCCATCGTGCTCTTCACCGTGCCGCCGAGGATCGCGAGGTCCTTCGAATCGTCGAGCAGGAAGATCAGCGCGGCGATCGTGAACAGCTCCGGGATGGGGTACACGAACTTGGCGAGCCGGCCGAACGCCCAGCAGCAGATCGGCAGCGTGAGGATTCCGAGGACTGCGACGATCTTGAACGCGATCCCGTAGGGGATGAGCACGTTCAGCAGGATGATCATCAGCGCTGGGATGACCATGTAGAAGCGGTACAGCGGGAAGCCGTCGTACCAGTACGGGTTCCAGCCGTTCAGGCGGAGGTCGGGCAGCAGGTGGTCGCGCAGGTACGCGGGAGCCATCACGTGCGCGCCCATGTCGCCACCCGTCGGCGTGTTGTTCGTTGTGATCAGGTCCCAGTGGACGACGTTGAGCGTGATGACCAGTGCGACGACGAGGAACAGGAACGTCGTGACGGTGCGCACGATGCGCTGCGCGGTCCACGGAGCGTCGATCCAGTCCAGCGGCCGGCGCACGGTTCGCCGCCAGGCGCGAGCCACGAGGCTGTTGCTGCGCAGATCTGGCAACTCGTCGTAGGACGCCTCGCCGCCTGCGGCGTCATCGACGGCATCGGGGATCTCGTTCGGACCCGTCTCGTACACGGAGGGAGCGGACTCGGGCGGTTCGGACTCGGGTGGATCCGGAGCCAGCTCGGTGGGGTCGGACACGTGCGTCATGGCGGGCGACAGTCTCGCATCTCGGGCCAGGAAACTCACGTCACCGCGGACGTGGTCAGCGCGCGACCAGCAACAGCGCCGTCGCGTTGAACGCGAGGTGGGTGACGATGCCCATGCCGAGCCGGTTCGTGGCGAGGAGGCATGCGCCGAGCACGAGACCGAACGCGAACAGGCCCGGGTACTCGACCGGCCGGAAGTGGATCAACGCGAAGAACGCTGCCGCACCCACGAGCGCGAGGGCGTCGTTGACGCGCCGTCGTGCCGCGCCCATGATCAGCCCGCGGTAGACGAGCTCCTCCACGAACGGTGCGCCGACCACGACCATGAGGACGAGCAACACGACCCAGAACCCGTGCGCCGTGTCGTAGAGGTCCTTCGCGTTCTGCTCCAGGCGCCTGTTCGAGAACGTGTCCGGCCAACCGGATTGCAGCGGCCAGTACACGAGCCGCAGCAGGACGAGTTGGCTGAGCACGCCGACGGGGATGCCGACGAGGTCGATCGGTCGGAACCGCAGCGAGTAGTCGGCCACAAGATGTCCCGTGGCGAAGCGGCGACTGACGACCACGAGCGCGATCAGCTGCGGGATCCAGAGCGCGACGGCAGAAGCGACCGAGACCCACACCGGCCGATCGGTCGCAGCTCGATCTGCGGTGCCGGACAGCGAGACGACGGCCGATCCGGCGAGGTTGCCGGCCAGCCACCCGGCCACCCACGTCCCCATCGCGGTGCCGAGCGAGATGCTCGGCGTGGCCGTGATCAGTGCCGGCTTGGAGGGCTTGGCCGCCGTCGGTCTGGCCGTGTCGTCAGCGGGCACTGCGGTACCGTACCGCGCGGCGGGACGACAGCGGCCGTCAGCCGGTGGCGGCGTACTGGTA
>JAOBWO010000350.1 GCA_025463415.1 Acidimicrobiales bacterium | reverse complement strand
CGTGCGCCGTCATGGTGCTGCGCGAAGGTCAGTCGCTGACCCTCGCCGAGATGGTCGAGTACCTCAAGGGCCGCCAGCTCCCGATGTACAAGATCCCCGAGCAACTCGAAATCGTCGACATCCTGCCCCGCAACCCCACCGGCAAGGTGCTCAAGAAAGATCTACGCGCAACCTACGGAGGAACTGCATGACCCGCTTCACAGGACGACAGGCCGTCGTCACCGGCACTGGCTCCGGCATCGGCAAGGCAACAGCGATCTTGTTCGCCAGCGAGGGTGCAGCGGTGGCCTGCCTCGACGTGAAGGGCGCGGACGAGACCGCCGCCGAGATCGTTGCCGCGGGTGGCGTCGCCCACGCGTACACGTGCGACGTCAGCAGAGCAGCCGAGGTCGAGGCCACGATGGAAGCAGCCGTTGCCGCGCTCGGTGGACTCGACATCGTGCTCAACATCGCCGGCATCGGGCACTTCGCCTGGAGCCACGAGGAGGACCCGGCGATGTTCGAGAAGATCGTTGCCGTCAACCTCAACGGTACGTTCTTCATGTGCCGCTACGGCCTGCCGCACCTGCTCGCCAAGGGCGCAGGAGTGATCGTCAACACGGCGTCCAACGCCGGCTTGATGGGTCTGCCGTGGAGCGCCGCATATTGCGGCAGCAAGGGCGGCGTCGTGAACCTCACCAAGGCTCTGGCGTACGAGTACCGCAACAAGGGGATCCGCGTGAACGCCGTCGCGCCGGGTGGCACGAACACCAACATCATCAACTCCTTCGTGGATCTTCCCAAGGGCGGTGACTACTCGATCATGTCGAAGATGATGTCGCCCGTGCAGAATGCCGAGCCGAGCGAGATGGCCGAGGCGTTCGCGTTCATCGCCTCCGACAAGGCCCGGTTCATGACCGGGTCGATCGTCAGCGTCGACGGCGGGCTGGCCTGCTGATGGGCATCTGCGACGATCGCGTGGTCATCATCACCGGAGCGGGCAGAGGTCTCGGCCGGGCCCACGCCCTGGCGTTCGCTGCCGAGGGCGCCAAGGTCGTGGTCAACGACATCGGCGCCGAGCTCGACGGCAGCGGTGGCACCCTGTCACCCGCGCAGGAGGTGGCCGAGGAGATCGCCGCCGCCGGCGGTCAGGCCATCGTCAACGGCGACGACATCAGCGACTGGGACCAAGCCGGCCACCTCGTCGAGCAGACGATCCAGGCCTTCGGTCACCTCGACACGGTCGTGTGCAACGCGGGGATCGTCCGCGACCGGATGATCGTCAACATGTCGGTCGACGAATGGGACGCGATCATGCGCGTGCACCTGCGCGGCATGTTCTGCCCGGTGCGCCACGCGATCGACTACTGGCGCGCCGAGTCCAAGGCGGGCAAGCAGCGCGACGCTCGCGTGGTCACGACATCATCGGGCGCGGGACTGTTCGGCAGCGTGTCGCAGGGGAACTACTCGGTCGCGAAAGCAGGCATCGCCGCGTTCACGATCGTGGCCGCTGCCGAGCTCGGCCGCTACGGCATCCTCGTCAACGGCATCGCCCCATCGGCGCGCAGCCGGATGACCGAGGACGCCTTCGCCGACATGATGCGCAAGCCGGAGGAGGGCTTCGACGCGATGGACCCGGCCAACGTCAGCCCGGTCGTCGTCTGGCTCGGCTCGGCTCAGTGCACCGTGTCCGGCCGGATGTTCGAGACCGCCGGAGGGCAGCTCAGCGTCGCCGACGGTTGGCAGCACGGCGAGGTGTTCGACAAGGGCTCACGGTTCGAGCCGGCCGAGATCGGCGCCCTCGTCGACGACCTCCTGCGCAGCGCACCCTCACCAGCCGCCGTGTACGGTTCCTGAATCACACACGGGACCACGGTGACGCCCAAGAACAAGATCCTCGGGGCCGACGGAAGGGTCCTCGGGTCGCGAGCCGAATCCACCCGGGCGCGGCTGCTGGAGGCGACGTCGAAGCTGTTGGCCGAACAAGGTGTGCTCGAGCTGAAGATCGTCGACATCACGCGCGAGGTCGGCTCCTCCCCCGCGACCTTCTACCAGTACTTCGTCGACGTCGACGCGGCGCTCTTGGCCCTGGCCGAGGAAGCCACGCGCGACGAGCTCCCGCTCGTGGTCCACTTCGAGACGGACTGGGAGGCCGATGACGGCGTGCAACGCGCCCGCGAGTTCGTCGAGTCGTACACCCGGTTCTGGGACGACCACAACGCCGTGCTGCGCGTCCGCAACCTCAAGGCCGAAGAGGGCAACCCGGCGTTCCGCGAATCGCGGTCCACGGCCCACCTGCTGATGATCGATGCGATGAGCAAGATGGTCGAGCGGGCCCAGGCGGCGGGGCGCCTGCCGGAGTCGATCAACCCGTTCGTGGCGTCGACAGCGGTGATCGCGATCATGGAGCGCCTGCTGCCCTATCGCAACGAGATCCTCCGCCGCGGCGCGTCGCTCGACGCGCAACGCGACACCGTGGTCGAGCTCGTCCACCGCGCCCTCACCGGCCGGTAGCGGCACCCGGGTCGGCCGGCGCCGCGGGTCAGGGAGCAGGGACGGGTTTGCCGTCGAGGCCGGGCGCACCCCAACGTGGGATGCCCGAGGGCGCACCGGCGAACAGGTCGTCGCGCTTCGCGATCAGCTCTTCGACCGTCCAGCGCTTCTCGCCGTTCTCCACCGTGGCCATGATCTCCGCCGGCCGCATGCGGTTCACCTGATCGCCGAGGACCACGAAGATCTGCGCAGACACGTCGGCGGCGGCATCGCTGGCCAAGAACGCGACCATCGGGCTGATGTTCGCCGGGTCGTAGCGATCGAACCCGGTGTCGGGAGCTGCGAACCTCGGGTTGATCTCCGTCATGGGCGTGCGCGCCCTCGGCGCGATCGCGTTCACCGTCACGTTGAGGCGTTCGAGCTCGCGGGCCATGATCACGGTCATTGCGACGATGCCGCCCTTGGCGCTGCCGTAGTTGCTCTGCCCGGGGCCTCCGAAGATCCCGCTCTCGCTCGCGGTGTTGATGATCCGCCGTGGCACGAGGTCGGCGCCGTCGCCGGCCGCCTTGGCCTGCGCGCGCCAGTACGCAGCCGCGAAGTGGCTCGGAGCGAAGTGGCCCTTCAGGTGCACCTGCACGACCGAGTCGAAGCGCTCCTCGTCCATCGAGAAGCACATCGCGTCGCGCAGGATGCCGGCGTTGTTGACCAGGATGTGCAGATCGCCGTACTCGGACACGGCCCGGTTGATCAGGGCCTCGGCGTCGCTCCACGAGGTGACGCTGCCGCGTTGGGCGACAGCTCGTCCGCCGGTGGCGACGATTCCGGCGGCAACCTCGTCCGCGGACTCGCCGAGGTCGTTGACGACCACCGACGCTCCTTCGGATGCCAGCAGCTCGGCGTGGCATCGGCCGACGCCCTGCCCGGCCCCCGTCACGATCGCGACCTTGCCATCGAGTACGCCCATGATCGTCTTCCCCCGGGTCCGTAGTGATCGCCGACGAGTTCACCCCGAACCGTCGGTCGCCGCACCGTTTCTGATGCTGCGTCAGATCCTATGCTCACGCCGATGCTGATCTCACTTGGCCTGCCCACCGACCGCCTCCCGAAGCACCCCGAGCTTGCCTCGGCCGCTGCGATCACGACGGTGAGCCAGCGCGCGGAGGCGGCGGGCTACGACGCCGTGTTCGTGACCGACCATCCGTTCCCTTCGGCGAAGTACATCGCCCGTGGCGGTCACCACTCGATCGATCCGTTCGTCGCGCTGTCGTTCGCTGCCGCCGCGACGACCACCCTGCGCCTGCAGACGAACCTGCTGATCCTCGCCTACCGCAACCCGTTCGTGACAGCGCACGGCATCTCGACGCTCGACTCGCTCAGTGACGGACGCACGATCATCGGTGTCGGCGCCGGCTACCTCGAGCCCGAGTTCGCCGCGCTGGGCGCGGAGTTCGCCGGCCGGGGCAAGCGCAACGACGAAGTGCTGACCGCGATGACCGCTGCGTGGCGCGGCGAGCCCGTGGACATGGACGGCAGCGACTTTCGCGCGACGGACAACGTCCTCCAACCCCTGCCAGCGCAACGCCCCCATCCGCCGCTGCTGATCGGCGGCAACTCGACCGCAGCCATCCGCCGCGCCGTGACGATGGCGCAGGGTTGGATCCCGATGCCGAGCCCCGCCAGCGCGGCGAAGATGCTCGGCACGCCGGGCATCGAGACCCTCGACGATCTCGGCGGGCGCATCGCCATCGCCGAGCGGCTGGCGGCCGAGCACGGCCGCAGCGAGCCGCTTCAGATCTGGTTCACACCGTGGGCGATGTCGGGCTTCGGCGACCGGCAATGGGACCCGCGCCCGCTGCTCGAGGAGCTCGCCGCACTCGCCGAGCTCGGTGTCGCCGGCGTGACCGTCACCCTGCCGGGCACCACGCTCGACGACTTCCTCCGCGCCCTCGACGCCTTCGCCGCCGACATCGTCCAGCAAGCCCCCTGACGCAGGCACGCAAGCGCCGCCAACCGCCACGATGTCACGATTTCTCATCGGAACGATGGGCGGAATCAAGGGGTGAGTGCAATGCCTTTCTGATTTGGGGGTGTTGTCGTGGGGCGTAGCCGTGACGGTTTTGGTGGTCGTGGGAATGGACTGCCGTTGTTGGTGCGATGTGAGGTGTTCGAACGTCTTCGGTGTGGTCAGACCTGGCCGGCCATCGCTGATGCCTTG
>JAOBWO010000335.1 GCA_025463415.1 Acidimicrobiales bacterium | reverse complement strand
GGCGGCGACGCGCCTGCTGGCCGGGCCCGACGTCGCCCACCCGCGTCGCGTCGTGATCGCCACCACGTTCGACACCGACGAGTACGTCGAGACGGCGCTGCGCAACGGCGCCGTGGGCTTCATCCTCAAGGACAGCGGTCCGCAGCTGCTGCTGGAGGCCATCCGCGCCGCCGCTGCAGGCGACGCGCTGATCGCGCCGGCGGTGACCGTGCGCTACCTGGACCGCTTCGTCGCTCGACGCAGCGAGCCGGTGGCACACCCGCTGTCGGACCGCGAGCTGGACGTGGCGAACGCCGTCGGCCGTGGGCTCGGCAACCAGGAGATCGCCGACGAGCTGTTCATCTCGCTGTCCACCGTGAAGTCGCACCTCGCCAGCGTCCAGGCCAAGCTGCACCTCCGCAACCGCGTCGAGATCGCGATCTGGGTCCTCGAACGCCGCTGATGTCGCGCACCGAACCCCGCACCGAAACGGGGGCGGTGTTGCGGCCGTGTTCCGGCTGCGGCGGCCAGCGTCACGTCGCTCCATCGGCTGGCTTCGCAAGACCGTGTGACTGAACGATCCCGTCGGGATCGATCGATCACACAGTCTTCAGGTTGCCAGGGGGAGGCGGAGCGCGAGGCGGGCGCCGCCGGACGGCGACCGGCTGGCCATCACCGAACCGCCCATCGCTTCGACGAGCTCCTTCACGATCGCCAATCCGAGCCCGCTCGAGCTCTCGTGGCGGGTCGGCTGCGAGCGAGCGACGTACAGCCGGTCGAACACGTGTGGCAGATCGGCATCGGGGATGCCGGGACCGTCGTCGTCGACCGCCAGGACGGCCCAGACATCATCGCGCGCGGCGGTGATCGTCACCGTCGAGCGGGCGTACTTGAGCGCGTTCTCGATCAGGTTGGCGGCCACCTGGCCGAGCCGGTCGTGGTCGGCCATCACGGGGAGCTGCCCGACACCGCTGTGGTGGATCGTCAGGCCGCGCTCGGCCGCGTCGGGTTCGAAGCCCTGGCCGGCGACGGCGGCGAGGGCCACCAGGTCGATCCGCTCGACGTGCAACGAGAAGCTCTTCGCGCGCAACTTGGCGAGGTCGAGCAGGTCCGCGACCAATCGCTCCAGGCGTCGAGCCTCACTGCGGATGATCGCGGCGGATCGCTGCGGATCACCGGCACCGTCGCTGATCGCCTCCGCGTAGCCACGTATCGACGTGAGGGGTGTGCGCAGATCGTGCGACACGGAGAGCAGGAACTGCTGCTCCAACACGCGCGCGCGTTCCAGCTCGGCCGCCATGCGGTTCACGGATCGGGCCAGCTCGGCGAGGTCGTCGTGATCGTGCGCTGGCGGCTCGACGAGGCGAGTGCCCAGCTCACCGCGAGCGATGCTCGTGGTGGCAGCGCTGGCCTCACGGATCGGTCGGCTGAGGCGGCGTCCGAGCAGGATCGCCGCGCCGATGCCGAGTGCCAGCGTGGCCAGTGCCGCGAGGAAGAAGGTGCGCCACGCAGCCGCCAGACCCGACGCGGCCTGGCGTGTGAGCACGACGACGACCAGGCGTCCGCTCGGCAGCACGGCCGGAGCTGCGGCGAACACGAGCTTGCCGCGGTTGCCGGACACCTCGTTGCCGGCGCGAAGACGGTCGATTGAGAAGATCGAGATGTCGATCTGGCTCGGCAGCTGATCAGCGCCGCTGAACCCGGAGTCACCGGCGTTCGACGTGAGCACCGCGATGCCGTCGAGGTCGAGCGCCCTGCGGAAGATGTTCAGCTGGCGCAGGGTCCGGCGCAGGACTGCGGGGTTGGTCGAGTCAGCAGCCGTGTCGACGATCTGACCGAGGCTCGCGGCGATCTCCGACGCCTGCCTGCGCACCTCGACCAGCGTCGTGTGACGGGCGCGGAGGTTGCCGACGACGACGGTGCCCAGCCCGGCGATCACGAGCGTGGCGACCACCACGGCCGTGATCACGATGGCCAGCCTGCGTGTCATGAAGACGGTGTCATGAGGAGGGTGTCATAGAGGGGGACAGCCTGGCCGCGCCATGTGAGCGAAGTATTAGCCGAGCCGGTAGCCGATGCCCCACACCGTGGCGAGGGGCAGGTCGTCACCGAGCTTCTTGCGCAGCTGTCGGACGTGCACGTCGACCGTGCGGTCGTCGCCGTACCAATCGACGCCCCACACACCGTCCAGCAGTTGCTGGCGAGTCAGCGCGATGCCCTGGTTGCGCGTCAGGTGGGCGAGGAGATCGAACTCACGGGTGGCCAACGCGACGATGTTGCCCTTGACGCGCACCTCGCGGCGTGGCACATCGATCTCGTAGTCGTCGCCGACGGTGAGCACGCTCGCGTCCGGCGCGACGGTGGCCTGTCCACGGCGCAGGATCGCCTTGACCCGGGCGACGACCTCGCGCGGGGAGAACGGCTTGGTCACGTAGTCGTCGGCACCGAGCTCGAGTCCGAGGACCCGGTCGATCTCTCCATCGCGCGCCGTCAGGAACAGCACCGGCATGGTGCTGGACTCGCGGATCGCGCGGCACACGTCGAAGCCGTCGATGTCGGGCAGGCCGATGTCCAGGATCGCGAGCGCGGGGGAGTGCTGGCTGATCAGCTCGAGCCCGCGCTCGCCGGTGGCGGCGAGGAGCACCCGGAAGCCGGCCGAACGCAAGTACGTGTCGAGGAGGTCGGCGATGTTCGGATCGTCCTCGATGACGATGAGCACTTGTTCGTTGACCACGGCCTCCATCGTTGCACCTCGATCGTGTCGTTCGCCGGATCGTCTGTGTACGGTGCAGCATCATCGACGGGCGGCTCGGGCTGCCCCACACCGGAGGAAACAACAATGTCGAAGGTCGCCGCCATCGCCAAGATCCCCGCCCAGCCGGGCAAGCGTGACGAGCTCGTTGCTGCGTTGCAGGCCGCGCTCGACAACGCTGCGGGCGAGGCTGACACCCTGATGTACATCCTCCACGAGGACACGACGGATCCGGACGTCGTCTGGTTCTACGAGCTGTACACCGATCAGGACGCGTTCGTCGCGCACGGCACCAGCGACGCCTTCAAGGCGATCGGCGCATCGCTGCGCAACCTGGCCGGCGGCCGCCCGGAGATCACCGTCCTGAGGCCCGTGGGCGGCAAGGGACTCTGAGCCTCGCTGCGGTCGTGCACATCACGCGACCGCGCGTGTGCGGCGGGGGACGCTGACCGCAACCTCCACGCCGGGGGAGTACTGCACGATCGGCTCGCCGGTCGGCTCCGGAAATCCTGCGGCGGCGATCAACTCGTCGTCGTAGCGCAGGAGCTCGGCGGAGTGCAGCGGCCAGCGCGGGTGGTTGGCGCGCGCGCCCCAGCCCGCGCCGAACATGCGGCTGTAGAGCCGCCAGCGTGCGGACAGGAAGTGGTCGAGCTCGCGCAGCGCTTCGTCAGCGCGCTCGCCGATGCGAACGGACACGTGGCTGCTCGAGCCGCGGGGCCCCGGGATGCGCCGGACGCAGTCGTAGGTCGCGGTGTCGCCGACATCGCCGGTGCCGGACACGTCGACGGACATCGACGACCACATGTACGGCAGGCGGTACCCCACCCGTGCGGCGGTCACCGCGGCGAGGCGGCCGGCGTCGAGGCTGAAGAACCAGATGCCCTCGGTGCCGTCCTCGGCGGTGACGTAGGTGCGCACGTTCGTCTCCGGGAAGACGTTGAAGTACGGCACGACGCCGACCACCGGGAAGCGGACCCGCATCCGGAACGGCACCAGTGAGACCCACGCTCGATCCTCGAACACATGTGCACGCAAGCCATCCGGCAGCAGTCGCTGCACGACCGCCGGGTCGTACGCCCAGTGCACGAACGTGAGCTGCTCCCACCCCATCCGCATGATCGGACGTGGCACCTCGACGGTGGGATCGGGACCGTAGCTCACCGCGTCAGGCTACGCGTCTTGTCCGGCCCGCCGCTCTCGACGCGTGGGTATCGTTGCGGCATGGCGACCTACCTCGACCGGATCCTCGAACGCCATCGCGAGGTCTGCGCGACCGACACGCGCGCGCTGGCCGACGTCGTCGGTGAGGCCGGCCGCATGGCTCCGGTGCGTTCGTTCGCCGGCGCGCTCCGCGCAGCATCGGCCGAGGACGAGCTTGCGGTCATCAGCGAGATCAAGCGTCGTTCGCCGTCGAAGGGAGCGCTCAACGTCGAGCTGGATCCCGCTGCGCTCGCCGCACGCTACGCGGCCGGCGGCGCAGCGGCGATGTCCGTGTTGACCGACGTCGAGTTCTTCGGTGGCTCCGTCGCCGACCTGCAGGCAGCGCGCGCCGCGGTCGATCTGCCCGTGCTCCGCAAGGACTTCACGGTCGGCCCGCTCGACGTGTGCGACGCTCGCCTGATGGGTGCCGACTGCGTGCTGCTCATCGCGGCGGCGCTGGCTCCGGCCGAGTTGATCGAGCTGCACGCGCTGGCCGACGCGATCGGCATCGAGGTGCTCGTCGAGATCCACGACGAGCCGGAGCTGGAGACGGCGCTCGCCGCCGGCGCGCTCATGGTCGGCGTCAACCAGCGCGACCTCGTCACGTTCCAGGTCGACCACGAGCGCGCGTTGCGCATGGCCGCGGCCATCCCGGACGGCGTCGTCAAGGTCGCCGAGAGCGGGGTGCGCGACGCCGCCGACGCCCGCGACCTCCAGGCCGCCGGCTACCACGCGGTGCTCGTCGGGGAGACGTTGGTGACCGCCGACGACCCGGCTCGGGTGCTCGGCGAGCTGCGTGGAGCCGCCGTCCGACGCTGAAATGAGCCAGCGTTTTCGGCGCCCGGCGAGGTACCGTGCGAACGCGATGTTCGTCAAGATCTGCGGTATCACCAACGAGGACGACGCCCTGCTCGCGGTCGCGATGGGCGCCGATGCAGTGGGCTTCGTGTTCGCGCCATCCACCCGTCAGATCGCAGCCCAGCAGGTCTACGACATCACCCGCCGCCTGCCGCCGGAGATCCTCACCATCGGCGTCTTTCGCGACGAACTGCCGGCGCGGGTCATCGACATCGTCAACCGTTCCGGAGTGCGCGGTGCCCAGCTCCACGGGCACGAGACGCCCGAAGACGTGGCCGCCGTCGCCGCTCAGGTGCGCTGGGTGATCAAGGCCGTCGCCGCCGGAAGCGCCGATGCTCGGCGGGCGGACAAGTTCGGCACCGACCTCATCCACGTGGACGCCACCACACCCGGCTCCGGCACGCTGTTCGACTGGTCGTTGGTCGACGAGGTGCCCGGTGGCCCGCGGCTGATCCTCGCCGGCGGCTTGACGCCGGACAACGTTGCGGCCGCGGTCCGTCAGGTGCAGCCGTGGGGCGTCGACGTCTCCACCGGGGTCGAGCGCTCGCCCGGCAAGAAGGATGCGCTGAAGGTGAAGGCGTTCATCGAACGCGCCCGAGAGGCGGCGCCCGTGCAGTATGTGGGGCCGGACGAAATGCCCTACGACTGGGCAGACGACGAGTAGCTCTTCGGAGCCCCTGAAAGGATCCATTGTGTCGATCATGGCCGAACCCTCTGCGGAGGGTCGCTTCGGTGAGTTCGGGGGGCGTTTCGTCCCGGAGACCCTGGTACCCGCGTGCCAGGAGCTCGAATCCGCGTTCCGCGATGCCTGGTCGGATCCCTCCTTCGTCACCGAGCTCGACGACCTCCTGCGTGACTACGCCGGCCGCCCGAGCATCCTCACCGAGTGCGACAACCTCGGAGCGCAGCTCGGCATCCGACTGCTGCTGAAGCGCGAAGACCTCAACCACACTGGGTCGCACAAGATCAACAACGTCCTCGGCCAGGCGCTGCTGGCGAAGCGGATGGGCAAGACCCGTCTCGTCGCCGAGACGGGCGCAGGCCAGCACGGTGTCGCCAGCGCGACTGCTGCAGCGCTGATGGGCATGTCGTGCAAGGTGTACATGGGCGCGGTCGACGTGGAACGGCAGGCGCTCAACGTGTTCCGGATGAAGCTGCTCGGCTCGGAGGTCGAAGCCGTGCAGAGCGGCAGCCGCACGCTGAAGGATGCGGTC
>JAOBWO010000320.1 GCA_025463415.1 Acidimicrobiales bacterium | reverse complement strand
CGACTTCCTGTATTTCGTCGATCGCAAGGCCGACTACCTCCGCCGGCGTGGCGAGAACATCTCCAGCTACGAGGTGGAGCGGATCCTGATGAGCCATGGCCAGCTCGCCGACGCCGCGGTGCACGCGGTGCCGAGCGCGCTCACCGAGGACGACCTCAAGGTGACGGCCACGAGGATCGACGGCTCCACGCTGACGGAGGAGGAGCTGTACCTCTGGTGCGTCGATCAGCTCCCGTACTTCGCGATGCCGCGATACGTCGAGTTCCGTGACCAGCTGCCACGCAGCCCGGTGGGCCGGGTGCTCAAGCGCGAGCTCCGCGCCGAGGGCGCCACCGAGCACACCTGGGACGCCGAGGCGTCCGGCATCGTCATCGAGAAGCGCTGACGGCGCCGATCACCCAGCCCACCGAATCGAACGAGAAGGCACGCACATGAGCTCACTGCTGGAAGGCAAGGTCGCGATCGTCACCGGGTCGGCGCACGGCATCGGCCGAGGCCATGCGCTGGAACTGGCCAAGCACGGCGCCAAGGTGGTGGTCAACGACCGCGGCGTCAGCGTGCGCGGCGAGGGCTCCGGCCGTGACGCCGACCTGACGGTGGACCTCATCCACGCGCGCGGCGGCACCGCCATCGCCAACTACGCCGACATCGCCGACGAAGCCGACGTCGACGCGATGTTCGCGCAGGCCGTCGGCGAGTTCGGCAAGGTCGACATCGTCGTCAACAACGCAGGCATCGCTCGCGACGGTGCGATCTGGAACATGTCGGCCGATGACTACGACGCCGTGATGCGCGTGCACGTGCGCGGCACCTGGATGCCCGCCCGGGCTGCAGCCCGTCACTGGCGCGAACGCTTCGCCACGGAGGGCAAGGTCCACGGACGGTTGATCAACACCACGTCCGGGGCCGGTCTCGTCGGCAACTTCGGCCAGACCAACTACGCAACCGCCAAGGCCGCTATTGCCGGGCTGACCCTCACACTCAGCCTCGAGCTGTACCGCTTCGGCGTCACGGTCAACGCCGTCGGGCCCGGTGGCGCGACGCGCATCGTGTCGGCCATGCCGAACGCGCCGAAGCTGATCGAACCCGACGAGCTCGGTGAGGACGAGTACGACCCGATGGACCCCGCCGGCAGCTCACCGCTGGTCGCCTGGCTGGCCAGCGACGAGGCCGATCACGTCACCGGTCAGGTCATCCGCGCCATCAACGATCGCATCGTGCTGATGGACGGCTGGTCCGAATCACGAGAGGTGAGCAGCGGACAGAAGCGCTGGGATGCGACCAAGCTCGGCCAGGTCCTCGCCACCGACCTGTTCGGCACTCGTGCCCCCGGACTTCGCTGAGGCGAACCGATCTACGCGCCGGCCGCGGGCTCGGCGTAGGACTTCTGCTCGAGGTACTCCTCGAAGCCGGAGGTGCCCATCTCACGGCCGACGCCTGACTGCTTGTAGCCGCCGAACGGCACATCCGCGCCGTACCACAGGCCGCCGTTGATCGACATTGTTCCGGTGCGGATCCGTCGAGCCACCGACATCGCACGATCGCGGTCCGTCCCGACGACGGCACCCGATAGGCCGAAGATGCTGTCGTTGGCAATCCGCACTGCGTCGTCGTCGTCCTCGTACGGGATGGCCACGAGCACGGGCCCGAAGATCTCCTCACGAGCGATCGTCATCTCGTTGGTGACGTCGGCGAACAGCGTCGGCTGGACCCAGAAGCCCTTCTCGAACTGCGGCGGCCGAACGCCGCCCATGACCAGGCGAGCCCCCTCGTCGATCCCCGTCTGGATGTAGCCCTCGATCCGGTCGCGCTGGGACCTGTTGATGATCGGTCCGGTCATGTTGCCCGGGTCACGCGGCTCGCCGTAGGGCAGAGCAGCCAGCAACGCGGCCGCCGCCTGGACGCCCTCTTCGTAGCGCGAGCGCGGCAGCAGCAGGCGGCTGGTGGTGGCGCAGCCCTGCGCGCCGTGGGTGCAGATCTGGAAGCACGTGCCGGCGACCGCGTTCGTCATGTCGTCGACGTCGTCGAGGACGATCGTCGCCGACTTCCCCCCGAGCTCCAGGAACAGGCGCTTGATCGTGGGCGCAGCGGCCTCCATGATGCGGCGTCCGACTGCAGTCGAGCCGGTGAAGCTGATCAGATCGACTCGTGGATCCGTGGTGATCAGCTCTCCGATCGCTTTGTCGGCGCTCGTGATCACGTTGAACACACCGGCCGGGACGTCCGTGTGCTCGGCGACCAGTCGGCCGAGCGCGAGCGCCGACCACGGCGTGTCCGGAGCCGACTTCAGCACGACGGTGCAGCCGGTGGCGAGCGCAGGGGCGATCTTGGCGAGGTTGATCTGCATCGGGTAGTTCCAGGGGCTGATCGCCCCGACGACGCCCGCGGGCTCGCGCTCGATCCAGCGTCGGGCGGTGCCGCTCAAGGTCGCGGTGACGCCGAGGTCCGTGATCCACTCGTAGGACTCGGCCATCGCTGCGTAGTAGGCGAGCAGCTCGCGGGGCACCGCCAGCATCGGACCGTCGATCAACAGCTTCGGCGCGCCCACTTCGGCCGTCAGGATGTCGGCGAGCTCCTGGTGGTGCTGCAGCATCGCCTCGCGGAGCTGACGCAGGCAACGAACGCGCAGGTCGGTGTTGGTCGACCAGTCGCTCTCGTCGAACGCCCTGCGGGCCGCAGCGATGGCACGACGAACGTCATCGGCTGACGCATCGGCGGCGACGCCGAGCACCTCCTCGTTCGAGGGGTCGATGTTCGCGTACGTCGCTCCGCCCTCAGCGGCGACGAGCTCGCCATCGATGTACAGCCGTTCCTCGTGCCACATGACAGTCCCCTCTTCCTGACGCGGAACGCAGATTGTATACATTTTGCCGCACAAGAGCACAAGCTACTGGCGCGAGGACGACGTCCCGGAACTGTCGGTTGGACCTCGACGGAACGGTCCGTCGGCGGACGGTTCGTACCGAGGAGTGCAACTCATGAACAGCAACAAGCGTGCCAAGGCTGCGGTCTGCGCCTTCGCCATCGCGGCCGCCATCGGTCTCGGAGCCGGCGGGGCATTCACCGCAGGCGGCGTCACCAACTCAGCGCCGGCGAACGTCGCCGGATTCGTCGGCGGCCACGTCGACCAGTCGATCACCGGCGCGAACATCACCGCGATCACCTACACGCTCGACGCGACGGCGAGCAACATCGTCGGCGTCTCGATCACCACCGATGCTCCTCGTGGCAAGGCGATGACGGTCGCGTTCAGCGGCGGCACCACCGACGCCACGTGGGTCTGCGTCGAGGACGGCACCACCGACGGGCTCTTCGCCTGCTCGGTCGGCACCGGCACCCAGACCGTCGACACCCACAGCCTGAACATCCAGGTTCGCTGAACCTGGCGCCCGACGCCTCTGTCGGGCGAACAGCCAAGGCTGACGTTCATCCCATGTCCCGATCGCTGGTGCGTCGCGCGCTCCGGCTGGCGGCCCTCGTGGCGGTTGCGCTCGCGGCGCTCGCCGTCACGGCGGTCGCGACCGGTCGAATCGACTACGTCGTCACCAACGGCGTCAGCATGGAGCCGCTCTACCACCAGGGAGACCTGGTGGTGGTGGCCCACGCCGATCACTATGCGATCGGCGACATCATCGCTTACCACGATGCGGCCAAGGGCATCGTCGTCCTGCACCGCATCGTCGGTGGCGACGCGGCCGGTTGGATCATGCGGGGTGACAACAACCAGTCCGAGGACTCGGTCCGGCCGTCGTCGTCGCAGGTGATCGGCCGAGCGATCGCGCACGCCCCCTGGATCGGCCATTTCTTCGGATCGTTGGCAGGCGGCATCGCTCTCGCCGGCCTCATCGCGATCGTCGCGTTCGGCTTCACGAGCATCGGCCGACGGTCAGCGGACGGCGACGAGAGCGACGGTGCCGAGCTCCGTCGACGCATCGGCCCGCTCGTTGCTGCGCTCATCCTCGCCGACGTCCTGGTGGCCGTCGCTGCCGTTGCGTCGTTCGCATATCCGGAACGGCCGGCGCCCGCTCCCCCGCCGCTGATGTTGCGCGGCCTGTTGCGCTACGGCGCCGATGTGCCCCCGAGCGACATCTACCCCGATGGCCACATCACAACGGGAGATCCGGTCTTCACGCGCGTCGCCCACACGATCACGGTCACTGTCGATCTAGACACCGACGCTTCGGCAGATCGCGTCACAGGCGCGGCGCAGCTCGACCTCGAGCTGTCGAACAGCGTCGGGTGGCGAACGCGCGTGCACCTCGTCAGCACGCGACCCCTCGTCGACGGCACGGTGCACCTCTCCTCGAGCGTGGACGTGGCGCACCTCCAGGCCATCGCCACGAACGTGGCGACGACGACCGGCATCAATGCCGGCAGCCTCGCGTTGTCGATCGTCGCGTCGGGCTCGACCTCGACCGACGGCGGAACGCCAGCCGACTACAGCCTCTCGTACCCGTTCGCCCTGAGCGACCTCGCGCTCACGGTGTCCGAGCCCGCTGCCACGATCGGCGCTCACGGCCCCGAGCTCTCTGCGACGCAAGCACTGTCCACCGCCCCCACGACCGGACCGCAACGCGGCTTCTCCACGCTCGCCCGCCGGCTCCTCCTCATCGCGCTCGTCCTGGCGCTGACGCTCACGTTCTTGGCGTGGCCTGCGGCACCGGATCGGACACGCCCACGCGAGACCCGCGCGACGCGCGAACCAACACCCGAACCGCTCCTCGAGCCAGCGCAGGCGGCAGGCATCGCTGACGGGTCGACCGGCATTACGTCGTCCGCAACCCACGTGCTGCTCGACGACGCCCGCGGCTTCTGGTGAGAAGCACGCACCCCTCGTCAGCTGATCCGGTGGGCGGCGAAGTTCGACGTGGACAGCGCTGTGTCGTCTCTGGTGATGATGAACGCGGCGTAGTCAGGGTGGTTCTCCACGAGCCAATCGAGGCCGTTGACGCCCATCACGAACACCGCTGTGGCGTACGCATCGGCGAAGGTGAGGTCCGGTCCGACGATCGTCACGCTCGCCAGGTCCGCCGTCGGTTCGCCCGTGGATGGATCGATGATGTGGGCGCCGCGTTCGTATGTCGCTGATGTGGCAACGGCCAGGCGGCCGACCGCGGCAACAACTGCCGCGCTCTTGGTGGGTTGGTCGGGATGGCGGATGCCGATCCGCCACGCTGCGCCCGGACCGGCACTGCCGCGCACCGCGACATCGCCGCCCGCGTTGATGCAGAAGTTGCGGGCGCCGTGGCTCTCGAGGATCTCGGCCGCGCGTTCGATCGCCCACCCCTTGACGACTCCGGACGGATCGAAGTGGCTGCCGTTGGGAGCCGGGACGACGTAGGCGTTGAACGCACCACCCGTGTCCTCGCAGAGGTCGTCGCAGAGCTCGAGAACGGTGACGATCTCCTCGCTCATCTCGTCGAGGGTCGCATCGCCGGTCCCGAACCGACTGATCGGGCTGTCCGGCTTGTGGGTGCTGAAGGTCTCGTCGACATGACGAAGCCAGTCCAGTACATCGATCAGTGCGTCGTTCGCGAGGTCGTCGCGAATGTCGATCGACACGGCCATGCCCATAACGAGCTCGACGTGAGCTCGGCCGCCACGTGCTGCCGGGGGTGCTTCATGCCCTGATGCGTCGGCCGAGGAGCTCATGATCACGCGCCAGCCTGCACCTCACGACCT
>JAOBWO010000334.1 GCA_025463415.1 Acidimicrobiales bacterium | reverse complement strand
CCCAGCTGACGCTGCCCTGACCAACGACGATCCCGGCGCGCAGTGCGATCGTCGGAAGCGCCGCACTGAGGATGTGCTCGACCTCTCGACGACTGCGCAGATGTTCGGAGAGCTCATCGGCGTCGTCACCGAGACCACCCAGGTACACGACTTTGGCGACTCCGACATGTCTGGCCTGTTGCGCAAAGGTGTTGGCGCCGCTGCGGTCGCGTTCGGCGAAGTCGGGGTGGTCGAGGGTGTGCACCAGGTAGACCGCTACGTCGATGTCGCGCAAGCCGCCGGCGAGACTCAACGAGTCGGCGATCTCGCCGTAGACCTCGATTGCGCCGTCGTAGCGCTCGTGCGGTGAGCGTGTCATGACACGCACCCCGTGGCCTTGTTCCAGGAGCTCGGGCACCAGGTGCCGGCCGACGAAGTCTGTCCCACCCGCAACCAGTCCGTTCACCCATCGGTCCTACCCGTCCATCGGTCGATCCACACTCAGCAGCCGGTGACGAACCACACCGTCTTGCCGAGGCCACCGAGCCGAACGCCCCAATCAGAGGCGAGGTCTGCGATCAATCGCAGACCGTGTCCGCCGACGATGCGCGGTCCATCGTCGGTCACGACCGGCAGGAGAGGCGAGCTGTCCTCGACCTCGACACGCAGCGTCCCGCCCTCGAGCGACGCGCGCAGCACCGCCACGCCCGGGGCATGGAGGACGACGTTCGACACGAGTTCGCTCGTCATCAAGACGGCGTCGCGGACCATCACGACAGGAACCTGATCGCTGAGCATGTCGAGCACTGCCGCACGGGCCAGGGCAGCATCACTTGGCACCCCATCCAGGGTCAGTTCGATTCGGGAAGCCATGGAGCTCCGGTTCTGTGCCGCTGGAGGTTTTGGCGTGAGCGTGGGCGCGGGAGGTGGCATCGACGTGGGTAGCTCGTACCCACCGGGGCTGGTCGCAAACCTCGATCTTCTGGCGGAGTCCGGAGACGGATCGGATCAGCCCTCATTGCGGTCGCGGCGGCACCGCGGCGCTCCGCTTCACCGTCTTCATCGCGAGTTGCGACGTCAACGTCTGCACATGGGGGAGTGCGGCGAGGTGATCCATGTACAGGCTCTCGAACGCAGCGGCGTCCGTGGTCGCGATGCGCAAGAGGTAGTCGGGCTGGCCCATCATCCTCATCACCTCGACGACGTCGTCGATCGCTTCCACCGCGCGCTCGAACTCCGACAACGACTCACGGGTCACCTTCGAGAGGGTGACCCACACGAGTGGTTCGTACGCGCGGCCGATCGTGGTGGGATCGATCACGGCCGTGTAGCCGAGGATCACGCCACTGCGCTCGAGCTGCTTGACCCGGCGCAGGCACGGCGACGCAGTGAGACCGATCCGGTCGGCGAGCTCGATGTTGCTCAGTCGACTGTTCCGTGACAGCTCGTCGACGATTGCGCGATCGATCTCATCCACGGCAGATCATGCTACAGATCCGCCTGCACCCGGCGTGGATTTGGCATCGGTGACCCACTCTGCTGGCGCATCATTGCTGTGTGAACGACAGCAGCACACGCGCCTCCATCGCCGTCCTCTGCGCGGGCGTCCTGTGCGGAACCACGGGAACCGCGCTCTCGCGTCTCGCGCCGCATGCGTCGGCGCCGAGTGCCGGCGCGATGCGTCTCCTCGTCGGCGGCATCACCCTGGCCGCTGTCGCACTCGTCGACGGCCGACGGCCATCGGAGCTGACGCCACACCGCGGTCCGCTCGCGGCTGGCGCAGTTGCGGTCGCGCTGTACCAGATCTGCTTCTTCACCGGCACCACTCGAACCGGAGTCGCACTGGCAACCGTCACCGCACTGGGGAGTGCTCCGGTGTTCGCCGGACTCATCGACGCCATCGTCCTGCGTCGGCCACCAAACCTTCGCTGGCTCGCCGGGACCGGCGCAGCCGTGGTCGGCATCGCGCTCATCGCCGGCGGCCAACCGGCGGCGCGGACCGATGTCGTTGGGATCCTCGCTGCACTCGGCGCCGGCCTTGCGTGGGCCATGTACGCGATGATCGGCCGGCAACGGATCGCCGCCGGGCTGAGCCCGACGGCGTGCATGGCTGCGATGTTCGTCGGTGGTGCCGTCATGTCGGCGCCCATGCTCGCCGTCGGCACGACCACCTGGATCCTGACGCCGAACGGCGTCGCGCTCGCGCTGTACCTCGGCGTCATCACCGTCGGCATCGTCTACACGTGTGTGGGCTGGGGGCTTGCCACGTTGTCCGCTCCGACGGTCGTCACCCTGACCCTTGCCGAACCGGTGACCGCTGCGTTGCTGGCGACGCTCGTGCTCCATCAGGTCATCGGCGTCGTCGGAGCACTCGGCATCGCCACCGTCTCGGCTGCGCTGGTGATCACTGCCGGAGATCGTGGCCGTTCCGGTGCGGTGACGTAGGCGGGGCCCGAGTGATCGTCGAGTCGCGGATCACGAGATCACCATCGAGCCGGCAGGTTCTCGTAGGCTGCAACTCGATGAGCTACATCGATCTCATCGTTGAACGACAGATCGCCGAGGCCATCGCGCGCGGTGAGATGGACGGCGGACCCTTGCAGGGGAAGCCGCTGGCCGACATC
>JAOBWO010000267.1 GCA_025463415.1 Acidimicrobiales bacterium | reverse complement strand
CCGGGCAACTATCCACACATAAGGGGGAGCAATGCGGAAGAGCAACAAGATGCTCAGCGCGCTCACAATCACCACGGTCCTCGGCCTCACGGCCGCGGCCTGTGGCAGCGATTCGAAATCGACCGCCACCACCAAGGCCACAACGGCCCCGACGACGGCTGGCAGCACCGTGGACACAACTGCCGCCAGCACCGCCGAGACCACCACCGGCGACAGCACCGCAGCATCGACGGATGGCAGCACCGCTGCTTCCACCGACGGCAGCACGGCCGGCAGCGAAGCCGCCACCGGCAGTTCGCTCGATCCGGCCACCGTCACCGCGTGCGAAGTCACCGACACCGGCGGCGTGGACGACAAGGGCTTCAACCAGTCCGCCTACGCGGGCGTCCAAACGGCCACGTCGACCCTCGGCACCAAGGGCGACCTGCTCGAGTCGAAGACCGACGCGGACTACGCCCCGAACATCCAGAGCTTCCTGTCGAAGGACTGCTCGGTCATCATCACGGTCGGCTTCAACCTCGACAGCGCCACCGCGACTGCCGCGAAGGCCAACCCCGACCAGCAGTTCGCGATCATCGACTCGGCCGCGATGGACAACAACGGCACGCCCGACGACTTCAGCGACGACGTGGCACTGCCCAACGTCCGCCCGCTGCTGTTCAACACGGCTGACCCGTCGTTCATGGCCGGCTACCTGGCCGCAGGCATGACCAAGACCGGCACCGTCGCCACCTACGGCGGCATCGACATCCCGCCGGTGGACATCTTCATGACCGGCTTCTTGAACGGTGTGAACTACTACAACGCCCAGAAGTCGACGTCGGTCAAGGTGCTCGGTTGGGACGGCAAGACCGGTTCGTTCGCCGGTGACTTCACCAGCCTCGACAAGGGCACGTCGCTCGCCCGGGGCTTCGCCGACGAGGGTGCGGACATCGTCTTCCCGGTCGCCGGTGGCGTCGGTCTCGGCACGGCGGCGTACGCCACGTCGAGCGGCAAGATCTCGGTGATCGGCGTCGACACGGACCAGTTCGTGTCGAACCCGCAGGATGCCGCTGTCTACCTCACCTCGGTGCTCAAGCACGTCGACAACGCGGTGCTGGACACCATCACCAACGTCGTCAACACGGGCAAGCCCGGCGCGTCCTACCTCGGCACACTCGAGAACGAGGGCGTCGGCCTGGCGGACTTCCACGACTTCGACTCGAAGGTCCCGCAGGCGCTGAAGGACGAGCTGACCCAGATCCAGGCCGACCTCATCTCGGGCAAGATCAAGTCCGTCGAGAGCTGATCTCGACCACACGAAGTTGATGCCTGCCGGGTGATCCGGCTGGTCTCGAAACGAGGAGGGGTCCTGCGGGACCCCTCCTCGCTTTTTCCGTTGCCAACGCTGAGGATGGCGTATTGTCCGTCCTCTGCCGTCGCCACTCGAAAGGGGCTCAATGGAACTCGAGCTGCGGGGCATCACGAAGCGCTTCCCGGGGGTGGTGGCGAACGACAACGTGAACCTGACCGTGCGCGGCGGCGAGGTCCTGGCACTGCTCGGCGAGAACGGTGCCGGCAAGAGCACATTGATGAACATCCTCTACGGCCTCTACCGGGCCGACGAGGGCGAGATCCTGATCGACGGCGAGACGGTGCACTTCGCGTCGCCGCGCGATGCCATCAAGGCCGGCATCGGCATGGTCCATCAGCACTTCATGCTGGTGCCCAACTTCTCGGTCGCGGACAACGTCATCCTCGGCGTCGAGCCGACGATCTCGTTGGGCCGGATCAACCGCCGCTCGGCGCGCAAGCGCGTGGCTCAGCTGTCCCGGGACTTCGGTCTCGACCTCGATCCGGACGCGCTCACCGAGACCCTTGCCGTTGGCATCCAGCAGCGGATCGAGATCGTCAAGGTGCTGTTCCGCGACGCCAAGGTGGTCGTGTTCGACGAGCCCACGGCGGTGCTCACGCCACAGGAGATCGAGGACTTCTTCCGCATCGTCGAGACCCTCACCGCAGCCGGCCGCGGCGTCGTGTTCATCACCCACAAGCTCAAAGAAGCGGGTCGGATCGCCGACCGGATCGTCGTGCTGCGTCGAGGCAAGACCGTCGGTGAGGCCGATCCGAAGACCGCCACACCGGCCCAGCTCGCCGAGATGATGGTCGGCCGCCCGGTCGAGCTGGTCGTCTCCAAGACCGAGGCCGAGGGCAGTACGACGATGCTGAAGGTCTCCAACCTCGCCGTCACGGATCCCGATGGCCGGCTGCTCGTCAACCACGTCAACCTGGAGGTGCGCGCCGGCGAGATCGTTGGCATCGCCGGGGTGCAGGGCAACGGCCAGAGCGAGCTCGTCGAGACCCTCGTCGGCTTGCGTCGACCCATCGACGGCACGGTCACCCTCGACGGCGCGGACATCACCCACCTCACCCCGCGCGATCGGCACCGGTGCGGCGTCGCGCACATCCCCGAAGATCGTCAGCGCGACGGTCTCGTCAGCAGCTTCTCGATCACCGAGAACCTCGCCCTGACCGGCTACTACGAGGCGCCGTTGAGCAAGGGCGTGAACATGAACTGGGAGGGCGCGCGCACCGAGGCCGAGCGCCTGGTGCGTGACTTCGACATCCGCACGCCGTCGACCGAGACCACCACCGGCAAGCTGTCCGGTGGCAACCAGCAGAAGGTGATCGTCGCTCGCGAGATCAGCCGGCCGCTGAAGCTGGCGATCGCCAGCCAGCCCACTCGCGGCGTCGACGTCGGCTCGATCGAGTACATCCACCAGCGGCTCGTCGAGCTCCGCGACAAGGGCGTCGCCGTCCTCGTCGTCAGCACCGAGCTGGACGAGATCATGGCGCTGTCGGACCGCATCCTCGTGATGTTCGACGGCGACATCATCGCCGATCTGCAACGCTCGGAGACGAGCCACAACGATGTCGGCCTGTACATGGCCGGGGCCAAAGGAGAACACATCTCGTGACCGCGGCCATCGCGTCTCCGAGGCCGGCGCCCGATGCCGAGCCTCGCCACTCACCCTGGCCGCATCGCTGGATCAGCGTGCGCCTCAACGCACTGGCATTGCTCACGGCACTGATCCTCTCGGCGCTGATCATCGCGATCTCCGACCTCGACAAGCTCAAGCACGGCGATGTCGGCGGGATGCTCACCAACGTGAAGGACTCCTACATCGCGCTGGCGAAGGGCGCCTTCGGCAGCCTGCGCGGCTTCAGCGAGACGGTCACCTACGCGACGCCGCTGATCTTCGCCGGGCTCAGCGTCGCCGTTGCGTTCAAAGCGGGCCTGTTCAACATCGGCGCGACGGGTCAGGTGTTCGCCGGCGGCTTGGCGGCGGTGTGGGTCGGCTTCGCGATCGACATCCCGGCGGTGCCGCACATCATCCTCGCCATGGCCGCAGCGGCCGTCGCCGGCGGGTTGTGGGGTGGTCTGGTCGGCCTCCTCAAGGCGCGCACGGGAGCGCACGAGGTGATCACCACGATCATGCTCAACTACGTCGCCTCCTTCGCCGTGCTGTGGTTGCTCAAGACGACGGCGTTCCAGGCGCACGGCCGCAGTGACGCGGTGTCCCGCGACGTCGCCAAGTCAGCTCGGCTGCCATTCCTGTTCGGCTTCCTGCACCGCTCGTCCATCGATCTCCGCGCCCACTTCGGCTTCGTGATCGCGATCGCGCTCGCCGTCTTCGTGTGGTGGCTGCTCAAGAAGTCCAAGCTCGGCTTCCAGTTCCGCACCCTCGGCGCCAACCCCGAGGCGGCTCGGTACGCGGGCATGAACCCCGGCCGGCTGACCATCGGGGCCATGCTCCTCGCGGGTGCGTTCGCCGGCCTCGGCGGGGGCAGCGAGATCCTCGGCGGGATCAACCAGGGTCACGCCACCTCGTCGTTCGCCGGCAACATCGGCTTCGACGCGATCGCCGTCGCGCTGCTCGGGCGATCCTCGCCCTGGGGCACGACGGCTGCAGCCCTGCTGTTCGGCGCGCTGCAGGCGGGTGGCCAGGAGATGCAGTTGCAAGTGCATGTACCCATCGACCTCGTCCTGGTGATCCGGGCGCTCATCGTCCTGTTCGTCGCAGCCCCGTCGTTGACCCGCATCATCTGGCGGCTCAAGGACTCCGGCGGCGAAGAGGGCGCACAGCTGTTCAAGGGATGGGGCTGATGAGCACACCGACCGAGGTGTACCGCGACGCGCAGTTGGCGGTCGGCCGCTCCCTGGAGCAGATCAAGCGTTCGCGCAACCTGGGCATCGTCTACCTCATCCTCGCAGCGATCACCGCGTGGCGGCTCACCAGCCACGCAGGGACGGCCACGTTCAACCTGAGTGGTGGGCATTCGTTCGGCGTGGCTGCGACGCCACTGGCCTGGGTGGTCGCCGGCTCGTTGGCCGTCATGGGCGGCGTGCAGCTGGCCCGTGGCCTCGGCAAGTGGCAGACCGCGGCATTGGCGGCGGTGGCGGTGGTGTTCATCTTCACCCTGCTCGCCTGGGCTGCAGCGCCGAACAGCTTCGCGTTCGTGGGCATGTTGTCGCAGGGCGTCACCTACTCGGCACCGCTGATCTTCGGCGCGATGGCCGGGATCATGTGCGAGCGCTCGGGCGTGGTCAACATCGCGATCGAGGGTCTGCTGCTCAGCGGCGCGTTCACCTCGGCGCTCGTCGGCTCGGTCGTCAACTTCTGGGTCGGCGTCGGCGCAGCGATGGTCGTGGCCGCGCTGTTCGCCTGGTTCCTCGCCTGGCTGGCGATCCGGTTCAAGGTCGACCAGGTGATCGTCGGCTTCTTCATCAACTTCTTCGTGCTCGGCCTCACGTCGTTCCTCGGCAACCGCATCCTGGCCGTCGACGAGGCGTACAACCAGGTCCGAACACTCGTGCCGTGGAAGATCCCGGGGTTGCACTCGATCCCGGTCATCGGGCCGATCCTCTTCGAGCAGACGATCTTCGTCTACATCGCGTTCGCGTTGGTGGCCTTCCTGGCGTGGGCCTTCGCGAAGACGCGCTGGGGCCTGCGCACGCGGGCGATCGGCGAGCATCCACGCGCCGCAGACACCCTGGGCGTGAACGTCAACCAGCTCCGCTATCGCAACGTGATCGCGGCCGGAGCCGTCGCCGGGTTCGGCGGTTCGTGGTGGACGGCAAACGTCGGCCGGTTCAACGAGAACATCACCAACGGACGTGGGTTCATCGCGTTGGCCGTGGTGATCGTCGGTCGATGGAGCCCGGCGGGCGCGTTGGCCGGTGCGCTCGTGTTCGGCTTCTTCGACGCGATGGAGGCCAAGCTGTCGTTCCTCAACACCGGCATTCCCGGCGAGTTCGTGCAGATGCTGCCGTACCTGGCCACGATCATCGTCGTCGCCGGCTTCGTCGGACGGTCACGCGCTCCTCGGGCGGCCGGGCAGGCGTACGACAGCCAGTAGGCCGCCCCCCGACGACTGTGTCGAGTGCTCAGTCCCGTTCGATCTCGCTGATCGCCTGGACCTCGATGCCGCCGCGGGCGCGTTGGGTCAGCGTCACCTTGACCCGGTGCGGCGCAGCGCTGAGCATGATCTCGCCGGCGATCTCGGCCGCCAGCGCCTCGGCGAACACGGCACGATCGCGAAAGCCCCACAGGTACAGCTTGAGGCTCTTGCTCTCGACGCACAGCGCGTCCGGCACGTACTCGATCACGACGTGGGAGAGGTCGGGCTGCTCGGTGACGGGGCACATGCTGTTCAGCTCGTCGTTGGTGAACCGGACCGACGACACGTTCGCCGGAGCGTCGAAGACCTCGACGTGCTCGACGGGATGCCGCACCGTGTTGCCGAGGATCGTGAGGTGGCTGGTCTCGGTGAGTTCCATGCCCCCAAAGGCTACGGTGGCTGACATGTCTCAGGTCCTGTCCGACGAGCAGATCGACCGGTACCGCACCGACGGGTTCCTCGTGGTCGAGGGTCTCGCCGGGCCGCAGGCGTGCGCCGACCTCCGCCGGCGCGCGGTCGAGATGGTCGAGGCGTTCGAGCCCACCGACCACCGCTCGATCTTCACGACGAACGAGCAGGACCGGATCAGTGATGGCGAGTTCCTCGCGTCCTCCAACGGTACGTGGTGCTTCTTCGAAGAGGAGGCCTTCGACGACACCGGCGCGCTCCGCCAGGACAAGACGCTGTCGATCAACAAGATCGGCCACGCGATGCACGACCTCGACGACACGTTCGAGTCGTTCAGCTACACGGCGGATCTCGCCGGCATCGCAGCGGACATCGGGCTCGCCGACGCACTCGCGCTGCAGAGCATGTACATCTTCAAGCAGCCGCACATCGGCGGAGAGGTCGGCTGCCACCAGGACGCGACGTTCCTCTACACCGATCCGATGACGGTCACGGGCTTCTGGTTCGCGATCGAGGACGCCACGCTCGAGAACGGTTGCCTGTGGGCGGCACCGGGCGGTCACCGCACGAGCCTGCGCAAGGTCTTCAAGCGACGCGGTCCGTCGTTCGCCGACGCCGAGGGCACGGAGTTCGAGGTCCTCGACCCCGCGCCTCTGCCTGCGCCCGCCGAGCTCGTCCCGCTGGAGGTCTCGGCAGGCACGATGGTGGTGCTCCACGGGCTGCTCCCCCACTGGAGCGACGTCAACCGCTCGGCCACCAGCCGCCACGCCTACTCGCTGCACTGCATCTCGGCCGCGGCGGAGTACCCGGCGTGGAACTGGCTGCAGCGCTCGGCCGAACTGCCGTTGCGCCGGCTCGACCGATCCGCGGTCACCGCGTGATCCACGACCTCATCCGGCGCGCCCCCAAGGCCCTGCTGCACGACCACCTCGATGGCGGCCTGCGCGCGTCGACGGTGATCGAGCTCGCCGACGAGTACGGCTACACCGCGCTGCCCTCGCACGACGCCGCCGAGCTGAGCAGCTGGTTCAACCGCGGGGCCAAGCGCAACGACCTCGTCCTCTACCTCGAGACGTTCGCGCACACGTGCGGCGTGATGCAGCACCGCGACGCGATCGAGCGCGTGGCCTATGAGTGTGCGGTCGACCTCGCCGCCGACGGGGTCGTCTACGCCGAGGTGCGGTTCGCCCCCGAGCTGCACACCGACGCCGGACTCACCCTCGACGAGGTCGTCCAAGCCGTGCTCGACGGCTTCGCCCGCGGCTCGGCCGGCACCGACCTCACCATCTACGCGATCTGCTCCGCGATGCGCACCGCCGCGCGGTCGCTGGCGATCGCCGAGCTGGCCGTCAACTGGCGCGACCGCGGCGTGGTCGGCTTCGACATCGCCGGCGCCGAGGCCGGCTACCCACCGACACGTCACCTCGACGCGTTCCAGCACGTGCAGCGCGAGAACTTCCACTCCACGATCCACGCGGGGGAAGCGTTCGGCCTGCCCTCCATCTGGGAGGCCGTGCAGTGGTGCGGTGGCGAACGACTCGGCCACGGCGTGCGCATCGTCGACGACATCACCGGCTCCCGCGGGGACGAGACGCTCGGCCGCCTGGCCGCGTACATCCGTGACCGCCGGATCCCGCTGGAGCTGTGCCCCACCTCAAACGTCGGCACCGGCGTGTGCGCGTCCATCGCCGATCACCCGATCGGCATGCTGCGCCGCCTGCGGTTCCGGGTCACGGTCAACACCGACAACCGGCTGATGAGCGCGACGTCGATGTCGCACGAGATGATCGAGCTCAACGAGGCGTTCGGGTGGGGCCTCGAGGACATGGAGTGGCTCACGGTCAACGCGATGAAGAGCGCGTTCGCACCGTTCCCGGAGCGCCTGCGGATCATCAACGGCCTGATCAAGCCGCGCTATGCCCTCCTCCGTGCCGAGCACACCCTCGGCATCTGAGAACCCTCACCACCCCGCGGTTCCGCGCAACTCCAAGCCCCCCAGGGCGCGCTTCTTCCTGCGAACTTCTGCAAGCGCGGCCGGTTCGGCGGCCCTTTCGGACCAAACGCGACGACCTGGCAAGATGAGCGGATGCCCGTCGCCGTCCACCTCGTCGAACACCCCCTGGCCGCCGCGTCACTCACCAAGGTTCGCGACGAAGCGACGCCGAACAACGTGTTCCGCCAGGAGCTGGAGCGGATCGGAACGCTGCTCATCGTCGAAGCGACCCGGAACCTGCCGACCCATGAGGTGTCCGTGCGGACGCCGATCCAAGAGACCACCGGCCGAGTGCTGTCCACCCAGCCGATCGTGGTGCCGGTCCTGCGCGCCGGACTCGGATTCCTCAACGCCGCGCAGGTCCTGCTCCCGACGGCAGACGTTGGCTTCATCGGGATCAGTCGCGACGAGGAGACCTTCGAGCCGAAGCCGTACGTCAACAAGCTGCCGGAATCGTTCGAGAACCGGGTCTGCATCGTGCTCGATCCGATGCTCGCCACCGGCGGCTCGCTGGCCCACACGTGCCGCCTGCTGGTGGACGCCGGTGCGACCGGGCCGATCATCGTCGTCTGCGCCCTGGCCGCGCCCGAAGGCCTCGACTTCCTCCGCACCACCGACCTCGACCTGATCATCTACACCGCCTCCATCGACGAACGGCTCAACGAGAACGCGTACATCGTCCCCGGCCTCGGCGACGCCGGCGACCGCCAGTTCGGCGCCGCCTGACCATTCTCCCCTCGCGGTTCCGAGCAACTTCCAGCCCCTCAGAGCGCATCCTTTCCTGCAAACTTCTGCAAGCGCGATCCGCGTTTTCCGTTCTGGCCGGCTCACAGCACTCAGTGGAGCATGATCCTCTCACCGGCGATGCTCCACCTGTTCGGACGCCAGCTCGGCATCGCGTCGAACAAGCAGCTGCTCGAACATCTCAGCCAACGCCAGTTGAAGCGCGCCGTCGACATCGGTCTCTTCCAGCTCGAGCTCCCCAAGGTCAAGCGGCTGGTCGGAATGCCCGAGACCGTGGAGTCGCGAGTGATGGCCCTCAGCCTCTACGCCGGTGCCTCAGGGTTCGTGTCGGGAATGACGGCGGCGCGCCAGTACGGGGTGACGTGCGTTCCCGCGACGGTGCTCGAGGTGATGGTGCCGGACGGCCGTGACCCGAAGCTGCCGAGCTGGGCACGTTCGACCCGCAGTTCCTGGCGCATGGTGTCCGATCGGCGCGAGCTCGCCGACGGCCGCATCGTCGCGTCGCCCCTTCGAGCGTTGTTCCGATGCGCGGCAACCACCAGCGACGTACGACTGGAGAAGATCGCGGAGCAGATGTGGCTCAAGCGCCTGATCACTCCCGCCGAGGCGGACGTGTACCTGCACGCAGTGCGACGGCAGGGCCGCAGCGGCGTCACACGGCTCGAGCGGTGGCTGGAGAAGGCGATCGAACGTCCGCGTCCTGCGCAGAGCAGCCTGGAGATCGACCTCATCGCGAAGGTCGTCGAGCTCGGGCTACCCGACCCTGACCGACAGTTCCCGTTGACGCTGCTCAATGGGGAGACCATCCACCTCGATGCTGCGTGGCCCAGCGTCCGGCTCGGCCTCGAGCCCGGTGCGACGTGGTGGCACAGTGGAGACCAACGAGCCCGGAAGGACAGCAGGCGCGACCGGGCGTGCGACGAGATCGGCTGGCGGATCCTTCGCTTCGACGAGCTGGAGCTGCGCGACCTCACATCGTGCGGTCGCCAGGTCGTGAACATCCACCGCATGCGTTCGCGCTTGCAAGAGTTCGCAGGAAAGACGGCCGTGTAGGGGGCCGGACCTTGCGCGGAACCGCGGGGTGCGCGGAACCGCGGGGTCAGAGGAGGTGGGCGAGGGCTTGGAGGAGCGGCGCGGGGTCGGAGCCGATCGCTTCCCCGTAGAGCTTGACCTTGGGCTCGGTGCCACTCGGGCGGATCTGCAGGCGGACGTCGTCGAGCCAGAGGCGCAGCAGGCCGGCTTCTTCGTACCACTCCACGCCGGTGACCGGCCAACCGACGACCTCGGTCGGTGGGGTGGCGCGCATCGCGGCGACCTTCGCTGCGGCGTCGACGGGATCCAGGCGGATCGACAGCTCGGCCGTGACGTGGCGGCCGAAGCGTACGGCGAGATCGTCGAGCCGATCCTGCAGGGTGACGCCTTCGAACGCCGCGAGCGCAGCGACCTCGGACAGCAGCACGGCGGCCGTGATGCCGTCCTTGTCGAGCGGCTGCCGGCACACGAGGTAGCCGAGTGCCTGCTCGTAGCCGAACACGAAGCGGAGGTCGGGGTGATCGAGTGCGGTGCGCCCGATCCACTTGAACCCCGTGTAGGTCTCCGCGAAGTGCACGCCGTGCGCTGCCGCCAGCCGGCCGAGCAACGACGAGGACACGAGCGTGGTGACGACGAGGCGATCGTCACCACTGGTGTGGCGGAGGATGTGATCGCCGAGCAGCCAACCGATCTCGTCACCGGTCAGGCGCCGCCAGCCACCGGGCTCGGTGGCCGTGGCCGGAGTCGGGATCGCGGCACCGAGCCGATCGGCATCGGGATCGTTGGCGATGGCCAGCAACGCTCCCGTCTCCGCGGCACGGGCGAGGAGCAGATCCATCGCGCCGGGCTCCTCCGGGTTCGGGAAGGACACCGTCGGGAACGTGCCGTCCGGTTCCTGCTGCTCCGCCACGACGAACGGAGCGGGCAATCCGGCGCGCTCGAACGCAGCCGCCAAGGTGGCGCCACCGACGCCGTGCATCGCGGTGTAGGCGACGGGCACACCGGGGAGCTCGGGACGCAACCGAGCAGCCGGGACCGAGGCGAGGTACCGCTCCAGAGGCGTTCCGTCGAGGCGGACGATGAGCGGATGATCACTCGGCGCGAGTGGCACCGTGCAGGGGTCGAACATGTCGATGCACGCGGCGATGCCGATGTCGTGCGGCGGCACGATCTGCGCGCTGTCGCCGAGGAACACCTTGTAGCCGTTGTCCGCTGGCGGGTTGTGGCTCGCGGTCACGACGACGCCGGCGACTGCGTCGTGCTCGAGGATGTTCCAGGCCAGCACCGGGGTCGGCAGCGCCGACGGCAGCAGCAGCGCACGCACGCCCATGTCCGCCAGCACCCGCGCCGTGTCCATCGCGAAGTCGTTGCTCTTGCGGCGCGCATCGAAGCCGATGATGATCCCTCGCTCGGCGGCGTCGCTCCAGTGGTCGAGCACGTACCGGCCGAGGCCGGCGGCGGCCTGGCGAACGACGAGTCGGTTCATCCGCAGCGGGCCGGCACCCATCTCACCGCGCAGGCCGGCGGTGCCGAACTGCAGACGCCCCTCGAACCGTGCCGCGAGCACGTCCTGTGGACCGTCGATCAACCGCGCCAGTTCGATGCGGACGTCGTCGTCCGGCTCCGCAGCGAGCCACGCCCGGGCAACCGACGACACCGGCTCCATCACGCCAGCTTGTGGAGCTCGACGAGCGGTCGGGCGCCGACGTGGGAGATCACCTCGGCAGCGGCGACGGAGCCGAGTCGACCGCACTCCGGCAGCGACATGCCGTTGGTGTAGCCGTACAGGAACCCAGACGCGAAGAGGTCTCCTGCACCCGTGGTGTCGAGCACACGATGGACGGCTTCTGCCGGGACCGTGATGACACCGTCACCGGTGACGATGACGGAGCCGCTGGCGCCGCGGGTGATGACGGCGAGGGCGCAGTCACGCCGCACAGCAGCGACGGCTGTATCGAAGTCGTCGACCTCGTAGAGAGAGGTGAGCTCGTCTTCGTTGCCGAACAGGATGTCGACTTCGTCGGCGACGAGGCCCCGGAAGTCGTCGCGGTGGCGGTCGACGCAGAATGCGTCGCTCAGGGTCAGCGACACCTCCCGACCGTGCGCGTGGGCGATGCGTGCGGCCGCACGGAACGCTTCCTTCGCCGCGGGCCGGTCGTACAGGTAGCCCTCCATGTAGAGCACCTTGCCGGCCGCGACAGTGGCTGCATCGATGTCGGGCGGGCACAGCAGCGACGACACACCGAGGTAGGTGTTCATCGTCCGCTCCGCATCGGGCGTGACAACGATGATGCAACGGCCTGTCGGCGTGTCCGCCTCCGGAGCGCCCGGGCGGAACGTGATGCCCACGGCACGGAGGTCGTGACCGAAGACCTGACCGAGCTCGTCGTCACACACCTTGCCGATGTACGCGGCGCGCCCGCCGAAGGAGGCGACGCCACACATCGTGTTCGCCGCCGAGCCGCCACTCATCTCGACGGCCGATCCGAGCGACCTGTACAGCGACACCGCGCGCTCGGTCTCGATGAGCGTCATCGAGCCCTTGACCAGTGACTCCCGAGCGATGAACGCTTCGTCTGCGTGGGCGATGACATCGACCAGCGCGTTGCCGATGCCGACGACATCGAACTCGGCCACAGCGGACTCGGCCACATCGAACTCGGGCTCTCGGGTTGCGTCTGGCACGTGGGTTGACGCTAGCGGACGCAACCGTTGCTGACGCAGAGCCGCTCTCCGGCCCGGAACCCCTGCCAACTAGGCTCGGAAGATGGACCTCGATCCCTACCGACTCCCCCGCGCGGTGCTCCCCCGTCACTACACGGTCACCCTCGAGCCCGAGCTGGCTGCCGCCACGTTCAGCGGCAGCGTGACGATCGCCGCCGACGTCGTCGAGGCCGCCGAGCAGATCGTGCTCAACGCGATCGAGCTCGAGATCGAGTCCGTCACGGTCGATGGCCGTGCCGCGAACTTCACCCTCGACGAGGGCACCGAGCGGCTGTTCATCCACGCCGCAGTCGCTCCGGGTTCGATCGAGATCGCGATCACCTTCCTCGGCACGCTCAACGACCGCCTGCGTGGCTTCTACCGCAGCACTTACCGCGACGACGCCGGCGTCGAGCACGTCATTGCGTGCTCGCAGATGCAGGCCACCGACTGCCGACGCGGCTTTCCGTGCTTCGACGAGCCGGACCTCAAGGCCTCGTTCGGCATCACGCTGGTCGTCGACGACGCAATGATGGCCGTCTCGAACGGCCCCGAGATCGGTCGGGCGACCCAGGCCAATGGACGCACTGCCGTGACCTTCGCCGACACGATGGTGATGAGCACGTACCTCGTGTCCGTCATCGTGGGCCGCCTCGAAGCCACCGAGCCGATCGATGTCGGGGGCACGCCGATGCGGCTCGTGCACGTCCCCGGCAAGGGCCACCTGACCCAGTTCGGGCTCGACGTGGGCGCTGCCAGCCTGGCGTGGTTCCAGGAGTACTACGGCATCGCGTATCCCGCCCAGAAGCTGGACATGGTCGCCCTGCCGGACTTCGCTGCCGGCGCGATGGAGAACCTCGGTTGCATCACCTACCGGGAGTCGCTGCTGCTCGTCGACCCCGAGACCAGCACGCAGTTCGATCAGCAGAACGTGGCCGACGTGGTCAGCCACGAGCTGGCCCACATGTGGTTCGGTGACCTCGTGACCATGCGGTGGTGGAACGGGATCTGGCTCAACGAGGCGTTCGCGACCTTCATGGAGGTGATGGCCGTCGAGGCCTTCCGCCCCGATTGGAAGCGCTGGACCAGCTTCAGCCTGGAGCGCTCCGCGGCGTTCGAGGTCGACTCGCTGGCCGCCACGCGCACCGTCGAGTTCCCCGTGCGCGCGCCATCGGAGTGCGAGGGCATGTTCGACGTGTTGACCTACCAGAAGGGCGGCGCGCTGCTGCGCATGTTGCAGCAGTACCTCGGCGAGGAGCGCTTCCGTCAGGGCGTCAACAACTACCTCCGCACGCACAGCTACGCGAACACGGAGACATCGGACCTGTGGGACGCGATCGAGGCCATCACTCGCGCGGATGGCGGCAACGAGCCGGTGCGCGACCTGATGGACAGCTGGATCTGGCAGGCGGGCTATCCGCTGGTCTCGGCGTCGCTCGTCGGCGGCGAGCTGCTGCTGCGCCAGGAGCGCTTCGGCTTCGGTGAGGAACCGATCGATGCGACGCTGTTCATCATCCCGGTCAGCATTCGCGTCGGTGCCGAGACCCACACGATCCTGCTCGACGGTTCGGACGCGTCGATCGACGTCCACACCGACGACGCGATCGTCGTCAACGCCGGCGGTCACGGCTTCTACCGCGTCGCCTACGACGACACCTTGCGCAGCCGCCTCGGAGCCGACGCGCTGGCGACGCTGAACACCGTCGAACGCTACAACCTCGTCGATGATGCGAGCGCGGCGTTCGTCGCCGGCCGCCTCTCGGCGACCGCGCTGCTGTCGTTCCTCGAGGGCTTCTCCGGTGAGCGCGAGCTGGCGGTGTGGCAGGCGGTCACGGCATCGCTCGGCCGGCTCAGCCGTTTGCTCGACGGAGAGGCACGCGTCCCGTTCATGGCGCGCGTCGATGCACTCGTCGCTCCGGCGCTGGCATCGTTGGGCTGGGAACCCGTTGAGGGCGAGGACGACCTGGCGTCGACGCTGCGCGGCCTCCTGGTGACCACCAGCGCGGTCAGCGGCGGCAACGTCGAGGCTCGCGAACGCTGCCGAGTGATCCTGGCCGGTGATCTCGCTGCGACGGATCCGGAGCTCGTCGACGCCGCCACCACCGTCGTCGCCGCGTTCGGCGATCAGCAGGACTGGGACCGGTTCGCGGACGGGTTCCGCACCGCCGAGAACCCGCAGGCTCAGCTGCGCAACCTGTATGCGCTCGCCGACTTCGACGACGCCGACCTGATCCGCCAGACGTGTGAGTTCGCGTTCTCCGGCGAGGTCCGCACGCAGAACGCGCCGTACCTGTTGCAGCGCTGCGTCGCCAACCGTGCCCACGGCGCGGTGGCCTGGAAGATCGTCCGCACCAACTGGACCGCGGCCAACGAGATGTTTCCGAACCCGTCGATCATCCGCATGGTCGATCCGGTGAAGACGCTCAACACCGAGACGGCCGTAGCTGACGTGCAGGGGTTCTTCGCCGAGCACCCGATCAAGCAGTCCTCGATGATGCTCGCTCAGGTGCTGGAGCGGCAGCGGGTGAACGCCGGGGTGCGCAGCCGCGAGGCCGACACCTTCGCCAAGGACCTCCTCGCCGGCTGAGTGAAGGCGCCCGCAGCGCCTGGCACGCACCGCCGACCGCCGGTAGGGTCGTCGCCGCGGACGGATCGACGAGATCCAAAGGGTGCTGTCATGTCGAACAACCGACCCCTCTTCCGCGTGCCCCCTGCGGCACTCGTCGCCCTCGCCCTCGCGGGTGCGCTGACCGTCAGCAGCGTGGCGACGTCGTCCGCTGCGGGTGGAGCGCAGCTCGATGCCTCCGGCTCGGTCGGCCAACCCGCCGCGGCCACGCGTCAGGCCAAGCGGCTGAACATCGACGTCTCCCGGCCGATCTTCCCGATGCAGACGACGCCGAGGTGCGCGATCCTCGACAACTTCGGCGATCCGCGCTCGGGCGGCCGGTCGCACGAGGGCACCGACATGATGGCCACCCAGGGCCAGGAGGTCTACGCAGTCGTCGACGGCACGCTCTCGCACCAGGTGATCAACGGCACCGCAGACTCGACGCTGTCGGGCAACTCGTGGCACCTCGACGCCACCGGTACATCGAAGACGTACTACGCCTTCATGCACCTCGAGCACTTCGCCGACGGCCTCGCCAACGGCTCCTTCGTCCACCAGGGACAGGTGATCGGCTACGTCGGTGACACCGGCGATCCAGGGCCCGGCAACTACCACCTCCACTTCGAGGTGCACCCGAACGGTGGAGCGGCAGTGAATGCCCTCACCGTGTTGACGATCCCTGCGGGCTGCACCGTCAGCTAGCCAGGTCCCGCGGCGAGGGCGCTCGGCGTGTCACCCGAGCCGGTGCTCGACCCACACGTTCGGCTCGATGTACACCGCGTTGTCGTGCTCGACGTCCACGCGAACCGGCGACAGCGCGCCAGGCACGTGGAGCCGGCCGGTCGTGTCGAACGCCATGCCGGTCCACTCACGCCATTCGGCGAGCGAACCGGTGATCGCCATCGACGTCGGCGCCACCTGGAGGATCCGCGCACCGAGACGGACGTGCACGCGCAGCCAGTCGTCGTACGGCAGTCCGTCGTCTCGGGTGCGGAACGCGTACTCCGTCATTGGCGTGTCCGGCTCGCGGTGCTTGCCGTTCGGTCGCACCGGCGCGACCAACCGCTCGAACCCGAGACGGGCGACGTTGTTGCGCATCGCGATCACCATCTGCCGGCTGAGGTGGTAGCCCTGCCAGTCGCGATGGACGGAGATCTCGATCGCCGACACGATGTTCGGTTCGCGGCCGGCGGCATGGTCGGCGCAACCCCAGAGGACCACCCGATCCCAGCCGTCCATCGGCAGCTCCGATCCGCGGCCGCTCGGCTCGAGCACGAAGGGGATGCTGAAGGCCTTGGCGATGACGACGTCAGGTGCCTCGTCGCTGACGCCGTAGATCACGTGCTCGGCAAACCGGTCGAGGCCGCTGAAGTAGAAGCCGGCGCAGAGATCGTGGGTCATGAACTCCTCCCACGTCGTGGGCATCTGGTCGGCCGACGCTTCGAGCTCAGGGCGCTCCGCCAAGGTGTGCAAACGCAGCTCCACGGCCGACGAGCTTAGATGTCGACGCGTCGGCCCGAGTTCCACGACCGACGAGCTGAGATGCCCGCCCGTAAGCTGCACGCGTGACCACCGAGGACTTCTCCGGCACGATCGAAGCATCGAAGCGATGGGCGGCCGGCACGCCCGCAGTCGTGAAGTCGATGCAGTCCGGCATCGGCCAGATGGGCCTTCGTCGCACGTTGTCGACGCTGCGGATCCTCAACCAGCCCACCGGGTTCGACTGCCCGGGGTGCGCGTGGCCCGAACCCGACAAGCCGCACGTCGCCGAGTTCTGCGAGAACGGCGTCAAGGCTGTTGCCGAGGAAGCCACCACGGAGCGGGTGACGCGCGCGTTCTTCGCCGAGCACTCGGTGGCCGAGCTGCGCGAGCGCGAAGAGTTCTGGCTGGGCAAGCAGGGCCGGCTCACCGAACCGATGTACAAGGCATCGGGAGCCACCCACTACGCACCGGTCTCGTGGGATGACGCGTTCGAGCTCATCGGTCGCCGGCTCCGCGAGCTCGACTCGCCCGACGAGGCCGCCTTCTACACGTCGGGCCGCACGAGCAACGAGGCTGCGTTCCTCTACCAACTGTTCGCACGCTCGTTCGGCACGAACAACCTGCCCGATTGCTCGAACATGTGCCACGAGTCCAGTGGGATGGCGTTGAGCCAGACGATCGGCATCGGCAAGGGCTCCGTGCACATCAGCGACTTCGACCGCGCGGACCTGATCGTCGTCGTCGGGCAGAACCCCGGCACCAACCACCCACGGATGCTGTCCGCGCTCGAGCAGGCCAAGGGGCACGGCGCTGCGATCGTCGCGATCAACCCCATCCAGGAAGCCGGGCTGCTGCGGTTCAAGAACCCGCAGAAGGCCGGCGGCATCATCGGGAATGGCACTGCGTTGGCCGACGACTACCTGCAGATCAGGGTCAACGGCGACCTCGCGTTCTTCAAGGCGGTCAACCACCTCCTCGTCACCACGGGCGACATCGACCGTGCCTTCATCGACGAGTTCACGGCCGGCTTCGACGCCTTCGCCGACGGCGCGGCGACGTTCGACTGGGACGAGTACGCAGCGGCCACGGGCTTCGACCGCGACGTCGCCGAAGCGTTCGCCGCGCGCGTCCGGGCATCCACGAGCATCATCGTGTGCTGGGCGATGGGCCTCACCCAGCACGCCAACTCGGTGGCCACGATCCGCGAGGTCGTCAACTTCTTGCTGCTGCGCGGCAACATCGGCCGCCCCGGCGCCGGCGTCTGCCCGGTGCGCGGCCACTCGAACGTGCAGGGCGACCGCACGATGGGGATCTACGAGAAGCCCAGTGATGCGTTCCTCGATTCGCTGGCCCACGAGTTCGCGTTCGAGCCACCACGACACCACGGCTTCGACACCGTCGAGACCATCCAGGGGATGATCGACGGCAAGGTCAAGGTGTTCATCGGAATGGGTGGCAACTTCGCGTCCGCCACACCGGACACGACGGCGTCACATCGTGCGCTGGAGACCTGCCGCCTCACCGTCCACATCTCGACCAAGCTCAACGCCTCGCACGTGATCACCGGGGACGAAGCGCTGATCCTGCCGACGATGGGCCGTACGGAGCGCCACGTCGTCGACGGCGCGGAGCAAATGGTCACCGTCGAGGACTCGATGGGCGTCGTCCACGCCTCGAGGGGTGGCCTCGAACCTGCGTCGAAGCACCTGCTCAGCGAGGTGCAGATCGTCAGCCGACTCGCCGCGGCCACGCTGCGACCCGAGGCCAGCAACGCCGATTGGGACCGCTTGGGAGCGGACCACGATTCGATCCGCGACGCGATCGGTCGGGTGCTGCCGGACTTCGCCGACTTCAACACCAAGATCCAGCACCCCGGCGGGTTCACGCTGCCGCACGCCCCACGCGATCGTCGTGAGTTCCACACGGCATCGGGCAAGGCCAACCTCACCCTCAACCCGCTCACCTTCGTGAGCGCCGAGCCTGGCACGCTGCTGCTGCAGACGTTGCGCAGCCACGATCAGTACAACACCACGATCTATGGTCTCGACGATCGCTATCGCGGCATCCACGGCGGTCGCCGTGTCGTGTTCGTCAGCTCGCAGGACATCGTCGCGCTCGGCCTGTCGGATGGCGACACGGTCGATCTCGTCTCCACCGATGCAGCCGGCGAGGTCCGTACGGCGCCACGGTTCCGCGTCGTCAGCTACGAGATCTCGGCGGGCTGCTGCGCCGCCTACTTCCCCGAGACGAACGTGCTCGTGCCGCTGCACAGCACCGGCGAGGCCGGCACGCCGACCTACAAGTCGGTCCCGGTGCAGCTGGTCCGCTCAGCCGGCTGACGTCCGGGCACGCTGCATCGCTGCCGCCACCGCACGTTCATCGGGCGTGCCGTCGATGAGGCCAGCGATGGTGCCGTCGACATCGGCCACGGACCGGTTCTGGCTGAGCTTGTGCTTGCCCTCGAGCCGGGTGATCTGCAGCTCGATCCCGACGATGCTGCGCGCCGTGTTCTCGATGTAGCCCTCCGGCGTGTCGGTGACCGACCACGGCTGCTCGCGTCCGGCCTCGTGCCGCTCGGTCAGACGGGTCACGAGGTCCACGACCCAGTCGACGTCGTCGTGCACCACGAGCCTCCCGGCGGCGTGGACGACCTCGTAGTTCCACGTCGGCACGACCCGGCCGGTCTCGCGCTTCGACGGATAGAAGCTCGGCGAGACGTACGCGTTCGGTCCGCTGAAGATCGCCACCGCGTCCACCTCGCCGTCGACATCGCGCCACTGATGGTTGGCTCGGGCGAGGTGGCCGACGAGTCGGTTCGAGGCGCGGTCGAGGAGCAGCGGGACGACGCTGGACTCGATGGTGCGTTGTCCGTCCGCGGTGCGGTTGAGGGTGACGAGATGGGCCGGACCGGCCGCGTCGATTGCGTCGTGCAGCACGTCGACGTCGTCGACTGCGAAGTGCTGTGGGAGGTACACGAGCGTGATGCTACGCAGGGCACGCGCGGCGTGCCCGCTGGGCAGCGGGATGGGTGGACCCGATGCCGCCGGTAGCGTGCCCGCACATGAACCGCGGGCAGGTGAGGTGCGCCGTCGTCGCGCTGGTGGTGGGCACGTGCATCGGCGCGTTCGAGCTCGTCGGTCCGGCAGCGGCGGATGTCGGCAGCGACTCGCTCATCGTCGTCGGCGGACCCGCGCAGGCGGTTCTCCCCGCAGTGCGGCTGTCGGCCACCACCACGACGATCCCGATCTCGCTCGGCAACTGCGCCGCAGCGACGAGCACCACCGCAACGACCGTCACGGTCGCCGCCTCGACGAGCACCACCACCACGACGAGCACCACCACCACCACCTCGACGAGCACCACGAGCCTGCCGACGACCGGCTTGTTCTTCCCGATCGAGGTCATCCCCGAAGGGCCGTGCGTTCCGCAAAAGCCTGCGTGCGAACTGCTCAACAACTTCGGCGATCCACGCTCCGGCGGACGGACCCACGAAGGCACCGACATCCTCGGCTACTACCGGTGGGACACGATCCAGGCCACTCCCAACCAGGCGGTGTACGCGGTGATCGACGGCACGCTCAGCAACCAGGTCGTCGACAACGGCTCGGGCTCGACGGCCGTCACCCTCTCCGGCAACTCCTGGCGTCTGAACGCGCTCACGGGTAAGACGTACTACATGTACGCGCACCTCGACCGGTTCGCGCCCGGTCTCCGGAACGGCTCGGCTGTCAGCCGCGGCCAGATCATCGGCTACGTCGGCGACACCGGCGACGCAGGCCCGGGCAACTACCACCTCCACTTCGAGGTGCACCCCGCCGGCGCCCAGCACGGCGTGGTCGATCCCGTTCCCCTACTGACGATTCCCGCCGGCTGCACGCTCGACCGCACATGAGTGCGTGACTGGTCGATCCGGTCACGCGGTGTGTTGGCCAACACGCTTCCGCGTACGCCGATCTGCCCTCAGCGACACGTTGGCGTACACAGATCGGGCACTGCGATCGACTCCCGACGGGTCCGATTCGGAGAACGCAACAGGACCGCTCCGCCGGGCGGATGCGGTCCTGATCGGTGCGACTGCGTGCTGTGGGCTTCGGGTGGAGGTGAGGGGAATCGAACCCCTGGCCTCGACTGTGCGATAGTCGCGCTCTACCAACTGAGCTACACCCCCGAGGAATGCGGACGCCAGCCTAGCGGTGGGGGTCGGCGATACCGGGCGAGAAATCGATCAGGCGGCGCGGAACCACTGGTTCTCGGAATAGGCGCTGTTCTGCTGCTCCAGCTGGCGAACTTGAACCAACTTGTAGCAGTACCCGCACAGCGACAGGAACGACAGAGCGAACGTGTACATCATCGCGTTGGCGTGTGTGGTGGCGGCGAGGAACAGCGAGCCGACCGTGAGCATCAGCAGGAAGAACACGATGTTCGTGCGGCGCCGCTTGATCTCCTGACGGCTGCTCACCGTGCGGTGCACCATCGCCTGGCGGTGCTGACCGGACGTGGCGTCGTGGCTGCGCGACGTGCCGGGCTCGCCGTGGGTGCGGTGCACCACGGGCGCCGACGACTGCTCACGATGCTGTGAGGAGGCAACCGAAAGGGTGCGATGCATCTGCCCCGGACGACCCGCAGCGGCCGGGCGAGCGAGCGGCGACTGTGCCAGCGGGCGACCCATTGCACGCATCGGGGCCATGCCGCGGGTGGGGACCGAACGCTGGAGGCTGGACAGCTGCCGGTTGAAGTCGGAGACCGAACTTCCCGGGCGGTTCTCGCTGCGGTTGCGCAAGAGCGGAGGGAGCAGGACGGCCGCCCATGCGGCTGCTACTGCGAGAAGAACAATCTTGGTCACTGTTCACCGCTTGTCGTGAGAGAGGTGTTGGTCATGATGAGAAGAGGCATTGCGAGGTCGTCACCGCACCCGATCGGGTGGTTACGAGTTCGTAATAACATTACGATTGTACAACATTCGTCACGGTAGCAGCAACGTCGCCACCCCTGCGGTACACCCCTGATCGGCCACCGGTCTTCTCCCACAAGGCCAGCTCGCCGATGACCATGCCCTTGTCGGCCGACTTGCACATGTCGTAGATCGTCAGCGCGGCCACCGAACACGCATGCAGTGCTTCCATCTCGACACCGGTGCGATCCACCGTGTCGACCTGGGCTTCGATCGCGATGTGGTCGTCGCCGATCTCGAAGTTGATCGACACGGAACCAACCAGCAACGGGTGGCACAGCGGGATCACGTCGGAGGTCCGCTTCGCGGCCTGGATGCCGGCGACACGGGCGACGGCGAGGACGTCGCCCTTCTTCACCTCGCGATTCGCAACGGCAGCGGTGGTCTCGGGCTGCATGGAGACGATGCACCGGGCGACCGCACGGCGATGCGTCGGCTCCTTCGGCGTGACATCGACCATGCGTGCCCGACCCATGGGGTCGAGGTGGGTGAAGGAGAGATCAGACATCCGTCGGACAGCGTAGTGACCTCCGGTGCCGCGCTTGGTGCACCCTCGCTGTGACGGACGCGTCTCAGCCGCGCGTCGGACCCGTGTCGACGACCTCGAACGCTGATCCGGGAATGCCCTTGAGCTGGTTGAGGTCGTCGTCGTTCCAACCCGTGCTGGGGGCACCCTGGAAGTACCAGTTGCTGCCGTTGTCCGCCACGATCAGCCCATACCGCTTCATCGCCGTGGCGATCACCAGTGCCTGCCCGTGCAGGCCACTGAGGTCGTAGCCAGCCGTGAGTCGCAGCCGAAGGCCCATCGGCGGCAGCGTCGGATCGGTGCGGCTGGAGGCGACATGCGTGGCCGGGAGGATGTACGCGCGTTGCGTCTGGGAGAACGTGACGCGGATCGCGTGGTCGATGTGACCGGCCGCGACCTCGTCGTAGCGCACGAGTCCGAGCAGGATCGGCAGCCCCGCAGCGTCGGCACTGGTCCAGCCCAGCGGACGGAGCGCGTTGGAGGTCAGATCGAACTCGGCTCCCCAGCTGGCGAGCCAGCCCGCGCCCTGGCGCACGGCTTCGTCGAGCTCGTACAGCCGACAGCTGCCCTGCTGGAGGACGAGCACGTGTGCATCGCCGATGCCGCCACCTTCGACGGGAGCGTCGGGCGGGACGGGGTACGGGCCAGGATCGCTCTCGTCGGCGCCGTTGCCGCGGAAGACGATCGGCACCGGTGGCTGGGTCGCGGGGACCACGACGTACGGAATGCCGTAGTCCGGGTTCTCTCCGAAGTCCGGGTGGAGCGTGGTGTTGCCGATCGACAGGATCTTCGCGATGGTCTGGGCGGAGCCCGCCCGCAACGGCAGCGAGTCGACGCGCATGTTCCACGGGTTGTCCGGCGGGTACATCGCGCAGCCCCCGAGCGTGGGTGACGTACCCGACGACGTCGGCGGGGTGACCCGCTGGGCCTGTGCGCTCACCATCGCAGCCGTGGAGATGGCGGTGAGGGAGGGTGCCGCGAGCGCGGCGACAGCAGCGCCGCCGAGCACCACCACGGCGCCGGCGAAACCAGCGGCGCGGGCTGCACGGCGCATGCGGTCAGCCGCCGATCTGGCTCATCGAGCGGCTCGGGCGGATGAAGTTGACCTGGTTGATCTGGTGGCCGGCCCACTTCGTGCCGACCGCACGTTGGATCTCTGCGGCGAGGTCGTCGTCGCTGCCGCCCCGACGCATCATCGGCAGCAAGCCGAACTCGTCGGTGGCGAAGAGACAGGTGCGGAAGTTGCCGTCGGCCGTGAGACGGACGCGATCGCAGTCGCCGCAGAACGGATGGCTGATCGTGGGGATGATCCCGATCGTGCCCGCGCCGTCGAGGTAGCGCCACCGGTCCGCCGGAGCTGTGCCCCGCGCCGGCATCTGCTCGATCGGGTGCACCGCATGGATCTTCTCGACGATCTCATCCTGGGTGACGACGCTGTCGTTGATCCAGTGACCCGAGGCATCGAGCGGCATGAACTCGATGAACCGGACCTCGACATCGTGCTCTCGGCCGAACCTGGCGAGATCGACGATCTCGTCGTCGTTGGTGCCGCGCTCGATGACCGCGTTGATCTTCACCGGCGAGAAGCCGGCTTCCTTCGCGGCCTCGATGCCGTCGAGCACACGCTCCAGCTCGTCACGACGGGTCATCCGCTGGAACTTCTCGCGCTGCAGCGTGTCGAGGCTGATGTTGACGCGGTCCAGGCCGGCGTCGCGCAGCTCGTGGGCGAGGAGGCGGAACGACGAACCGTTGGTGGTGATCGACAGATCGGGCTTCCTGCCGGCGTGCGGCGAGGCCGATGTGGCGGGAACACGCAGCTGGGCGAGCTTGCGGACCAGGACAGGCAGGTGGGCGCGCACCGTCGGCTCGCCACCTGTCAGGCGGAGACCGTCGACCTCGAACCGTTCGACGAAGATCCGCGCCAGCCGTTCCATCTCCTCGAACGTGAGGACGTCGGTGCGCGGCAGCCACTTCATCCCCTCCTCGGGCATGCAGTAGGTGCAGCGAAAGTTGCACCGGTCAGTGACGGAGATGCGAAGGTCTCGAATTGTGCGCCCGAAGGGATCGACGAGATCCATCAGGTCAGGCTACGCCGCTCAGGAGGAGAGCAGGTAGACGAGCACGTCGGAGCCTGCCGCCACGCCGTCGCCGTCGGGCAGCTCGGCCAGCGCGTTCGCCACGGCGGAGGCCGCCAGCTGATGGCTGCCTTGCGGCCCGCCCGCGCTGACGTGGTACCGGCCGTCCGCGCCGAACCCGCCGTGCAGCCGCTGGTAGTGCACCTTGCCGTCGGTGGAACGGCGCAGCGGGGTGTCGGCGACCGCGACGATGCTCTGGCGGAGCAGCGGCTCGGTGTGGCCCATCATCTGACGGAGCGCCGGGCGGGCGAGGAGCTCGAAGCTGACCAGCGACGACACCGGGTTGCCCGGCAATCCGAGGATGGGCACCGGCCGGCCGTCGGCGCGGCGCAAACGTCCGAACGCGAAGGGCTTGGCCGGCTTGATCGCGATCTCCAGCCAGGTCATCTCGGCGATGCGCGACAACACGGCCTTGACCACGTCATAGTCGCCCATGCTGACGCCGCCGCTGGTGATCACGATGTCGCAGGTGTCGGTGGCCGCGCGCAGCGCGACTTCGAGCGCGGCTTCGTCGTCTCGGATGACGCCGAAGTCGACGGCCGTGGCGCCGGTCTCGGCGACGAGTGCGAGCAGCATCGTCTTGTTGCTCTCGCGGATCTGGCCCGGCCCGAGCGGACTGCCGTCGTCGATCAGCTCGTCGCCCGTGGAGAGCACGGCAACGCGTGCCGCAGGGACTGCCGGGAACGACCGTGCGTTGACGCTGGCCAGCACGCCGGCGACTGCAGGCCGCACCACCGTGCCAGCCGTGAACACCGTGCTGCCGACGGCGATGTCGTCGCCCGCGCCGCGTACGGCCTGACCGGAGCGGACGGTCTCGTGGATGCGGACGCGTGCACCGCCATCCAGGCGCTCGGTGCGCTCGACGAGCACGATCGCATCCGCCCCGGCCGGCACGGGAGCGCCCGTCATGATCCGGATCGCCTCGCCCGGTGCGAGGGGGCGGTCTGCCGCCGCACCGGCAGCGATCTCCGCGACCACCGGCAACTCGACGGGGACCGTCGCCACATCTGCGGCCAGCACCGCGTAGCCGTCGAGCGCGCTGTTCGCGAACGGCGGCACGTCTTCCGGGGAGACGATGTCCACCGCCAGCACGCGGCCGATCGCGTCGGCGAGCTCGACCGTCACCGGCGCGAGCCGAGGGCACTCGGCCAACACGAGCTCGCGGGCTTCGACGATCGAGACGCGCAACCGGTCCATGCGTGCACGGTACCGGCTGCGATCTTCGGGATCGTCTGCGAGACTCGACACATGGTCGCGCCGAGCTACCCATCGTTCTCTTCCGACGGCCACGTCGCGCGCTGGACGCCTTGGGATGCCGACTCGAACGTGCACGAGTCGAGCGATGACGAGTCGAGCGATGACGAGTCGAGCCATGACGTCACGGAGGAGCTCACGATCACGTGGGAGAACGAGGCCTGGACGGCGTCGGGCGTCGTCGGACGCGAGCAGATCCACTACATCCTGAGGATCTCGCCGACGTGGCAAGTGCGCCAGTTCCTGCTGTTCCGAGACATGGACGACCCCGACCTGTGGCTCGGCACCGATGGTCATGGCCGGTGGGGTGAGATGAACGGCGCACATCGGCCCGAGCTCGACGGCTGCATCGACCTCGACCTCGCGTGCACCCCCTTCACCAACACGCTGCCGATCCGCCGCCTCCCGCTGCACGTCGGGGACTCGGCCGACATCACCGTTGCGTACGTCGACGTCGAGACCCTCGACGTCCGCCCCGATCGCCAGCGCTACACGCGCATCGGCGAGCACCACTGGAGGTTTCAACAACTCTCCACCGGTTGGGCCCAGGAGTTCGACGTCGACGAGCACGGCCTCGTGCGCGACTACCCGACGCTGTTCCGCCGGGTCCGTTAGCGCGGAGGCGCTCCGTTGCCGAGCAGGCGCTCCAGCTCGGCGCGGATGCCCGGGCCGTAGGTCGGGTGCTCGAGCGCGATCTCGACGACGGCGCCCAGCCAGCCGATCGGGTTCCCGGTGTCGAACCGGCGCACGTCGCGGAGCACGCCGTGGAATGGCCGCGAGGCGGCCTGGACCCGCAACGCATCCGTGAGCTGCAGCTCGCCGCCGGCGCCGGGGCGCAGCTCGGCGATCGCGTCGAACACATCCGGCGTCAGCACGTACCGGCCGATGATGATCAGGTCGCTCGGCGCGTCGGCCACGGCAGGCTTCTCGACGAGGTCGGCGATCGCGATCACGCCGTCGGCATCGATCTCGCCGCGGGGTGTGATCACGCCGTACGCGCTGACGTCCTCGAGCGGGACCCGCTTCAGCCCCACCACGCTGCCGCCGGTGGACACGCACACCTCGCACATCGCGGCGAGGAGCTCGCTCGTGCCCATCAACTCGTCGGGCAGCAGCACGGCGAAGGGCTCGTCGCCGACCGCGTCGCGAGCGCAGCCGACCGCATGACCGAGGCCGCGGGGATCGTCCTGGTAGGCGAAGCTGATCCGCACGTCGCGCCCGATCGCCTGCAGCCGCTCGGCCATCTCGGCCCGGCCGCTGGAGATCAACTTCTCGATGACGGTAGGTGAATCGGCGAAGTATGCCTCGATCGACGGCTTGCTGCGGCTGTTGACGATGACGACGTGATCGATGCCGGCCCCGACGGCTTCGTCGATGACCAGCTGCAATGCGGGCACATCGATGATCGGGAGGAGCTCTTTGGGAACGGCCTTGGTGGCCGGCAGGAACCGGGTGCCGAGGCCGGCGGCGGGGATGACGGCCGTACGTACTCGCATGGGTCGCCAGCCTACAAAGCCGCTATCGTTGGCGCTCGCAAACGTCGAGTGCTTGCGCCGTCGGAGAGACCAGGACATGCCCACTTACGTCTACAAGTTCATCGACACCGGTGAGACGATCGAAGTCCAGCAGGCCTTCAGCGACGATGCGCTCACCGAGGCAGTGCACCCCGCCAGCGGCGAGACGATGCCGGTCAAGAAGGTCTTCCTCCCCGTCGGCGTGTCCTTCAAGGGTGGCGGTTTCTACAAGACCGACAGCCGCGGAGGTTCCAGCACGTCCGGCTCGTCCACCGCTGCCGGCTCGGCCTCCGGCGACGCGTCCAGCAGCTCGTCGTCCTCCGACAGCTCGTCGTCCAGCAGCGACACGCCGGCCAAGTCGTCATCGGCCAAGCCCTCGTCGGGCGAGTCGTCGTCGAGCACCAGCACACCGGCCGCCGCGCCGGCCAAGGCCGCCAGCAGCGACTGACCTCGCCAACGGCTCGTCGACACCTTTCCCCACCGCCTTCCCCCAACGTCTCCCTGCCGGTTCGGCAGCACACGAGAGGGGTCGCGCGATGCGGCTGTTGGCGAACGTTCGCATGCAATTGGCTCGGCGGCCGTGGATCCGGTGGGTGCTCGTGGGGATCCTCGCGCTCGGCGTCGGTGGCTCGGTCGCGTCGGGTCTCGCCGGAGTTCGACGCGAGCGCGATGCCTGGGGCCACTCCACCACGGTCTACGTCGCGACGAAGGACCTGGTCGCGGGCGATCCCGTCGCCGGCGCCGTCGAGCCGCGTGAGGTACCTCAGGCCCTCGTCCCGGAGTCGGCACTGGCCGCCGTGCCCGCCCAAGCGACGGCGACGCAGCGGATCCGTCGGGGTGAGATCGTGGTCGGCGATGACGTCGTCGACTCGACCGGACCGCAGGCACTGATCCCCGATGGCTGGTTGGCGATCGACATCACTGACGTCGCCAACCCCGGCCTGTTCACCGTGGGCGACTCGGCCGCCGTACTCGGCGGAGGCATCGCGATCGCCGGCTCGGCCGTCATCGTCGAGGTCGGTGCCACCGACGTCGTCATCGCCGTGCCGCTCGCCGATGCCCCGACCGTCGCAGCAGCGGCCAACGAGCGCAACGCGGTCGTCGCGCTCAGCACCGGCGCTGCGCCGGCACCTGGCCCGTAATACGACGCCCCCTGAGCACAGGCCATCGGATGTCGGAGGTCAGAGGATCCGGGTGCTGGGGACGATCCGGGGCGACCACGGACGGGCTTGGTCCCAGTGGTGACCGATGGGGCGACCGAGGCGCAGCTTGGCCAGGAAGTCGGCCGCGCCGTCGAAGTCGGGCATCTCGACGTACGCGGCCCCGAGCGCGAGCGGCACGTGGGCATCGCTGCCCGCCCCGGCGGCGAGGTCGAACTCAGCCGCGAACTCGGCTGCGCGCCGGTTCAACGACGGCAGCGATGTCTTCGCGTTGATCACCTCGATCGCATCGACCAGACCGGCTTCGGCCAACGCGCGCATCGCAGGCTCGGCGAGGTTGCGGCGCATGGGATCGAAGGGGTGCGGGATGTAGACGAGCCCGCCCTGGTCGCGTATCCGCTCGGCTGCCTCCGCCGGCTGCACGCCGATCGGCACCCGCTCGTCGAGAAACAGCCCGATGATCTCGCCGGCGTGCGTCTTCAACTCCTCGCCGATCACCACCCTGCACGGCAGGATCGCGGCCAGTTCGACGGCTCCCGCGATCGCGTTGTGGTCGGTGATGCACAGCACGTCGATCCCGGTCGCGATCACCGCGGCCACGATCTCCTCCGGCGTCGTCGTCGAATCGCCGCTCCACATCGTGTGGCTGTGCATGTCGACCCGGACCCACCCGGCGGGAACCACTGCAGCGAGGTGCGGGTGCCTCGCCACAGAGGCCGGGTCGGGGGCGCAGACCGGATCGACCATGGATGCTCACGGTACCCGGGCGGTCTCGGCACGTGGCAACATCAGCGCGTGGCACTGGGACGGCGGGCGAAGTTGACGTTCATCACCGGCGCCGGCGGTCTCCTCGGTCGCCATCTGCAACGCAGCCCGCAGGCGGCGACGTGGAACATCGTGGCTCCGGGCTCGCACTCGCTCGACATCTGCCGGCGCGACGCCGTGCTCGACATGATCACGGAATGGAAGCCGGCGGTGGTGGTGCACCTGGCGTACCGCAAGGACGATCGGCGGGTGATCGTCGACGGCAGCCGCAACATCGCCGAGGCGGCCACCGCGTGCGGCGCACGGCTCGTGCACCTGTCGACCGACGTCGTGTTCGCCGGTCGGCCTGCGCCCTACACCGAGCGCGACGAGCCGTTCGCGATCACCGAGTACGGACGGATGAAGGCGGAGGCCGAGCAGGCGGTCCGTGCCATCAACCCCGCGGCAGCGATCGTGCGCACCTCGCTGATGTACGCGACCGAGTTCCTGGCGCCGCTGCAGATCGAGGTGCAACGCGCGTTGCGCGGCGAGACCACGCCGACGTTCTTCACCGACGAGTTCCGGTGCCCGGCCCACGCAGCCGACATCGCCGCGGCCGTGGCCCAGCTCGCGGCCATGCCCGAAGTCAACGGACCGATCCACATCGCGGGACCGGAGGTGCTGAGCCGAGCCGAGCTCGCGGTCGCCGTCGCCAACTGGCTGGGCATGAACCCGAACCGGCTGCGCACCGAGACGCTCGCCGCATCCGGGATGACCCGCCCGGCGCGCATCGTCCTCGACAGCTCGGTGGCGAATGGACTCGGGCTCCGCGTCCGTCGGATCGGCGAGGCGCTGCGATGAAGCCGGACCTGGCCGGTACCTTGGTGCGCCGCCGGGAACGACAGAAAGCTGCACACGTGAAGAGATGGATGTCGGGTTCGCTGACGATCGGGTTGCTGTTCGCCGCGGCATCGTGCAGCGGCAACTCCTCGGACACCGCCCCGACGCCGGTGCTGTCGTACCCGCCCGCGGATGCAGCCACGCTGACCTCGCTGCAGGAGCGGGTCCTCAAGATCACCGATGCTGCGGCCGTCGCGCGGGGTGTGAACATGGACTACGGCTGCCTGGTGTCGGTGGCCGCCCAGTTCAGCGACGCCGACGCGAAGCTGATCGACGACGCGAACACGCACGCGGCGACCGCGCCGAACGCGGAGCCGATCCTGAGCGCACAGGGCTCGACCCTCGCAGCCGCGGTGCAGCACTGCGTCAAGCCCGGCCCGGCGCCGACGACGACGATCGGCACGTCCACCACCTCGAAGACCTCGACCACGCTGGGTTGAGCCGCAGTCCTCAGGTCAACGGAACGTGGCGCACCGCCAGCACAGCCCCGGCCTCGATCTCGACCACCGCGGCAGTCCGGCGTGGCGCCCGACGGCGCTGGATGGCCGAACCGGGATTGATCTGATGTTGTTCGTGACCATCGCGCACGCGGCGGTCGACCTCGTGCCCCGGCAGGTGCGAGTGACCGAACACGACCACGTCGGCATCGGGGAACCAACGCCTCAGTCGCGCTGCCCGACCACTGACCGGACCGCTGTCGTGCACCACGCCGATCGAGCACCCGCCGATGTCGACGAGGAGCCGCTCGGGCAACGTCATCCCGCGGTCGTTGTTGCCGAGCACAGCGTGCACGGGCGCGTACACCTCGAGCGCGTGCAGGACGTCGCCATGGGTGATGTCGCCCGCGTGGACGATCTCGTCCGCGTCCGCCAGCAGCGGGCCGAGGGTCTCGATCAGCCGGCTCGCGTGGTCCGCAGCGAGGTGCGTGTCGGCGACGAGCAGCACGTTCACCGCACCATCGTGGCAGACATGTGGCACATCCGGGCGCCGACCGGCGCGGGGCACCCCCGACTATGGTGAGCCGCCGTGAACAACCAGGACCATCGGTCCTGACGACGGAAAAGAGCAATGTATGAAGCGTTTCATGACCACCACCATGGCAGTGGGCCTGCTGTTCGCAGCGGCCTCGTGCAGCAGCGACTCCAAGTCCACCCCCACCACCACGGCCGCCACCGCGGTCAGCTCCGACGCCTCCACCGGCGCCTCCACCGCAGACAGCACTGCTGCCACGACCGGCGCCGCCACTGCCGGCAGCGTCGACCTGTCCGGCCTCGATGCGGCACGCGCCCAGGCGGTCACCTCCGGCATCGCCAGCGCCGCTGCGGCCGGCGCCGTCCTCGACCCGGCCTGCTTCATCAACATCGTCAATCAGCTCAGCGACGCCGATGTCAAGCTCATCAACGATGCCGGCCCCGACGGTCAGCCGACGCTGAGCTCGTCCGGCGAGGTGCTGGGCGCGCAGGTCTCGACCTGCATCACCAGCGCCCCCTGATCTCGGGCACCAACGGACAGCCATCGGCCGGCGGGCCGCTCTTCGGGGCGGCCCGCCGGCCGGTGCTCGTTTCACGCACCGACGGTGCGTTGGAACTTGTTCATCAGGTGGCGACCCGCGAGCACCGGTTCGTGCTTCGGTGTGCCGAGGCCGGGCAGGCACTCGATGCGTGCGTCCCAGTTCGCGTTGTGGAAGAACGCGAGCGAGGTGCGTCGGGCGGCATCCGGCGGCTCGACGACCCGATGCATCGTCGAGCGCCAGCGATCGTTCGTCCACTGCGCGAGGCTGTCGCCGAGGTTGACGACGAACCCGTCCGCGGCCGCGTCGATCGGCGTCCACGCACCTGACGCATCCTGGGTCTGCAGGCCCGTGCTGCCGGGCGCGGTGCGCAAGATCGTCAGCGTGCCGTAGTCGGTGTGCGCGCCGGCGCGCAGCTGGCCAGGCAGGGGCGGAACGTCGAGCGCCGGGTAGTCGAGGCAGCGCAGTGCGCTGACGTGATGGTCGATCATCGGCTCGAAGTAGGTGCGGTCCAGTCCGAGCGCGACGGCCATGTGACCGAGCAGCTCGGCGGCCAGCGCGGACATCGCGAGGTAGTAGGTCTCCAGCGCCGGTCGGAAGCCGGAGGGCGCTGCCGGCCAGCGGCTCGGAGAGCGCACCCAGATCTCGTCCGGGTCGGTCGGCGCCACGCGAGGTCGATCGAGCGGACCGAAGGAGTAGGTGTGCTTGCGGTCCGGCGGGGTCGCGTGCTCCAGTGAGGCCGCGAGCGATTCGACCTCGAACCCGATGTAGCCGTAGGGGTACCCGCTGTACGGGACGGCGACCGCCTGACGCACCTCGAGTGGTTCGTCGAAGAAGTCCCGGCTCGCCGCCCAGGCACCATCGCTGACCGCCGCCGGCACGCCGTGGTTGAGGACCTGGAAGAAGCCGATGTGCCGGCACGCGCTGCCGATCTGCTCGGCGACCACATCGGCCTCACCAGCGAGATCGATCACCGGGACGAGCACGACGTTCGCCTACGCGCCGCTCATCGTCAGGTCGCGGATCACGAGGCTGACACCTGCGGCCCGCATCGGCAGCCAGTCGACGTCGCCGCCGACCTCGACGATGTCGTGCAGCATCCGCTGCAGCGTCGAGGCGATCGTGAACTCGCGCACCGGCCCGCCGAGCTGACCGTTGCTGATCAGCAGGCCCGAAGCGCCCGTGGAGAAGTCGCCGCTGATCGCGTTGACCCCACTGTGCAGACCCTGCACGCTCTGGATCAGGACGCCGTCGTCGACGTCAGCGATCAGCTCGGCCTGCGAGCGGGTCCCGGGCTGCAGCTGCATGGCCAGGCAGCCGACGCCCGGCGTGCCCTCGAACCCGCCGCGCACCGCATTGCCGGTGCTCTTCGTGCCGGCCCGGCGGGCGCTGTAGGAGGAGTGGACGAACCCCTGCAACACGCCGCCGTCGATCAATGCGTTGCGTCGCGCGGCCAACCCTTCGCCATCGATGTCGGTGGCCGTGTAGGCCTTGGGGTTGGTGGGATCGTCGACGAGCGTGAACAGCGGCGAGGCAACAGATTCCCCGACGCGGTTGGCGAACAGGCTGCGGCCCTTGGCGACGTTCTCGCCGTTCAGCGCACTGCTGAGCACACCGAGGAACTGCGCAGTCACATACGGATCGAGCACGACGGTGATCTTCTTCGACGGCGGCTTGACCGCCCCGAGCAGTCGCGTCGCGCGATCAGCGGCCTCGCGAGCCGCCTTGGCGAGATCGAACTCCTGCGGCGAACGGCCGACGGCGAACCCGAAACCGGTCTGGGTCTCGTCGCCGTCATCCGCCAGCGTGCTGACCGAGCAGTAGCAACCGTTCTCGCGGCCACTCACCCGGATCCCGCTCGTCGACGCGACGGCGGCTTCGCCGGACGCGTCGCTGTAGTTGGCGTCGTCGACCCGCACCCGTGAGTCCGCGCCGCGGGTCAGGCGCTCCAGCTCCTTGGCCAGTTCGATCTTGCCGTCTGTCGCATAGGCGGCCAGCGCGTCGCTCCACAGCTCCTGAGCGACCACCGGCACGCCATCGGCCTCGGCCAGTCCCGCCCACTCGTCGGGCGTGCCGAAGGCGACGTTGTCGCGGGCGTCGGCGAGGACCGAGGCGATCGCGTCGTCGTCGAGCGTGCCGGCGTAGGCGAAGCCCGTTCGACCCTCGCGGATGACGCGGATGCCGATGCCTTCGCTCTGCGCGCTGACGAAGTGCTCGACCTCGCCCTCGTAGATCCGGATGTCCGTCTCCCGCCCACGTGCAACGTAGGCCTCGATCTGCTCGCCCTTGCCGGCCTGGGCGATGACGCGATCGGCGATCGCCTGCAGCTCCGGCGCGATCTCCTTGATCGTGCTCACGCGGCCGTGCCACCGATCGTCATCGTCTTGACCCGCAGGGTCGGCTGGCCATCGCCGACGGGGACGCCCTGGCCGTCCTTGCCGCATGTGCCGGGGTTGCCCATCGCGAAGTCGTTGCCGAGTGCCTCGATGTCGCGCAGCACCTGCGGGCCGTTGCCGATCAGGTTGCCCTCGCGGAGCGGCTCGGTGATCTCGCCGTTCTCGATCAGGTACGCCTCCGTCATGCCGAACACGAAGTCGCCCGACGCGGTGTTCACGCTGCCGCCACCGAGCTTGGCCACGTACACACCGTTCGGCGTGTTGCGGATGATGTCCTCCGGCGTCTCGGTGCCGTTGAGCACGTAGGTGTTGGTCATCCGCACCATCGGCAGGTGCATGTAGCTCTGCCGGCGGCCGTTGCCGCTGTGCGCATGACCCTCCTTGCGTGCACGGAGGTGGTCCCACATGTAGTCGGTGAGCACGCCGTCCTTGATCAGCTCGTTGTACTGGCTGGGATGGCCCTCGTCGTCGATGCCGATCGCGCCCCACTCGCCGGCCATCGTGCCGTCGTCGACGAGCGTGACGAGCGGCGAGGCCACCTGCTGACCGACCTTGCCGGCGTACACGCTGGCGTTCTTGCCGACGAGGTCCGCCTCGAGGCCGTGCCCGCAGGCCTCGTGGAAGAGCACTCCGCCGCTGCCCGCTTTGATCACGACGGGGATCGAGCCGCTCGGCGCCGGACGGGCGCGGAGCTTGGTGATGGCCTGCTGCGCAGCGCGGCGAGCGAGCTCTTCGACGTCGTTGGCATCGAAGACCTCGAACCCGATCGTGTGGCCCAGTGATTCGAAGCCGGTCTGCATGCCTGCGTCGCCATTGGCGACGACGCTGATGCGGAGGAGGTGACGAACCTGCTCGTCCTCCGCCAGCAGGCCATCGCTGTTGGCGACGATGATCCGCTTGCGGCTGTCGCCGTAGCCGGCGGACACCTGACCGATGGCAGCACCCGCGGATCGCGCGGCATCATCGATGCGCTGCAGCAGCGCGACCTTGGCGGACTTGCTGACGGTGTCGGGGTAGACCTCGACGACGTTGACCGGATGCGGTGCCTGCCGGGTGAGGCCCACGGTGCGGGTGCCGCCGCCGCCCTGTGCTGCGACTGCGCCGGCGGCTTCCGCCGCAGCCCGCAAACCCTTCTCGGACAGGTCGGCCGTGTAGGCGAACCCGGTGGTCTCCCCACGCACGACGCGGATGCCGGCTCCGCGATCGCGACCGCTGGTGACCTGCTCGACCTTGCCGTCGTCGAGCCCGGCCGACGTCGACGACTTGTCCTCGGCGTACACCTCCGCGAAATCACCGCCGGCACGCAACGCGGTTCCGAGCACTCGTTCCAACACGTCCTGTTCGATCACGGATCTCATGCTAACGAGACCTGCTTCGTGGCAGCAGTGGCCCTGACGACCGATCCGTCGACACGCCTCCGTCGGCAGAAGCCGTTCTGGCACCGTGACGTGGCTAACCTCAGCCGCATGGCGAACGCGGTCGAAGTCGGTCTGCGCGGTGAGGCACGGGCCACCGTCGCCGAGGCCGACACGGCGATCTCCCACGGCACCGGCTCCGTGCCGGTGTTCGCGACTCCGTGCGTGATCGAACTGTGCGAACGCGCCGCGATCGCTGCGGTCGGCGAGCGCCTACCGGAAGGTGTCACCACCGTCGGGATGCGCGTGCAGGTCGATCACCTGCAGCCGACCGCGGTCGGGCACGAGGTGACAGCGGAGGCGTTCCTCAAGCACATCGAGGGCCGCCGGCTGACGTTCGCCGTGTCGGTCCACGACAATCGCGGCCTCGTCGCCGCCGGCAAGGTCACCCGCGTCATGGTCGACGTCGAACGGTTCATGGGCAAGACGGTCTGACGCGACGGACCTGAAGCCTGCTCGAGTCGCATGATCGACCCGAGCCTCGATCTGTGACGGCGAGGGCGACGACCTAGAGTCGTGGTTCGTGTCTGCGCCAATCGAGAACCAAACCTCGAAGCTGCGCACCGCCGTTCCGTGGCTCCGCGAGATCGCCGTCATCGGCGCGATCTACCTCGTGTACACGTTGGTCCGGAACCAGTTCGGCTCGGCGAACGTGCAGATCGGCGACGAGCCGCGCCACGCGTTCCACAACGCGGTCGACATCATCAACCTCGAGAAGGCGATCGGGCTGTTCCACGAGCAGACCGTGCAGCGCTGGTTCCTCGGCACGCCGTTGATCAAGTTCTTCAACATCTTCTACGGCACCGCCCACTTCGCCGTCACGCTCGGGATCCTGATCTGGCTGTTCGTCACCCGCCCTGAATCGTTCGGACGGTGGCGGACCACGCTGATGGCCACGACGGTGCTGGCGCTGATCGGGTTCATGCTGTTCCCGTTGATGCCGCCGCGGTTGTTCAACGCGTTCGCGCACGACTGCGGCCCCGGCACGGAGCACACGATCTGCTACCGATACGGCGGCGGCGATCTGGCTGTCGCACTGCACGAACCGGACTACAAGTTCGTCGACACGCTGCGCGAGGTCGGAGGGCTCTGGAACTTCGATTCGAAGAAGCTCGACAGCGTCTCCAACCAGTACGCGGCGATGCCCAGCCTCCACATCGGCTGGAGCACGTGGTGCACGCTCGTGCTGCTCCGGTTCGCCAAGCGTCGGCGAACCAAGGTGCTGGCCGTGCTGTACCCGATCCTGACCCTCACCGCGATCGTCGCAACCGCGAACCACTACATCATCGATGCGGCCGGTGGTCTGGTGATCGTCGGCGCGGGCTATCTGATCGGGGTCGGGCTCGAACGGCTGACCACCCACCGCGACGCTCCCGAACCGACCGCAGCGGTCGACGATGCAGCCCTCGTCGGCTGACCCGTCCGCGTCGGCTGCATCGACGCCGGACACACATCGCGCGCAGCTGACGCCGCGCAACATCGGGATCACGGTCGTCGTCGCGCTCGTGCTGCACTTCCCCGCGTTGATCCGCAAGTCCGCGCTGAACAGCGACGAGGCGACGATCGCCACGGTCGCACGGATGCTGCGCCACGGTGCGCAGTTGTACACGAGCGCCGTCGATCGCAAGCCGCCCGGTGCGTTCACCGTCTACCGGCTGCTCGAGCCGATCTTCGGCGCCTGGACGCTCACCGCCGGCAGATGGCTGGCACTGACGCTCACGGTCGTCGCGATGTGGATCCTCGGGTTCGAGGCGCGACGACGTTGGCCGACGGTCTCGCCCGTTGCCGTCGCCGTCCTCGGCATCGTCGCGTTCTCCGTGCTGCCCGCCGAGGACTCGCGCGCCGTCGGCTTCGAGCTCCTGGCGACGCTCCCGGCGGTGGCCGCGTTCGTGCTCGGCGCGCGCCGGCGCATCCTGCCGGCGGCCGTCATGCTCGGGCTGGCGGGACTGTTCAAGCAGCCGATGCTGCTCGGTGCCGCACCGCTCGCGGTGCAGTGCCTCAGCGCACGGTCGGGTGTGACCGTGCCGCGCTGGTCGCGACGCGTGCTCGACCTGGCGCTGGCGGGCGTGGTGACTGCAGGGACGGTGGCCGCCGGCCTCGCCCCGTTCGGGCTGCGCAACGCCTTCTCGTGGTTCGCCGGCAGTGGTGACAAGTACCTGAGCGGAACCCACCTCAGCACGGTCGCGATCATCACGCTCGAACAACTCGGATCCTTCGCGGGGCTGACGATGGGCTTGCTCATCCTTGCCGCGGTCACGTGGGGACGCGTGTGGGGCCGCAGGCCGGAAGGCATGTGGCAACGGGGAGAGCGAGATCGTTGGATCTCGCGCGACCTCGCCGTCTGGCTGGTGGCCAGCCTGCTCGCGACGGCCATCGGACTGCGGTTCATCCTCCACTACTTCAACCAGTTGCTGCCACCGCTCGTCCTGCTCGCCGCCCCGGCGATGACGGCCGCGACGTTCTCGTTGCAGGGTCCGCTCTCGGCGGCGCGCGCCAAGGTCGCCCGCTTCGGGCTGGTGTGGATGGCCGGCGCGGCGGTGTTCAGCATGGTCACGGTGCTGCTGCCGACGGTGTTCCACGACCTGCCCAAGGTCGACGATGTGGTGCGCGCGATCGACGCCGTCACCAAGCCGGGCGACACGATCTTCGTCTGGGGCCAGGCCCCGGAGATCTACTGGATGAGCGACCGCGACCCGGCCACCCGGTATCCGCACGTCGGCTTCATCACCGGTGTCACCCCCAAGCGCCCGGGTGTCCCTGCCTACGTGCTCGCCCAGCCCGGTGCGGCAGAGAACCTCCTCGCTGATCTGGAGAAGAACCGCCCGGCGCTCATCATCGACGCCGCGATCGCCTCGGTGCGCGGCGGCGACCGCTACCCCCTGGCCACCAGCCCGATCGCTGCGTTCGTCGCGAAGGGCTACTGCCAGATCGATTCCATCGACGGCATCCGCTTGCTGTCACCCTGCACGCCGTAGGCGCGGCAGTCGGCGCCGACCGGCCGCATCCGCCGCAGGCGACTACCAACGCGCCTCGTCGGAGCGGTATCGTCGACTCTGTTATGACGCTTGAGTCGATCAGCCAGCCGGCTGATCTCCGGATCCTCTCCTACCCCGAACTCGACGAGCTGGCCGGCGAGATCCGTGATTTCGTCGTCAGGGCCGTCGCCGACACCGGCGGACATCTCGGCTCCAACCTCGGCGCGGTCGAACTGACCCTCGCCCTGCATCGCGTGTTCGAATCGCCACGCGACGCGATCCTCTGGGACACCGGTCACCAGGCCTACATCCACAAGATCGTGACGGGCCGGCGCAAGAGCTTCGAGCACCTTCGCCAGGCCAACGGGCTGTCCGGCTACCCCAGCCGCGAGGAGAGCCCGCACGACTTCGTCGAGAACAGCCACGCCAGCACGATCTTGTCGTACGCCTACGGACTGGCGACCGCACGCGACGCCGGCGCCGACGGCGATCGGCGGCACATCGTCGCGGTGATCGGTGACGGCTCGATGACCGGCGGGATGGCGTACGAGGCGCTCAACAACATCGGCCACAGCAAGCGGCGGGTGATCGTCGTGCTCAACGACAACGGGCGCAGCTACGCACCGACGATCTCGAACCTGACCACGGCGGCGTCCTCACCGATGCCCCTGCCACAGGTCGTGCCGACCGATCCGACCGAAGCGGCAACGCTGCCCGGAAGGATCACCGAGAAGCTCAGCCACAGCCTCACCAACATCCGGCTCAACCCCACCTACGTCCGGCGCCAACGCCGGATCGAGCGCTTCCTGCGCGACCTGCCGCTGGTCGGCCCTCAGGCGGAGAAGGGCATGGAGGCGTTCAAGGCGGCGGTCCGCGAGTTCCTCCAGCCGCCGTCGTTCTTCGAGGCCCTCGGCGTGCGCTACGTGGGTCCGGTCGACGGGCACAACATCGAAGAGCTGGAGATCGCGCTGCGCAACGCGGTCGAGCTGTCCAGCGACGGCCCGATCTGCGTGCACGTGATGACCCAGAAGGGCCGCGGCTACCCGCCGGCCG
>JAOBWO010000249.1 GCA_025463415.1 Acidimicrobiales bacterium | reverse complement strand
TGGACGAGCTCTTCGCCCTCTTGCATCGGCTCGAGGGCGAACGTGCCGAAGTCCATCGCGACGGTGGTGTTGGCCTTCACCGAGGCCTCTTCGCCGGACGTGTGCACCTCGGTGGTGACGACCGGACTCTGCGAGATCGCCTGGATCAGCGAGGTCTTGCCGGCCGCGAACGGACCGGTGACGAGGATCTTGAACGTGTGATCGGGAACCTGGATGTTGGTCATCGCTGCATCCGGCTCACTGCTCGCCCGTGACGGCCATGCGCAGGCTCTCGCCTCGGGTGCGGACCTCGGTGCCGACGTGGTGCAGGTTGGTGCTCGGGCGAGCGAGCACGGTCAGCACGCCCTCGTTGCCCACCGCGTACACGATCACGTATCCCGTATCGGACCGGACCACGACGTCTTCGAGCTGATGCCCGCCGACGACTCCGATCAACTGGCCGGCGAGGCCCATCGTCGCGGCGATCATCGCCGACCGGCCGGCGTCGTGGGTGAGCTGGTCGGAGTGGGCGACGCTGCGGCCGTCGGCCGTGGCGATCGCGGCGCCGATGACGCCGGGGATCGACCGGACGAGGGAGTTGAGGATGGCCCGCGGCTCGACCCGGTCGTGCACCAGTGCGGTCAGCGAGAAGCCACCCTCACCAGCGGAGTTGGAGTCGATCATCGAGAGGTCCGCCACGAAGGAAATATCGGCAGTGGGAACTCAACCTTGAAGGGAAAAATTGACAGTATCTCGACAAACCGAGGACCGATCCGCCTGATGGCGAGTGGGTCGGGCCGGCAGCACGGGCCCGCTGCGGAGGCTCCACCCGATTGATCAGTGAGTGGCGGGGCGAGCGGGGATACCCGCTAGTCTTGCGGCCGGAAGGGTGCCAGAGCGGACGATTGGGCCGGTCTCGAAAACCGTTGAGGCGTTCTGCGTCTCCGTGGGTTCAAATCCCACCCCTTCCGCCACGCAGGCGCAGCCCGCCGATGCCGGGTGCGTCGGTGGGCTGACGCTGGGCCATGTCCCGGCCGGTCGTCAGCCGCAGCGCGTCCCGACCGCGGGCACGGTGAGGTCGACGAGGTAGTGGTCCACGGTGTCCTGTGAGCACTGGTTCACGCCGTAGCCCGTGTGCTGATCGGCGACCACCGTCAACAGCACACCATCTTCGAGATCGTTGGCCATGGCCTGGCTGCTGGCCAACGGCGTGGCCGGGTCGCCCGTCGTGCCGACGACCAGGATCGGGCCGGCACCCTTGCCGGTGATGTCGACCTCCGGGTCGTCGCTCTTGGGGAAGAACGAGCAGAAGTACGAGCCGGTGGTGCCCTTCGGCGAGAGCCGCGGAGCGACGGCGGTGAACTGTGGCGCGGTGGCGTCATCCTCGGCGACGGTCGGGCGCTCGGTCACGTCCATGCAGGTGATCACCTGGAACGCTTCGAGCGAGTTGTCGTAGCTGCCGTCGGGCTGGCGTTGGAAGTACTCGTCGTACAACGCGAGCAGCCCGGCGCCATTGCCATTCTTGGCATCGACCAGCGCCTGGGCCAGCGTCGGCCACGACGACTGGCTGTACATCGCCTCGACCACGGCACTCAGTGCCACGCCGCGCGTGACGTCGGGGCGTCCGGCCTCGCTGGGGACCGGCTTGTCGTCGATCGCCTGCATCAGCTCGTCGAACGCACCCTCCGCGTCGCCGTTGCTGTGGAAGGCGCAACTGGCGGTCGTGCTGCAGGACGCGAGGAAGGTGTCGAGCGAGTCCTCGAAGCCCTTCTGCTGTTGGAGACCGGCGGTGAGGAAGTCCGCGTGTGGGTCCGATGCCCCGTCGAGCACTGCGGCCCGAACGGTGTCCGGGAACAGCGTCGCCCAGGTCGCACCGAGCTCGCTGCCGTAGCTGAAGCCGAAGTAGCTGATCTTGTCCTCACCGAGGGCCTTGCGGATCGAGTCCATGTCGCGGGCGGTGTCGTTGGTGCCGACGTGCTGGATGATGTCGGCGTTCTTGTTCGCGCAGTCCGTCTCGAACTCCTTCGCGAGGTCGATGATCTGCTGCTTCTCGGCGTCGTTGTCGGGCGTGATGTCCGTGGAGGCGAAGTACTTGTCGTAGTCCTCGACGCAATCGATGAACGGCGTGCTGGCACCCGTGCCCCGCGGGTCCCACGCGACGATGTCGAAGTGGTCGACGAGGTACGCGCTGTACTGCTGGTCGGCGTAGAGCGCGAAGTCGGTGCCGGGGAATCCCGGTCCGCCGGGATCGACCAGCAGCGTGCCGATCCGGTCCGCGGGGTTGGTGGCCTTGTGCCGCGCGACGTAGAGGTCGAAGTTGCCGCCGTCGGGGTTCTTGTAGTCGATCGGCACCTTGATGTGGCCCGTCTGGACCGAGTCGTCACCCGATGTCACGTCGCTCCAACCGAACGGGCTCGAGTCAGGTGCATCGCTGCCGGACGTCGCTGTGCCGTCGCCGCCGGTCGTCGGCGTGTCGGATGCGGGGGTGGAGGTGTCCGGCGTGTTGCTGCGCATCGCGACGACACCGCCGCTGTCAGAGCAGGCACTCGCCGAGATCAGACCCGCTACGACGACGACGGGGAGCAGGAGCCGGGAGCGCATCGGGCCGATGGTAGCGGTGGCCCTCGAGGGATTGCAGGGCACGCGAGCCGGCTCACATCAGAACAGCGGGTCGTCATCTGCACTGGAGCTCGTTCGCCGGCACCGTCAGCTCGACGAGGTAGTCGTCGACGGCCGAATCGACGCAGTCGTTGACGCCGTAGCCGGTGTGTTGGTCGGCAGTGACGACGATCAGGTGGCCTTCCTCCAGTGCCTCCGCCTGCTTGCGCGTGCCGGCCAGCGGTGTCGCTGGGTCTCCGGTCGTGCCGACGACCACGATCGGTCCGGCGCCCTTCGCGTCGTCGGGCACGGGCGGCCCGGCCGGCACCGGCCACTCCGCGCAGAACTCGAGCTCGAGCAGCCAGCTGGTGCCGAGGCGCGGAGCCACCTTGGCGAAGTCGTCCTGCATCGCGAACACCGCCTGCGGATCCTTGGTACCCGGATCGTCGAGGCAGTTGATCGCGAAGTACGCCTCGTACGAGTTGTCGTACGCGCCGTTCGGCATGCGCTCGTAGTAGTCGTCGTACAGCGCCAGCGCTCCGGCGCCGTCGCCGTGCTGCAGATCGGCGAGCGCGTTCTCGAGGTCGGGCCAGGTGTCGGTCGAGTACATCGCGTCGGCCACCGCGCTCGCCAGGATGCCCTGGTTGATCGCAGGCCTCCCGTCGCCGGAGGGCACCGGGTCGGACTCGGCGGCACGGTTCAACGCGTCGTACGCGGCGCCCGGATCGCCACCGTTGTGGAACGCACAGCTCGACCGCTTCGCGCAGTCGGCGAGGAACGCGTCGAACGTCGACTCGAACCCTGCCGCCTGGTCGAGGCTCTGCAGCAGGTGGTCCACCGTCCCGTCGATCGAACCGTCGATGACCATCGCCCGCACCGTCTTCGGGAACAGGCCGGCCCACGCGACTCCCAGCTCGCTCCCGTAGCTGAACCCGAAGTAGCTGATCCTCGGCTCCTGCAGCGCAGCGCGGATCGCGTCCATGTCGCGTGCAGAGTCGGCCGTGGACACGAACGGCAGGATCGCTCCGCTGCGGGTCTCGCACTCGGCGCCGAACTTCCTCGCGTCGGCGAGGATCGCCTCCCGCTCGGTGGCGTCGTCCGGTGACGAGTCGACGCCGAAGTACCGGTCGTAGTCGTCGATGCAGTCGACGTCCGGCGAGCTCTTGCCCGTTCCGCGGGGGTCCCACGCAACGATGTCGAAGTGGGCGAGCACGTCCTTGCCGTAGATCTGCTCCGCTGACTCGGCGAGGTCGGTGCCGCCGTACCCCGGCCCGCCGGGGTTGACGAGCAACGACCCAATGCGTTCCTTCGAGTCGGTCGCGAGGTGGCGTTCGACGACCAACGAGAACGAACCGGTGTCCGGATGCGCCCGATCGATCGGCACGGTCAGGTGCCCGCCCTGCAACCCCTCACCGATCGTCGTCCATCGGAACGCGCCTGCGGTGTCGGGTCGCTCCACCCACCGCGAGGCGTTCGACCCGCTGCTCGCCGGTGCCGCGTCGGAGCTGCACGCGGTGATGGTCGAGACCAGGACCAGCGCGGCGATGACGTTCGCTGTACGGGTCCGTCGAGGTTCAGGCATTCAAGTCAGCGTACGACGGGCCGCCCGTAGCCTGGTGCGATGCGGATGGCCCCACATCACCTCCTCCCCGGCGACAAGTCGGCACTCGAAGGCAAGAGGATGAGTCGAGGCGCGCTGCGGCGGGTGTGGCAGTTCGCACGTCCGTACCGGCGCAGCATCTACGGGTTCCTCGCGACGATCGTCGCTGCCGCGTTGCTGTCGCTCGTCGCACCGTTCGCGTTCCGGCGCATCCTCGACCACTCGATCCCCCACAAGGACCGCACCGAGATCACGATCCTCGCGGGTGTCGTGGTGTTCGCAGCGGTGATCGACGCCGCGTTGTCGATCGTTCAGCGTTGGTACTCGGCGACGATCGGCGAGGGTCTGATCTACGACCTCCGCGTCGCGCTGTTCGACAAGGTCGAGCGGATGCCGATGGCGTTCTTCACCCGCACCCAGACCGGCAACGTGATCAGCCGGATGAACAACGACGTGATCGGTGCCCAGTCCGCGCTGACGAGCACGTTGGGCAGCGTGGTCAGCAACATCGTTGTGCTGATCACCACGCTTGCTGCGATGGCGTCGCTCGAGTGGCGGCTGACGTTGCTCTCGCTCGTCGTGCTGCCGATCTTCATCATCCCCGCCAAGCGCGTGGGTCGTCGTCTGCAGGGCATCTCGCGTCAGAACATGGAGTACAACGCGCAGATGAACACGCAGATGAGCGAGCGCCTGAACGTCAGCGGAGCGTTGCTCGTCAAGCTGTTCGGCCGCCACGACCGTGAGGTGTCGTCGTTCTCCAAACGAGCCGCGGGAGTGCGCGACACCGGGGTGCAGTCCGCGATGTACGGGCGGGTGTTCTTCGTCGCCCTCGGACTCGTCGGCGCGCTCGGTGCAGCGGCCGTCTACGGGATCGGCGCCCACCTGGCCGTGTCGGGGTCGATCTCCGGTGGCACGCTTGTCGCGCTGGCCACCCTCGTCGCCCGGGTCTACCAACCGCTCACCGGCCTGACCAACGCCCGGGTCGACCTGATGACGGCGTTCGTCAGCTTCGACCGCGTGTTCGAGGTGTTGGACGCGCCGATCTCGATCGTCGACGCGCCGGGCGCCGTCGACCTGATCGCGCCGCGCGGTGCGGTGGACTTCGTCGACGTGTCGTTCCGCTACCCGGGCGCCGCCGACATCTCGATCCCGTCGCTCGAAGCACCCGGCCCGCCGGGGCTCGACCCCGACCGCGATGTCCTGCACGGGTTGACCCTGTCGATCGCGCCGGGCGAGACCGTTGCGCTCGTCGGCGCCTCGGGTGCCGGCAAGACCACACTCGCCTCCCTGATTACCCGTCTGTACGACGTGACGAGCGGCGAGGTGCGTGTCGACGGCATGGACGTGCGCAAGCTCACCGGCGAGACGCTGCGCGCTGCGATCGGTGTGGTGTCCCAGGATCCGCACCTGTTCCACGAGAGCATCGAGTCCAACCTCATGTACGCGAAGCCGGACGCGACGCGGGCCGAGCTCGACGAAGCGTGTCGTGCAGCGCGCATCCTCGACACGATCGAGGCACTTCCCGACGGCTATGCGACGGTCGTCGGTGAGCGCGGGTACCGCTTGAGCGGTGGCGAGAAGCAGCGCATCGCGATCGCGCGCATGCTCCTCAAGGATCCTGCTGTGATGGTCCTCGACGAGGCCACCAGCCACCTCGACAACGAGAACGAATCGCTGGTCCAGGCCGCGCTGGATCACGCCCTGCAGGGCCGCACGGCGCTGGTCATCGCCCACCGGCTGTCCACCATCCGCGACGCCGACCGGATCGTCGTGCTCGACGGCGGACGCCTCGTCGAGCAGGGCACCCACGACGAGCTGATGGCGCTCGGAGGCCTGTACGCCCGCCAGGAGCACGTCACCCAGACGCCCACCGGCTGACCGATACCGCCTGGTCGTCGGGCATCCCGCTTCTCTGTCACACCCCTCCGCGAAGATGTTTGACATGTCCGCAGCCGTCGTCGTCCTCGTCGCCTTCCTGGCGTTGCTCGCGGGTGCGGCCGTGGCCTTGGCGGTCGTCCGGCGTGCCGTTCCGCCGCCGATCGACGATGCCGCTGGGTCGCTCGCCGGGCAGGCCATCGCTGCTGCAGAGGCCAGGGCGGCCGCCGCCATCGCCCAGTCCGAAGCGCAGGCGGTGGTCAGCGCACAGCAATCGGCGGCGCAGGCCGAGGCGTTGCAGCGGGCGCTGCACACGGCCATGTCCACCCTGCAGGTGCAGGCAGCCAGTGAGCGCGATGCCGCCGTGCAAGCGGCCCTCGCCCAGGTCGCGTTGATGGGACGCGAGCAGCTGAGTGCCGAGACGGCGGCCGCATCGGCCGACCTCACGGCCAAGAAGGACGTCATCGAGAGTCGGCTCGGGCAGATGCAGCAGGCGGTCCACCAGGACCTCGATCGGTTGACCCAGCTGGTCGGCCAACTCGGTGACGCCACGTCAGAGCGCTTCGGCCAGGTGGATTCGTCGCTGCGCGCCCATGCCGAGATCACCCAGCACCTCACCAGCACCACGCAGAGCCTGCGTGAGGCGCTGGCCAGCCCGAACAACCGCGGCCAGTGGGGCGAGCGGATGGCCGAGGACATCATTCGCGCTGCAGGCTTCATCGAGCACAAGCAGTACCGCAAGCGCACCGCGGTCAGCGGCGCCGGCCAGGGCATCCCGGACTTCACGTTCATGATGCCGAAGGGGCAGGTGCTGTTCATGGACGTCAAGTTCCCGATGGCGGCATACCTTCGCTTCCTCGATGCCACCACCGAGGCGGAGAAGTCCACCCACCGGGCCACGTTCCTGCGCGACGTTCGGATGCGCGTGCGCGAGCTCGCCAAGCGCGAGTACGCGGCATCGGACGATCGGCCCGCCGTCGACAACGTGCTCCTTTTCGTCCCCAACGAGACGCTCAGCGCGTTCATCCACGAGACCGACCCCTCCCTGATCGACGACGCGATGCGCCAGAACGTCGTCATCTGCTCGCCGCTC
>JAOBWO010000243.1 GCA_025463415.1 Acidimicrobiales bacterium | reverse complement strand
GCGCGGGTTATCTCGTGCGTGGTCGACGCCGGTGCACCGCTGCGCGTCGTCTGCGTGTACGTCCCCCACGGACGCGAGGTCGGCCACTGGCACTACGACTACAAGCTCGAGTTCCTGGCGGCGCTCGGCGACCGGTGCCGTCGATGGCTGGCCGAAGGTCACCTCGTCGTGGCCGGCGACGTCAACGTCGCTCCGAACGACAGCGATATCTTCCATCCCGACGCGTTCGTCGGACTCACCCACGTCACACCAGCCGAACGCCGCGCGCTCGGCGACCTCCTCGATGTCGGTCTCGTCGATCTCGATGCACATCGCTGGGGACCGGACGAGCGCCGGTTCACGTGGTGGAACCACGGGCTGAGCTACAGCCGGAACCTGGGCATGCGGATCGACCTGCTCCTCGCAGACGCCGGACTCGCAAGCCGCCTCGACACGACGTGGATCGACCACATCGAACGCAGCGCGGAGCGGCCTTCCGATCACGCCGCGCTCACCGCAGACCTGTTCCTGCCGCTGGTTGGGCCCTGAAAAAGTCCGTTGGTTTGATTTGGTGCTAAATTGGGCACCAGCGGTCCGCCACCGCAGTGGGCGACGACTCGGCAACGGTCGATCGCTCCCCAATTCCGTGAGATCGAGAACCGATGAACCCGTGCACGCCAACCGCTCCTGTCGTGAACATCTCCGAGTGGGACGTCAGGGTCACACGCGCGTACGAGGCGAACCGCCACGGCCTGATCGCAGCGGCGTCGCAGATCGTCGGGCGAGATCATGCCGCTGATGTGGCGCAGGAGGTGTTCATCCGGGTGTGGTCGCATCCGGACGCCTACGACCCGGCCCGTGGCACGCTCACCCGGTACCTCTACCTCGTCACTCGTGGCATGTCGATCGACCGACTTCGCTCCAGCGCATCGCAAGGTGCGCGAGACACCAACGAGAGCATTCGCTCGGTCGCGATCAACGAGGAGCCGGTGTCAGCCATCATCGCCCAGCAGCGCGAGGAGAGCATGGGCCGAGCGCTCGCCATGCTCAGTCAGAGCCAGCGCGATGTGATCATCGCTGCCTTCTTCGGACACCTGACCTATCGGCAGGTCGCTGTGCGGCTGGGCATTCCGGAGGGCACCGTGAAGTCGCGCATCCGCCTCGGACTGCTGAGGCTGCGAAGAGAACTGGGGCGGGCGGAAGAGTTCGCAGCGCCGGTCGCAGCTGCGGTCCTCGGTGAGTCGGGAGTCGTTCAGGTCTGACCGAAGGACCGGTTCGACACGTCAGCCACTCGGCGGCAACTGATCGTCGTCGAGCTCCTCGCCGGGCGCCGCGATCTCGCTCCCAGCATCCGGATCTGCCGCTTTCGCGATGTCGTGCTCGAGGATGGCCTCGGAAAGGTCACGCTCGGGATCGGTTCGTTTCATGATCGCCATCTACCCTCGCCGGGCGCACGGCACACGCGCTTGGTGAAGCCTGCCGACGACGAGCGACACGACGCTCGTCAACCGAGCCAGGATCCAGCTCGCGCGGCGATCTGGGCGATCAGCTCTCGCTCGGCCGGCGGGAACGCATCGGCGCGCCCCGCGTAGACGTTCGCCGCCCACTTCCGATCGTCGCCGAACTCCAGCGGGGTCGACAGCAGCGAGCGCACACCGACTGCCATCGCTGCGTCCGCCAGTTCCGACCACCGATTCGTGTCGTCCACATCGGCCAACAGCGTCTGTCTGCGCTCCGTGGCGGCTTCAATGCACGGCCCTCGTCCGGACGCGTACTGCACCTGGTCCAGCTCCCGAGCGCGGCGGTGCGACGAGTAGATCGTCGACGGATCGTTGCGCCCACCCGCTGACGTAAGGCTGATGCCGACGACGGAGCCGAAGGCGGCATCGAGCAGCCGCGCGAGGTGATCGATCCCGGACCGCACGGCGGCGTTCGCGCGCACATCGCCGCGCCCGCCCTCCTGGATGTCGAGCGGCGCGAGGCCATGGAGCCGAGCGAGCTCGACAGCGCGCATCACCTGAGCATCAGCACCGATGAAGCTGAGCGCGTGGCCTGCTTGGTTCAACTCACCGTCGAGCTCCTCGCACATCCGCAGCGTGAACATGTCGACGAACCGTGTCCCGCCGAGGTCGACCACGATGTCCGACGGACCCACCTGCATCGCAGCGACCACCGTCGAGCGGAGCAGTGGCGCCGTCGCGGTGTCGAGGTCACCGTCGACCACGATCGTCGTCACCGCATCCACAGCCGCCTCGTGCGGCGGGATCACCTCGAGGCGGAGTGACTCCGCATCGGCCGGCCGGCGTGCGGACCGGCCCCCATCTCCAGCATCGTCGTGCAGCGACATGTCGAACTCACTCGAAGAAGCGCCCTGATGCTGAAGGCACGAGTCATCCTAGAGCCACCTCAGCGCGGTTGCGCCGACGGTCCGGAGGGTAGCGACCACCCGTGATGGCCGGAGGAACAGAGCGCAGCATCTCGATGCACGTGGCCGCCGACCCGTTCACGTCCCGCCGGGCGCGTGACGCCGTGCAACGTCTCCTCGGAGACGACCCGCCGATCAAGTTCATCCGCGATGCGATCTTGTTGACCAGCGAGCTCGTCTCGAACGCCGTGCACCATGCTCCCGGCGACTGCGTCCTCGCGGCGTCCTACTGGCGGGCGCCAGAGCGACTGCGGGTCGAGGTGGCCGATGGCTCGCCGCTCGCACCGGAGATCGTCAGCTCGCGCGGCCGAGGACAGGGTGGTCTCGGGCTGCAGCTCGTCGCCACCGTTTCCGATCGGTGGGGCTGGGAGCGAAAAGGCCCGGGCAAGGTCGTCTGGTTCGAGATCGACGTTCCACCGGTCGGTCACGACGCGTCACAGCACGAGAACATCAAGCTCCGCGACATCGCCCAACGGATCGTCGACAACTCGACAAAGTGAGGTCGCGGCGGCTCCGAATGACAGCGGTCTGGCATCCCACGTCTTCGGACGACTGCTGGGTTTGCACGCAGCGACATCGGGAAGTCACCGGTCATGAGACACCGTGTCGAACGGGCCAGGAGACGTTGTGCGCGATGAGGACCTCGCCACCCGGATC
>JAOBWO010000220.1 GCA_025463415.1 Acidimicrobiales bacterium | reverse complement strand
CGACGACCACTGCCGTTGCGGGAGCGACGAGCACCACCGTCCCGAACGCGAGTGCCACGACCGTCGCCGGCTACGGCTCGTCGAGTGGCTCGCGCACGTATGCGATCGACCGAGTGGTGCAGCAGGTCACGACGGCTCCGGGGAAGATCCTCCAGTTGCACGTCGCGGTCCTCGTCGACGACAAGGCCGTCACTGCGGCCCAGGCGACGGCCATCGAGTCGCTCATCACCACGGCTGCCGGCATCGATTCCAGCCGGGGCGATTCCCTGATCGTCAGCAGGCTCCCGTTCGACACCTCGGCGCAGACTGAGGCAGCGGACCTGGCCAAGTCGGCGACCGCTGCGTCCGCCGCCGCCGAGAAGAACCAGATGATCCGCACGGTCGCGATCGCGTTCGTGATCCTCATCGCGCTGCTGCTCGCCTACCGCAGCGCGCGCCGGGCACGGCGGCTGACCACGACGCCGATCAACATCGGCGAGATCGGTGTCGGCCGACGGCTCAGCCCGACCACGGAGCTGCCGCCCGGCGACAGTGAGGCACCGAGCCTGGTCGTCGGAGTGGATCGACACCAGGAGACGATCGGTGAGATCGCCAACATCGCCGACCGGCGACCCGAGGACGTCGCCAACGTGCTGCGGACCTGGCTCGCCGACTCGCAGAGCAGGAAGTCGTGAGCACCACATCCACACCGTCGGTGCTGACCGGCGCAGAGAAGGCTGCGATCCTGCTCCTTCGGCTGGGCAGCGAGCACTCGGCCAAGGTGCTCCAGCTCCTCGGCGAGGCCGAGGTCACCCAGATCACGGAACAGATCGTGCGCGCCGGATCGGTTCGCAAGGAAGACACGGATGCAGCGCTCGAGGAGTTCGCCGCGCTCATCGTGGCCAACGACCACATCGCAATGGGCGGCGAAGACACGGCCCGGCGGATCCTGGAGGCGTCGCTCGGTGAAGAGCGTGCCAGCGGCATCATGGACAGCCTCAAGCAGTCGATGTCGAAGCCACCGTTCGACTTCCTGCGCCACGCCGACCCGCGTCAGGTCCTCAACTTCTTGTCCGGAGAGCACCCGCAGACCATCGCGCTCGTGATGGCGCACATGAAGGCGGAGCAGTCGTCGATGGTCCTGGGTGGGCTCCCGGAGGAGCTCCAGCGCGAGGTGTCGGTGAGGATCGCAACCCTCGACCAGACCTCGCCCGACGTCCTCGCGCAGGTGGAGGCCCAACTCGAGCGCCGCCTCTCGTCCGCGCTGAAGAACCAGTCCGACACCAGCACCGCGGATGGCGTGCAGACCCTGATCGACATCCTCAACCGGTCCGACCGGACGACGGAGCGCTCGATCTTCGAGGGCTTGGAGCAGCACGACGGTGAGCTCGCCGACGAGGTGCGCTCGCGGATGTTCGTGTTCGAGGACATCGTGTCGCTCGAGGACCGCGCTGTTCAGTTGGTGTTGCGCAACGTCGACGCGAAGGGTCTCGCGACCGCGCTCAAGGGCGTGCGCCCGGAGGTCAAGGACAAGATCGCCAGGAACATGTCCGAGCGCGCCGCGCAGAACCTCGACGAGGAGATCGTCCTCCTCGGCCCGGTGAAGATGAAGACGGTCGAGGAGGCTCAGGCGGCCATCGTCCGTGCCATCCGCGCCCTCGAGGAGAGCGGCCAGGTGACCGTGTCGCGCGGCACCGACGAGTACGTGTCCTGAGATGAGCGAAGGCTTCGGGCGCCGGCGGAGATCGCCGGACAATCGCACACACGGCACACACGGACCTGTGGCCGCAGGAACGCCACGGACGGGCGAGACGAACCCAGGACCTCCATGCCGACTGCCGTAGCCCCACGCCTCCGAGAGCAGTTCAACCCGCGCTTCGCCGAATCACTGACCCGATGCCGCGAGGCCTCGCGGCCCGCGATGACGGGCACCATCAGCCGGGTTCTCGGCCTGCGGTTCGACGTCGTCGGGCTCGAGCTCCCCATCGGAGCGACGGTGCACGTGCTCGATCCCGCCAACCGCCTGACCGGTGAGGTCGTGGCGGTCGGTGACGGTGGCGTCACGTGCATGCCACTCGGCGACGTGCGCGGTCTGCGCATCGGCGCACGGGTCAGCGGCACCGAGCGACCCGCATCGGTGTGGGTCGGGCCGCAACTGCTCGGCCGAGTGATCGATGCCCTGGGCAACCCGCTCGACGACCTCGGCCCGATCATGGATCTGCACGAGGTCGAGCTGCACGGTGAGCCGCCACACCCGATGAAGCGGGCCCGGATCGACACGCCGATGTCACTCGGCATCCGCGCCTGGGACACCGTGATCCCCGCAGGACGCGGTCAGCGCGTCGGAGTGTTCGCCGGCTCCGGTGTCGGCAAGTCGACCCTGCTCGGCATGGTCGCGCGCAACACGGCAGCAGACGTCAACGTCGTTGCGCTGATCGGCGAGCGCGGTCGCGAGGTTCGTGAGTTCGTCGAGGCCGACCTCGGGCCGGAGGGACTCGCCCGGTCGGTGCTGATCGTCGCGACGTCGGACTCCCCGGCGCTCGTCCGCTTCCGCGCCGCGTTCGTGGCCACCCGGATCGCCGAGTACTTCCGCGACCTCGGCAACGACGTGATGCTGATGATGGACTCGATCACCCGCTTCTGCATGGCTCAGCGTGAGATCGGCCTGTCCGCCGGCGAGCCACCGACGAGTCGTGGCTATCCGCCGAGCGTGTTCTCGCTGCTGCCCCGGCTGCTCGAACGTGCCGGCACTGCTGAGGTCGGTTCGATCACCGGCCTGTACACCGTGCTCGTCGACGGCGACGACCACAACGAGCCGATCTCGGACGCGGTGCGCTCGATCCTCGACGGACACGTCGTGCTGTCTCGCCGCCTCGCCCACGCCAACCACTATCCGGCGATCGACGTGCTGTCGTCCGTCTCACGCGTCGCGTCAGCGGTCACCACCGCCGAGCAGCGTGCACTGAGCTCGGATCTCCGCCGGCTGCTGTCGGCCGAGGCGGAGGCCAAGGACCTGATCGAGATCGGTGCCTACGTGTCCGGCACCAATCCGCTGGTGGACCGTGCGGTCGCGCTCCGCGAGCCGATCGAGGGCTTCCTGCGTCAGAGCGTCACGGACCGCTGCCCGGCCGACGTCGCCTTCGATCGCCTCGGGCGCTTGCTGGGGTCGCGATGAACCGCGACCGGCTGCACTCAGTGCTGCGCATCCGCGAGCTGCAGGAGCGCTCGGCGCGTGGCGAGCTGGCGCGCAGCCGCTCCGTGCATCGCACCGCCGACGAAGCCGAACGGTCGACCTGGCGGATGCTCGACGAGCGGATCGAGCGCGACCGTGCAGCACGGTCGGCGGCGGATCTCGTTGCTGTTCGCTCGGTGGTCGATGCCGGGATGCTGGCAGCGGAGACCCAGCGGGCGTGCACACGTCATGCGGAGGCCGAGGTCGGCGGAGCGCTCCAGAGCTGGTCCGTCGCGGCTCGACGCGTCGAGGGTCTGGTGCGGCTCAGCGAGCGTGCCGCCCAGGCGGCTCGCGACGAAGCCGTGCGGAAGGCCGCCAACGAGATCGACGATCTCGTCCTCATCCGGTTCGGAAGAGGTGCGTCGTGACCCCGTCGATCGATGTGTCCCTTCCCGCTGCCCCGTCGACCATCCGCCAGACGAACGCGTCCTCGGCATCTGCTCCCGTCACCTTCCAGGACTGCCTCGACGGAGTGCCCCCCGCAGACGTCGCGAGTCCCGTCGCCACGGGCAGTCCCGACGACGACCAGACCGACGAGCCACACAAGACGGCGAAGCCGGTCGACGATGCAGCTGCGATCGCTGCGCTGGCTGCACTGTCGGTGCTGCCGCAACGAGCGGCCCTCGACGGTGGGCCCGGTCTGCTCGGCAGTGGGGCCGCGGACCGGGTGGCCGGTGGGACGACCGATGTCGTCGACGGGTCCGATGTTCCCCAATCCGCAGCGGCCCTCACGCTCGTCGCCGGTACCAACGTCGATCCAGCGCTCGCGGCGGAGCTCGGAGCGGCCGCGATTGCCGATCAGGTGGCGCCTGGCTCCGCCGCGGATGACACGCACGTGGCAACAGCGGGATCGACCGGCGCGATCACCGAAGCGACGACAACATCTCAGGACCCAGGGATGGCCTCTGCGCCGCAGCCTCCCTCGGTGAGCGGGCTCGAGCAGGCAGCAACCGAACCCGCTGCGATGCCGGCAATCGATGCAGCCGCGGCCGCCGAGCCGGCCGTTCCCGATCCCACGGTTGGTGCTGCTACGCCGGACGAGCTATCGAGCGGCCGCACCACCGATGCGCTTGCCGGCGGGATGCGCTCGGCTGCAAGGCCCAACGGCGCGCCATCCTCCGCCGGTCCGGCTCGACCGGTGTCGTCATCGACGGCTTCGTCCACGTTGCTCACCGCAACCCCCGCGTCGGCATCGGCATCGGCACCTGCCGCTGCCTCTGGTGCCGGCGCCTCGCGGCGCGGCGCGGACACCTCGAAGGTCGACGGCGCGGCGACTTCGCCGGCGCCGACGGTGGTCGGCCACGATCCGGTCCGCAGCTCCACAGCGTCGTCGACGCTCGCTGATCCGTCCGGCCGAGGCACCACACCGCTGGCACACGCGGAGACCGTCCCTGACCGCGCGACAGCGACGCACACCGGCCCGATGCACCTCGATGTCGACCTCGGCGGCGAGGGGCTCGGCCCCTTGCGGCTCAGGGCGACTTCCGTCGCCGGGCAGCTGCACGTCTCGATGACCGCGACGGACGTGCGCGTCCGCTCCGCGCTGCTCGACCGATCTCTCGACCTCAAGCGCGACATGCGGTCGGCGGGGCTCGACCTCGCCTCGTTCGACGTCAACGGCTCGGTGAGCGGCCGGGCGAGCGACCGCGACCCCGGCGGTCGTTCCTCCGCAGCGCACGCCGACGACGCACCGGGCTCTGCGGCGCCCGTCGCCGAAGCGGCCGGCGGCGCGTCGCTCCGCCGCGTCACCGGTGCCGCATCGACCAGTCGTCTCGACCTCCTGCTCTGATCCCACAAGGAAGCACTCATGACCATCAACCCGATCGCGAGCACGTACCAGGCTCCTGCGCGCGCTGCGAGCAGCCCGACGTCCTCCACGCCCACCTCGAACACGACGCTCGACCGCCAGGCGTTCTTGAAGCTGCTCGTCGCCCAACTGCGGTACCAGGACCCGAGCAAGCCGATGGACGCCTCGCAGATGGTGTCTCAATCGGCCGAGCTGAGCGTGGTCGACAAGCTCGATGAGATCTCCAAGACCCTGTCGGGCTCGACGCTGAACGATCAGCTGATGCTCGGCGGATCCCTGATCGGCAAGTCCGTCACCTTCACGGGCTCCGACGGCACGGCCGTGACCGACACGGTCACGTCGGCTCGCCTCGTCAACGGCTCGATGGTGCTCACCGCGGGCGAGTGGGACGTGCCGATCGCTGCCGTCACCGGCATCGCTCCGGCTGCAGCCCCGGTCGTGCCTGCCTCGAGCGACGCCCCGCAGACCACTCCCGCGTCGGCGACGACCGCCTTCACCAGTCCCGCCTCGTCCGACGCCGCGGGCAGCGCAGCGGCAGCTGCCGCGGTCGCTGCGGCGACTGCAGCGGTGGACGCCTCGACGATCGACACGACGTCCGTCGCCACGACGTCTGTCGACGCGACCTCTGTCGATGTCAGCGCCGACCCACTGAGTCCTGCGCAGCTGAGCTCCGGCCAGCTGAGCCTCGATCCCCAGCCATCCCACCCCCAACTCCAGGAGCTCCACCAATGATCCGCGCCATGTCCAGTGCCCTCTCGGGCCTCCGCAACCATCAGCTCATGCTCGACGTCGTCGGCAACGACATCGCCAACGTGTCGACCGTCGGGTTCAAGAGCTCGATGCCGGTCTTCTCCGATCTGCTCACCCAGACCCTCAACGGAGCGGGCGCTCCGACGACTTCCCTCGGCGGAACGAACCCGGCGCAGATCGGCCTCGGCTCGCGGCTCGCGGGCACGGTCCAGTCGTTCACCCAAGGGTCTTTGGAGAACACCGGCCGCAGCAGCGACCTCGCGATCCAGGGCGACGGCTTCTTCGTCGTCAACACCAATGGTCAGCAGAACTTCACCCGCGCCGGCTCGTTCAACCCGGACGCGACGGGCAGCCTGACGACTGCCGATGGCGGACTCGTCCAGGGTTGGCAGGCCAACGCTGCGGGCGTGATCGACACCAACCAGCCGATCTCCGCGGTCAAGATCCACGTCGGTGACCTGCTCGCCCCGATCCAGACGACGAGCGCGAACCTCGGTGGGAACCTCGCAGCAGATGCCGCACCAGGCGCCGTCGTCAGCCAGTCCGTGGCGGCATTCGACTCGCAGGGCACGCCCGTCGCGATCAACCTGACCTTCACCAAGGACCTGCTCGTCGCGAACCGCTGGACCGTCACCGCGACGACCGGGAACCCGGCGACCGCCGTGGCGCTGACGGACAACGTGCTGGACTTCGACAACGCCGGCGAGCTCACCGCGCCCGCCGACCGCAACGTCAACATCGCCGGCGGCATCGTCGCCGGCATGCCCGGGGCGATCTCCCTCGATCTCGGCGGCGCCTCGACAGCGGGCCGGGTCACCCAGTACTCGGGGACGTCCACACTGACGGTCACCGACCAGAACGGCGCGGCGGCTGGAACCATGCAGTCGTACAGCATCGGTCAGGACGGCGTGATCGTCGGCAACTACTCCAACGGCCGGGCCAAGTCGATCGGCCAGGTCGCGCTCGCGGTGTTCACCAACCCCGGCGGCCTCGCCCGCTCCGGTGGGTCCTGGACCCAGACCGCCAACTCCGGGCTTGCTCAGATCGGCGTCGGCGGGCAAGGCGGGCGCGGTTCGTTGTCGGCCGGCACCTTGGAGATGTCCAACGTCGACCTCGCCGAAGAGTTCACCCGGTTGATCGTCGCCCAGCGTGGATTCCAGGGCAACGCTCGCGTCATCACGACTGCCGATGAGGTGCTCCAAGAGGTCGTCAACCTCAAGCACTGACCCGTCCCGAGTCGTCATCACTGTTCGTCAGCGCACCGCCCCAGCAACGTCAACGAGGCCCCATGTCCACGTCATCCAACACATCGAACATCGTGCACAGCCCACGCTCACGCGCGGGTCAGCGGCGGCGACGGTCAGAGCCGCTGCCCTTCGACTTCCGCCGGCAGAGCAAGTTGTCCCGCGAGCACGTGCGCACGATCCAGATCGTGCAGGAGACCTTTGCGAGGGGCTTCTCGACGATGCTGGCGGCACAGCTGCGCAGCGTGACGCCGGTGACCATCCAGTCGATCGAGCAGCAGACGTACGACGAGTACGTGCGCGATCTGCCCAACCCGACGCTGCTCACCCTCCTCAGCCTCGCGCCGCTCTCGGGCGCCGCCGTGCTGCAGCTCCCACTCAACGTCGCGTTCTGCGCCGTGGAGCTGCTGCTCGGCGGGTCCGGCGACAGTGCCCAGCCGGCTCGCCCGTTGACAGAGCTGGAGCTGTCGTTGATGCGCGCAATCATCGAACGCGCCCTGCCGGAGCTGCGCTATGCACTCGAGCCAGTGGTCGCGACCGAGCCGAAGATCGTCGGCCAGGAATCCAACCCGCAGTTCGCGCAGCTCGCGGCGCCGACCGACATGGTGATCATCGTCTCGTTCGAGGTTCGCATCGATGCCATCGCAGGCATCGCGACGCTGTGCATCCCGTTCTCCAGCCTGCAGCCGCACCTGGAGGCACTCTCGGCGACATCGTTGTACGCCAACCAGTCCCAGGTGAACGCGGCAGAGAACCGGGCCCAGCTCACGTACCACCTGACCGAGACCCCGGTGACCGTCTCGGCCGAGTTCCGTCCGGTCGAGATGAAGGCGAGCGAGATCCTTCGTCTGCAGGTCGGTGACATCGTTCCCCTGAGCCATCGCATCGACCAGGTCCTGACGCTCACGGTGGATGGCGTCCCCACGTTCGATGCGCGGATCGGACGACGCAACCGCCGCCTCGCCGTGCAGATCGCCGGTCCGGCAGACGTGCGGTCGCAGGACCGACGGCCGACGAGCTACTCCCTGCCTCCGGCTGCAACACCGCCCTGACCTCCTTTACAGCTGAGCCTTTCCCGGCACCGTCGTGTTCGGCCAGACAGGCTGAGCAGATGCAGGAGTGAGTGTGACCGACGGAGCCTTTCAACAGACCGACCTCATCAGTGCCGCTGAGAACGCAGCCCTCGCGCTGGCAAGCTCGCTCGGTCTCGGCGACGAGGTCCGCATCGGCGACGACTGGTCGATCGACGACGGCGACGTCACGCTGTGCAGCGAGCTCTCCGGTGATGCCGAGGGCCAGTTCGTGCTGGGCGTCAACGACGTCGTCGCCGAGCGGCTCCTCGCCGACGCAGCGGTCCTCGACGCGGCGTTCCGTTCCGCGATGGCCGGCGTCGCCGAGGCGCTGATGGCTCGTCTCGAGCCAGGTTCGATCGGCCCCGCCTCCGTGCGACGCCCGACGGTCATCGTGGAGATCCTGGACGCCGGCGTGCTCACCTCGCTCGCCGGTCTCACCCTGCCGATCGCGGCTCCGCCGGTGAGCGCGCAGGACTTCGAACCGGCATCGTTCGACGACGCGTTCGAAGGTGCGGGTCTGCACCCGCTCGCCACCCTGACCGTGCTCAACGACGTCGAGCTCGTCGTGACGGCGGAGCTGGGACGCACCACCATGGCCGTGCGCGACCTCCTCGGGCTCAGCCCCGGGATGGTCGTCGAGATCGACCGCGCCGCGGGCTCGCCCATCGATCTGCTCGTCAACGGGCGACGGATCGCGGCGGGCGAAGTCGTCGTCATCGACGAGGAGTTCGGCATCCGGATCACCGAGATCGCACCGATCGGCGACCGCCGGCGATGAGCACCGTCAACTTCGGCGACCTCGTCGAACGAATGGTGATCTCGCTCGTCGTCGTCCTGGGCCTCGTGTACGTGGCCTACCGCGTGGTCAAGCGCCGTCAGGGCGCGTCGTTCACCACGCGTCCGGCTGTCCGCCGATCGCGGCGCACCCTCACCTCGGCAGTGCGAGGAGCAGCCGGGACTGCGTCGAGCGGAAGCCGTCGCGGCGCAGCGGCCAAGCCCGGCCTGAAGATCGTCGGCCGTCAGGGGCTGTCGCGAACGACCACCGTCGTCGCCGTGCAGTTCGCCGGTCGGGTGTTCATGGTCGGTACGTCGGAACAGGCGCCCCCGAGCGTCCTCGCCGAGACCGACCTCGAGACGTGGACCTCGTCGGTCGAACCGGACGAGGAGCTGATCCCGGTGACGCGAGCAGCGGTGGGAGCGGGTGTGACGCCGGGACGTGTCCGGCCGACCTTGCTCGAAGCATTGCGTGAAGTGACGGCTCGGCGTGTCTGAGCGCATCCTCCATGCCCACCCGGGCCGCATCCTCGCCCGGTTGACCGGTCGCGCCGCACTTGCGGGGATCGTCGCCGCCTTCGTCTGGGCGCTCTGCGGATCTGGCTCGGTCTCCGCGGCCGGCGACAGCGCACGCCCGAGCGCGCACGCCGTGGCCCCGTCGGCCGGCACGCCGACGCCGCCCGCCCCGATCGATTCGATCCCCCCGATCGATGTTCCGAGCATCGGCGGTGTGCCCGCGCAACTGCCCGACGGCGGCAGCACCGTGGCCACGAGTCCCAGCACTGGCAACGCGAACACCGGCACCGGTTCGGGATCGAACGCGAACATCAACCTGTCGTTGCCGGGAACCGGATCGAAGGACTCGTCCAACTCGGTGGTCATCATCCTGTTGCTCACCGTGGTCTCGGTGGCGCCGAGCCTGCTCGTGCTGTGCACCTCGTTCACGCGGATCGTGATCGTGCTCTCGTTGACGCGCAACGCGCTGGGCATCCCGTCGATCCCACCCCAACAGGTGATCGTCGGGCTCAGCGTGTTCCTCACCCTCTTCGTGATGGGCCCGACGCTCGGCCAGATGAAGACCGAAGCGCTCGATCCGCTCCTCGCCGGCAAGATCACGACATCGGAAGCACTCGTCAAGGCCGAGACGCCGCTGCGGACCTTCTTGCTCAAGCACACTCGTGAAGACGAGCTCGGCCTGTTCCTCGATGCGTCGAAGACCGCAACTCCCGTCGCCCGCGAGAAGGTGCCGATGAACGCGCTGATCCCTGCGTTCGTGCTGTCGGAGCTGAAGAGCTCGTTCATCATCGGGTTCGTGATCTTCATCCCGTTCCTGATCATCGACCTGGTGGTGTCCGCGGTGCTGATGGGACTGGGGATGATGATGCTCCCACCCTCGTTCGTCTCGTTGCCGTTCAAGCTCCTGCTCTTCGTGATGCTCGACGGCTGGATGCTCATCGTCGGCATGCTGCTGACGTCGTACAAGTGACCGGGCACACTGCGTGAACAGCCAGCAGGCACTCGACATCGGCACCGGCGCGCTGGTGGTGTGTGCGAAGGTGGCCGGCCCCTTCCTCCTCGTGGTCCTCGCGATCGGCATCGTGATCGGCCTGCTGCAGTCGATCACCCAGCTCCAGGAGCCGACGCTCACCTTCGTGCCGAAGCTCATCGGCTCTGCGATCGTGATCGCCGTCGGCGGCAACTGGATGCTGGCGACGCTCGTGTCCTATGGCCACCAGCTGATCGCGAGCGTCCCGGCGCTGTTGAACGGCTGACGTCTCGGTGCAGTTCCCCGTCGATCCCCAGACCCTTGTCGGGTTCTGCCTCGTCCTCGTCCGGGCCACGGCATGGGTCCTGCTGTGCCCGCCGTTCAACTCGCCGTTGATCCCGAAGCGCATCCGCGGGGGCTTCGCCGTCGCGATGGCGTTCGCCCTGGCCCGCACCGTGGGTCCGACCGTCGGTGACCTCTCCTCGGTGGGCCTCGTCGGCGCGCTGTTCTCGCAGATCCTCGCCGGTCTCGCGCTCGGCGCGTTCGTCTTCGTCCTGTTTGCCGCGATCCAGGCGGCAGGCGAGCTGCTCGACCTCCAGGTCGGCTTCTCGCTCGGCGGGATCATCGATCCGATGTCGGGCAACATGGCGGCTCCGATCGGACGGTTCCAGCAACTCGTCGGCATCGCGATCCTGTTCGCGATCAACGGCCACATCCTCGTCGTGCGCGCCTTCGTCGAATCGGTCCGCTTCGCACCGCTCGGCAGAGTCGACACCGGCGCTCTCGCCGGCGGCCTGGCGAGGATGCTCGGAGTGTCCCTCGCGGCATCGATCGAGATCGCGCTGCCCGTGCTCACTGCGCTGTTCTGCACCGAGGTCGCGCTGGGTCTGCTCGGCAAGGCCGCTCCGCAACTGAACATCCTCGTCATCGGCTTCGCGCTGAAGACGATGATCGCGTTCGCTCTGCTCGGGGCGACGTTCGTGATGCTGCCGGAAACAACGCAGTCCCTGCTCGGACGGGCGCTGCAGGCCGCCGGCCAGATCTTCAGGCGCTGAACCATGGCGTCGCGCGAGGGCAGGACAGAGGCGCCCACAGCGAAGAAGCGGAAGGAGTCCCGCAAGACAGGGGAGCGGCCGAAGTCTGCCGACCTCTCCGGATGGGCGACGCTCCTCGCGTGCACCTATGCCGTGCCGAGCACGATCCGCGCGGTGCAGTCCGTGGTGACGAAGGCGATGTTCGCGGTGGGCGGGATGGCCAGCCGACCCGACGCGCGCGATGTCGTGCCGGCGCTCGGCACTGCGCTGCGCGGCGGGCTCGACGCGATGTTGCCGATCCTGCTGGTGTGCATGCTCGTCGGCATCGTGACCCACTTCGCGCAGACCGGACTGGTGCTCACCCTGCATCCGCTGAAGCCGGACTTCAAACGGGTGAACCCGATGCAGGGGCTGAAGAAGCTGGTCTCCACCCGGTCGGTCTGGGAGACGCTGAAGCAGCTGTTCAAGAGCGTCGCCATCGCCAAGGTCGCCCAGCCGCACGTCTCTGCGATCGCGGCCCGCCTTACGGATCACGGTCGTGTCGCGCTCGGGTCGGGCTTGTCGGCTTCGGCAGCCGAATTGGTGGCGATGATCCGGGGCGTCTGCTGGGTGGTGCTGGTCATCGCCGTCATCGACTTCGGCTACCAACGTCGCAACCATGCCAAGGACCTCAAGATGACCAAGCAGGAGGTTCGTGAGGAGATGCGCGGCAGCGAGGGCGATCCGCAGGTGAAGCAACGCATGCGAGCGCTGCAGAACGCGCTCGCCACGAACCGGATGATGGCCAGCATCGGTTCGGCCAGCGTCGTCGTCACCAATCCGACCCACATCGCGATCGCGATCCGTTACGACGTCGGCGCGGGCGGTGCGCCGAGGATCGTCGCTGCCGGCGTGGATGCGTTGGCAGCCAAGATCCGCGAGCGTGCTCACGCTGCCGGAGTCCCGATCGTCGAATCAAAGCCGCTGGCGCGCGCCCTGTGGCGCTCGTGCGACGTCGGCGAGGAGATCCCCTATGTGCTCTACGAGGCGGTGGCCAAGGTGTTGGCATTCGTGCGCCGTCTCCGTGGTGGAGTCCTGGCAGCCTCCGCGCTGCCGCTGCCGCGTCACTACGACGTCGCGTCCGGGCTCCTCGACGCGGTGCCGAGCAGGATCCACCGTCGCAAGCTCGTGACGCCGCCGGGGTGAACTCCGGGGTGACGCGCGACCCGCGCCTCGAGGGCACTTGGGCTGCACCGATGACCAGTTGTCGCAGCGCACCTCAGCGGGCGCGGTGTGGGTGCGACCCTGAGTGCCGTCAGTGCGTGACAGCGTCGGACGGGTCCGCCGCCTCGAGACGAGCGATGTTGAGGCGACGCGGGAGTCGGACGACGAGCCCCTGTGTCGGCTCACTCGACGTGTCGTCGCTGCCCGCCGCGCGGTTCGAATCGAGGATCTCCTGGAAGACCTCCTCGCGATGCACGCCGACGGAGCGGGGAGCGCGTATGCCGATGCGCACTTGGTCGCGAGTGGCCTCGAGGATCGTGATGACGATGTCGTCACCGATCCGGATGCTCTCACCGTTGCGGCGGGTGAGGACCAACATCAGAGCGCGCCCGACGTGTGTGCCGTGGTGATCGGGGCACCGATCGGCCAACGGGAATCGGGGAGGATGATCTGTTGGATGCGACGCCGGCTCACATCGACGAGCAGCGGCGCGCGGAGGTTGGCCGTCATCTGCTCGGGCTGATCTCCGGTGCGATGGACCGTGACCAGGTTGAGCACTCGAACGTCGCCGTGGATCCCCATCTCGTGCTCGTCGAACTCGACGTCGTAGCCGGGGAACACGTCCCAGGGGACGATGCACAGGAACGCCAGGCAACCGTCATCGATGTCCTGCATCCAGAACAGGATCGGCTCGTCGTCGGAGCTCACATCGTCGTCATCGAGCGCCCCGGCCGCGCCGAGCAGCGCAACGCGTCGGAGCTGAGGGAACCCGGGGATGCCGTTGGGGACTGCGAACGTGTCCGCGTCCTCGAGGGTCACCGTACCGAACCGCTTGGTCTCGAACTCCATGGTGCTCCTGCCCGTATCGACCTGTCGACGGCCGTCCGACCTGCTCGACAAGCATCGCTTCCTGCGAACAGTTGCCGATCGTCCGGTGGCTCCGCGTTCACGCACGGAGGCCGGACCGCCTGACGGAGGATGCAATTGCGCAACAAGAGTCGAATCGGCCAAGTGATGCTGCCCGGTGCCGTCGTGCTCGTCGTGGCCGTCATGGTGCTGCCGTTGCCGACGGCCGTCCTCGACCTCCTGATCGTGATGAACCTGTCGATCGCCGTGCTGATCCTGCTCGTCTCGATGAACGTGCGGCGCGCTCTGGACTTCAGCTCCTTTCCCTCGTTGCTCCTCGTCGTCACCCTGTTCCGGCTCGGCCTCAACGTCGCGACGGCGCGTGCTGTGCTATCGAAGGGGCACGCGGGTGACGTGATCGGGACGTTCGGTTCGGTCGTCGTCGGCGGCAGCCTGATCGTCGGTCTGGTCATCTTCTTGATCCTCAGCCTCGTCCAGTTCGTGGTCATCTCGAACGGTTCCGGTCGCGTCGCCGAGGTGACAGCGCGGTTCACCCTCGATGCCATGCCGGGCAAGCAGATGGCGATCGACGCAGACCTCAACGCGGGTGTGATCGGTGATGAAGACGCACGGCGCCGACGCAAGGAAGTGAGCGACGAGGCCGACTTCTACGGTGCGATGGACGGTGCATCGAAGTTCGTGAAGGGCGACGCGATCGCCGGTCTCGTGATCACGATGGTCAACCTGATCGGCGGCTTCCTGATCGGTGTCGTGCAACGTGGGATGCCGATCAGCGAGGCGATCTCCACGTACTCACTGTTGACCGTCGGCGACGGGCTCGTGACGATGATCCCGGCCCTCCTCGTCTCGATCTCGGCCGGTCTGATCGTGACGCGTTCCGCCGGCGACGGTGACCTCGGCTCGGACGTGTTCGGTCAGTTCGGTCACCAGCGCCAGGCGATCCGGGCGGCCGGTCTGGTCGTGCTGCTGATGGGCGTGATCCCCGGGCTGCCCAAGATCCCGTTCCTCGTCATCGGCGTCTCGCTCCTGCTGATCGGCGGACGACTGTCGAGCGCGGTGCCGGTCACCGACGCGCCGACCGCGATCGGCGCAGGAGATGTGCAGCTGCCGGTCTCGCCTCAGCAACTGGCCATCGACGCGCGCACCGAGCCGCTGGAGCTGGACATCGCCTACAACCTGATCGAGCTCGTCGACGACACCGCCGGAGGCGACTTGCTCGACCGCGTCTCGGCGCTGCGCAAGAAGCTCGCCGGCGAGCTGGGCTACGTGATGCCGTCGGTGCGGACGAGGGACTCGTCGAACCTGCCGACGAGCACGTACGTCATCAAGGTCCACGGAGTCGAGGTGGGACGCGGCCTGGCGATGACCGGACGGGTGCTCGTGATCGGAGATGCGTTGTCCGGGCTGCCGGGCGACGACGTGCGCGAGCCCGTGTTCGGCCTCGCCGCGAGGTGGGTGCCGGTCGAGTTCCGGGTCCAGGCCGAGATCGCCGGGAACACCGTCGTCGATCGTTCGACGCTGATCGTCACCCACCTCGCCGAGGTCGTCCGTCGGCGCGCGGGACGCCTGCTCGGACGCACCGATGTGAAGATGTTGCTCGACGGGGTCCGGGCATCGGATCCTCAGGTGGTCGACGATCTCACGACCGCCGGTGTCACCACCGGCGAGGTGCAGCGCGTGCTGGCGGCTCTGCTCAGCGACGGCATCCCGATCCGCGACCTGGTCCGGATCCTCGAGGCCGTCGGCGAACGCGCCCGTGTCCAGCACACCACCGAGGCGCTGGTCGAAGCCGCACGCAGCGAGCTCGGGGCAGCGATCACCTCCGCACTTGCGGTCGACGGACGGTTGTACGTTCTGACCCTGGCCCCCACCACCGAGTCGCGTCTGCTCACCGGGCTGCGCTCGATCGATGGCGTCACCCAGCTCGAGCTCCTGCCCGCCGAGAGCGACGAGCTCGCTCGCCAGCTCACCGCCCGCTCGAACGAGATGAACGCGCGGAACACGCCGCCGGTGCTCGTCGCGTCGGGGCCGGTCCGCCCCGCGCTCGCGGGGCTGGTCAAGGCGCTGGTGCCGGGACTTCCCGTCGTGTCGTACGCCGAGATCGGCGACCACCTCGAGATCGAAGTGATCGGCAACGTGGACATGACCGCCCGTGTCAACGACCAACCAACTGACCCGAACAACCAGGAGCGCCATGCGTACGCAACCAGCAACTGACCACGATCCACTCCGCTTCCGAGCAGCGACGCTGGACGAGGCGATCGAGCAGGCAGAGCGATCGCTCGGGGCGCGGGCGCGGGTCGTCTCCGCCAATCACGTGCGCCGGGGAGGGATCGCCGGGTTCTTCGCGGCTGATCTCGGCGTCGAGATCAGCGTCGTGCTCGAGGACGAGACCGTCGAGGAAGCGCTCAGCCGAATCGTCGACGAGGCCGCCGCAAGAGAACGTGACGAACCGAGCGAGATCGACGCTCCGGCTCGAATCGAAATGTCGATGGCACCCGGCTTCGCACAGGCTCTGCGCATCGCCGACGAGCAGACAGCCGTGCCGATGCAGCAGTCGGCCGACGTGGTCGACACGTTCACGCCGGAGCATCCGACGTCGTACCCGACGACCGGCTCGGCGCGGCCCCTCGCCGCATTCGCGGCTGCAGCGAGCCTGCCGATGGTGGAACCCGTCGCTGCGCCGATCGCCGAGCGCATCACGATGCCCGTCACGATGCCCACCACCGTGCCGGTCGCTCAGGCGATCCCGCCGGCGGTGGTCCCGACCACGGAGATCGATGACGTCCGGGCTCCCGGCGATTCGAAGATCGAGCGCCTCGAGGCCGCCTTCGCGTCGCTGCGCGCATCTGCAGGGGCTCCGACCGTACGCGCGAACGCCGCGCCGACGCGTCGCCAGGTCGAGCTGGTGGTCGTCGCCACGGAGCAGATCATCGACACGATCACCCAGCACCACGAGACCGGGAAGCTCCGTGTGCGCGTCGCGATGCGCAGCAGCAATGGTGCCGAGGTCGAAGTCCAGGCCGAGTGGAACGACAACCGGCAGGTGACGGCGTGAGCAAGGCCAAGAAGGCGGCCCGAGCCGCCCGGGCGCCGGGTCCGATCGCCGTCTGGCGCCTTCCCCTGGCAGTCGTCGTGTCCGGCTGCCTGACGGGTCACACCCTGATCGACGCCGCCACCAGCGGCCAGCACATCGACCTCGCGATGGGTCGCAGCTTCGGCGCGGCCTGCGTGGTGTGGTTCGCCGCCGGCCGGGTCAACCGGGTCTTCGTCGACGCCGACCTGCGCGTCCGCGAGGCCGGCCCGGACACCTCGAGCGGTGATGGTTCGGTGACGGAAACGCCCGATCCTGCCGGGTTGCTCCGCGACTGACCAGCCCGGCTGATCAGGCTCGGCTGCAGCGGGATCGCTGCAGCCGGCAGCGCTGCAGCCGGCTCAGTGCAGGTAGTCGAGCAGCGAGGGCGGCAGGATCTTCGCGGTCACCTGCAGGGCGGCCTGGTAGGCGTTCTCCTGCTGCTTCTCGGTGACGAACGCGGTCGCCGGATCGATGTCCTCGATCCCGGAGAGCTGG
>JAOBWO010000191.1 GCA_025463415.1 Acidimicrobiales bacterium | reverse complement strand
CTCCGCCTTGGTCGGCGCCGTCCAGCGGCCGGGTCTGCCATCGACGATGTCCGGGTTGGTGCGGTTGCTCAGCACCGAGTGCGGATGGTCTTCCGGGTCCCAGCCGTCGACCGCGTCGGCATCGTTCTTGTGGATCAGCAACCACTGGTCGTCGTCGCTTTTGCTCGCCGCGCGGCCCGCCTTCGCCCGGCCGCCGGTGTGGACGATGACGTACCGCCCGCGCAGCTTGTGCCCGTGCAGCACGAACTTCAACTCGCCGGCAGCAACGGCTTTGGCCGGATCTGCGCTCTCCGGATACGCGGGGTCCGGCTCCCACCAGCCGTCGTCCCACAGGACCACGTCGCCCTTGCCGTAACCGCTGCCGATGTTGCCCTCGAACCATCCGTACGCATACGGATGGTCCTCGACCTTGACCGCGAGCGCCTTTCGCTTCGGGTCCATGCTCGGTCCCTTCGGCACCGCCCAGCTGACGAGCACGCCGTCGATCTCGAGGCGGAGGTCGTAGTGCAGCCGCGTCGCCCGGTGCCGCTGCACGACGAACCGCAGTCGGCCGGAGGTGTTCTCGAAGACGTGGCCCTCTGGTTCGGGCGTCGCCGAGAAGTCGCGCATCCGTTGGTAATCCGCCAGCTTCTCGCCCGGCATGTCGGCCATCAGGTCGCCGCCGTCGATCGGGCCACTCGCTGGCCGATCACGATCACGAGCAGTGCGGTGTCGTCCGCGGTCTGGCGTGAGCCGAGGCAACGCTCGACGAGGTGGTCGGCGACCTGTTCGGCGTCGTAGCCGCCGCACTCGCGGAGCGCGGCGCCGAGCCGGGCCAGCCCGTCGTCGATCGATTCCTCGCGTCGCTCCACCAACCCATCCGTGTAGGCGACGAGGACGGCGCCCGGCACGAGGTCGACGGACTGGACCACGATCGACTCGCGCGCCATTCCGATCGGGCCGCCACCCCCGGCCTCGAGGACGACGATCTCGCCGTCGGGCTGGCGCAGGAACATCGGCGGGTGACCGGCACGCACGTAGGCCAACGTGCCCTCCGACCGGTCGATGATCATCAGCCCCGCCGTGGCGAAACGAACATCGTCATTCGCGCCGTCGCGCAGGAGCGAGGAGGACACCGACGAGATCAGGCCGAGCTCCGGCATCGTGCGCAGCAGCGTCGAGATCGTCGTGCGGAACTCGGTCATGTCGGCGATCGCGTCGATGCCGTGTCCCGACACGTCACCGATCACCGCACCGATCCGGCCGTCGTCCAGGACGTACACGTCGTACCAGTCGCCACCCAGGCCCAAGGTCGTCGACGACGGCAGGTAGCGAGCAGCGATGTCGAGCCCCTCGACGTCGGGGAGGTCGGCCAGTGTCTGGCGCTGCAGGTTGACGACCAGCTCGTGCTCGTGGATGTAGAGCATCGCCCGCTCGACGGTCTGCGCGGTGACATCGGCGATCGTGGCGAGGCGCCCGGCATCGGGCTCGGGCCGCTTCGCCGAGCGATGGAGGAAGACGAACGCGAGCACACCGCGCAGGTCCCCGTCGGAGTCGACGAGCGGGATGCACACGAGGCGCGACATGTCGACCGAGACCAACTCGGCGAGCTCGGTGAACTGCTCGATCTGCTGGCGGTCGTAGAACTCCAGCGGCTGACCGCGTCGCAGCACGGCCATGAGTGGACCGTTCGACGTGATCGGGAGGTTGGTCATCTCCCTGCCGACCGGGTGGTAGAGGTCGAAGGCCGTGCCCGTCTCGTTCAGGAACCCGACGGCCACGTGGTCCGCACCGGCAGCAGCAGGCCCGGCACCGATCACCGCGTCCGCGATCTGGCGCGTCGTGCGCGCGACCGACAGGAGCTGGCTCAACGCCAGCAGGGCGGACGCGGAGTTCCAGCGTTGCTCGTGCAGGTCTGCGCGGTGGACGCTCTGCTGCACGAGATCGGCGGTCGCCTGCAAGGTGGAGCGGGTGCTGTCAGCGAACCGGTTCATGGTGGGCCATTCCCACGCGAGGACACCCAGCATCTCGCCGTCGGGACGCCGCAGGGGCAGCGCTGCAGCCGAACCGACGTGGCGCATGACGCGCTCCTGCCCGCCATCTGCGTACAGACCGCGAAAGCCCGCTTCGTCGCTGACCACCACCGCGGTCATGGTGTTCCACGCATCCGCCACCAGCGAGGGGTTTGAGGTGACGATATCGAGCTGCTCCGGCTCGCCGGCCGAGCCGCCGCCGTCATGAACACCCGACCGGGTGAGCCGCAACACGGAGCCATCGGAGGACGGGAAGGCAACGGTGACGGTGGCCGCCCGAACGGGTACACCGGCCGAGCGGAGCACGACATCGGTCACCGCCTCATGGCTGTCGGCAACGGCGAGCTGACGGCTGAGATCGCCGAGCTGCCGCACGCTCTGCGCGGCGGCGCGCAGCTCGGCCGTCTGCCGGCGGTTCCGCCACAGCGAGACGCCAACGGCGGCGGCCAACAGCAAGGTCGCGGCCAGGCTCAGCCACGCCGGGCGGAGATCGGCTTCGTGGTACTCGATCACGATCGTCCACGGTCGTCCGGATTCGGTGACCACCACCTGGTGCCCGTGGCGTGGAAGGTCGGTCGTGGCCGCCAGCTGCCGGCCGCCGTCGGTCACGCTGATGCGCGCTGCGCCGGGCAGCTGTGCTGCGATCGCGCCCAGCATCGTCGAGGACGGCACGAGCGAGGAGATGTAGCCGGCGAAGGCCGCGCTGCGTTCGGCTTCGGTGGTCAGGGGCATGCCCGGCCGGAACACCGGCTTGATCGCGAACACCGCCATCTGGCCGCTCGGCTGCGAGGTGATCGGCGCCGAGAACTCCGTGCCCCCCGTCGCCAGCGCAGCCGCCGCTGCGTCGGCGCGAACGGGATCCGACGAGACGTCGAAGCCGATCACCTTGGTCGACGTCGGAGTTGCGGGGAAGACGTAGCGGACGGCGAGGTACCTGTCTGCCTCGGGGCTGGGGACGAGCCCTGACGCGCTCGCTGCGTTCACGCTGTGGCCGATCTCGGTCTCGAACGCCGATCGCTGCGCGGATGTGAGCTGTTCGACGTAGGCAAGCACCGGCAGCAACGTCGTGTCGACCACTCCCGACGCGTAGCTGTCGAACGTCTCCTCGGTGACGCCGCCATCGGGCTCCACGATTGCGGACGCGCCGCCGAAGGAGGACACGACGTTGCCGACCACTGACTGCACGGCGCGACTGGCGCGACCCGCCAACGTGGCCTCCTGACGCTCAGCAATGCGCTCGGCCTGCGTGAACAGCACCACCGTCGTGCCGAGCCCGACGACCAGGATCGCGGCAACGATGCTGATGGGCAGGCTGCGACCGAACATGCTGGGCAGTCCCCAGCCCTGACGTTCGCGGTCGCGCCCGGATACCGCTGGCCCCACGCCGGGATCAGCGGTGTCGAGGCCCGGTTCCCATCCGGAGCTCAGTCGCTCACTCGTCGCGACGACCACGCTCCAGGTTCATGCCGACGCGTCCGTCCGGACCTCGAACCACACGCTGGTCTCGCCGTCGACGTTGGAGCTGCCCCAACCCCGCGACAGCTGGTCGACCAGTTGCAAACCACGACCGGACAGCTCATCGGGCTCGGCGTGGCGCATCCGCGGCTGACCGGTGCCGCCATTGCACACCTCGATGCGCACGGAGCGCCCATCGTCGACCTCGGCGAGCAGGAGGCGCAGGGGCCCGGAACCATGCAGCACGGCGTTGGAGATCAACTCACTGACGAGCAGCTGAGCGTGCTCGAGGCCGGCCGAGGCAATGCCCCATCCGGACAGCACCGACGTGACGAACCGCCGACCGACGCGAGGCGCCTCCACGTCGTGGGTCAGATCCGTTTGCGCCGTCCGCGCATGCATCACTGCACCGGCAGGTCGAGTGGTTGGGAGACGTTGTCCGGCAGCACCAGCTGCTCGCGCTTGTACTCCTGGCGAGCAGCCTTGACGATGACCTGGAGGGCCCCCGAGGCGGGCACCGCCAACAGCGCGCCCAGGATGCCGAACAGCTCGACGCCGACCAGCACGCTCAGCAGCACCACGAGCGGATTGACGTTGACCTTGCGGGCCATGATCCACGGATAGATCAGCCCGTTCTCGACCTGTTGGTAGACCACGAAGAAGATGAGCGAGACGATGCCCGCAGTCGGCGAGTGGAGGAATGCCGCCAACACGCAGACGGCGGCGCCGATGGTGGCTCCGACGAGCGGGATCAAGTCGGCGAAGGCCACGAACAGCGCCAGCACGATGGAGTTCGCAATGCCGAGCGACATGAGGCAGACGAAGGCAGCGACACCGGCGACGAGGCTGACCAAGAGGTTGCCGATCACGTAGCCGCTGACCGCACCTGCGGCCTCGACCGCGACGCGCTTGACCGAAATGCGCCGTCGAACGGGGATCACACCGATCATCGCGCGACCCATTGCCGCACTCTGGCTCAGGAAGAGGAAGGTGATCAGCGTGATGGTCACGAACGCAAGCGCACCACTCAGCACGGTCGTGGCCGTGTCGAGCGCCGAGTCGTTGAGCCGCTTCGCTGCACTGGCGAGCTTGGCCTGGTTGTCCCGGACGAACGACTGGATGTGCAGCTTCTTGACCAGGTTGCCGACGGGGCCCTTGCCCTGCGCCGCTTCGTTGACGGTGCCGGGCAGGTCGGTGAGGATGCTGATCGCCTGGGTGCGCACCGGGATGATGAACAGCGCGATCACTCCGAGCAGGCTGAGCAGGGTCGAGAAGACCACGATGGCGGTGGCAACGGTGCGTCGGTCACCGACCCGCCCCTGCACGCGGTGCACCAGCGGAGCGAGCACGATCGCGAAGAACCCGGCCACTGCGACCCACGCGATGATCCGGACCGTTGCGAGGATGAGCACGCACACGATGTACGTCGCCAGCACGACGCCGACAGTGCCGACGATGGTCCGCCACGGAACCTGCGACCAGGGAGTCGGCCGGTTGCGATGCTCGCGTTCGGCGGCCGTCTCGAGGTACCCGGGAAGCACCAGGCGTTCGGAATCGGAGCCCGGCGACATTTCGTGCACGCGAAACTGTATGCCCTGAGCGTCGTGCACGTAAACATCTTGGCAGGCGCCGATCACGGTGTTGCACGAGTTCTAGGTTTGTCCCTCGATCACAGTGGGTACGGGCGCCGGAGCGTTGTGCGCCGGGGTACGGTCAGCTGGCGCGCGTCGTGCGCGATGTCGAGATGGGAACACATTGGAGATCCAGGACATGGAAGAGATCGGGAAGAACGAGTCGATCCGGGTGTTGCTCGACCCGGACGGCGTGGTCGTCGCGGAAGGCGACATCGACCTCGCCGGAGGGCCGCTGCTGGACACGGCGATCCTGCGCGTCGAGAACGCGCACCCCGTCGTGATCGACCTCGCGGCCGTGGAGTTCATCGACTCGTCGGGGCTGCGCAGCCTGCTTGCCGCGAGCCGCCGCGCGGAAGCACGCGGCACGTCCGTCGTGCTCCGCCACCCCTCGGTCGGCGTGCTCCGCCTGCTCAGCATCACGGGCACCACCGAGCAGTTCACCGTCGAACCGGAGCCTGCCGCGTGACCGCTTCGACCGCTGATGCGGGACCCGTCACGCTCGTCCTGCCACCCGTCGCCAGCATGGTGCGCGTCGGCCGCCTGACCGCCAGCTCGATCGCGTCCTTGGCGGACATGAGCGTCGACGACATCGACGACATCAAGATCGCCGTCAGCGAGATGATCACCGTGCTGATCCAGAGCGGCAACCGCACCGCGATCACGCTCCGGTTCGAGACCACCGCCGATGCGTTCTCGGTCGAGGCCAGCGCGCCGTCGGGAACCGCCAACCTCGGCCGCAACGACCTCGCCCTCGCCACCGCAGTGCTGGAGGCCGTCGCCGACGAGCATCACATCGCATCCACCGATGATCGGATCCTGCTGCGGATCGTCAAGCACCTCGCCCCGCAGGCCACGTCCGCCGCGTCGGCGTGAGCCGGTGGCCACGATGACCGCCGCACATTCCCCCGCGGACGAGGACGCTCTCCGAGAGCGCTTCCGCACGCTCCGAGAGACCGGTGACGAACGCCTGCGCGACGAGATCATCGTCGAGCACGCCTGGATCGCGCGCACCGTCGCACGCCGGTTCGACCAGCGCGGGGAGGCCTACGACGATCTCGTCCAAGTGGCGTCGCTCGGTCTGGTCAAGGCCGCCGACCGGTTCGATCCGGAGATGGGCACCAACTTCGTCTCGTTCGCGATGCCGACCGTCGTCGGCGAGGTCCGCCGCTACTTCCGCGATCACACGTGGAGCCTGCGCGTGCCGCGCAGCGCCAAGGAGCTGAAGCCGCTGATCACCAAGGCGATCGAGCAGCTGCAACACGATCTCGGTCATTCGCCCAGCGTCGCCGAGATCGCCGACCACCTCCAGCTCAGCGTGGACACGGTGCTCGAAGCGATGGAGGCCTCCGCGGCGTACCGCACGTCCTCGCTCGATGCGCCGGCACGCGGCGGCGAGCAGGCGCCGGAATCACATCGCGGGTTGGCCCAGGACGATCGCGAGCTCGGGCGCGCTGTCGACGCCACCGCCATCCGCCAGCTGCTGGAGACACTTCCCGGCCGCAGCCGGATGATCCTGTACCTCCGCTTCTTCGAGCAGATGAGCCAGGCCGAGATCGCCGAGCACGTCGGCACCAGCCAGGTCCACGTCGGGCGTCTGCTCAAGGCCGGACTCGAGCAGCTGCGCGGCCAGATCAGCCCGGAAGACCTCACCGAGTTCGTCTAGGCCGAGGGCTGCTCTCATCGCGTCCCGCTCGGGTCGAGAATGTTTCGTGACGACCTGGTCGGGGCACTCTTCAAGGAGTTCATTCCCCTGAGAGACGCCCGGATCCCGGGCGGCAAAGGACACGTCATGGCCAACAAGAGCGCCACAACCGCCACGTCGAGGACCGCCAACAAGCGCAACCTCGGAGCGGTCTCATCGACCCGGAACGCATCGTTCACTGCGCCCGGTGTGTCCGCAGAGGACGGCGCGACGGTGGTCGACATCCTGCAGGAGCGGCTCAGCACGTTGGTCGATCTCAGCCTGACCCTGAAGCACATCCACTGGAACGTCGTCGGACCGTCGTTCATCGGTGTCCACCTCATGCTCGACCCGCAGTACGCGGGCGTGCAGGTGATGATCGACACGACGGCTGAGCGCACCGCCACCCTCGGCGGCGTCCCGAGTGGCCTGCCCGGCTACATCGTGGCCAACCGCGAGTGGGACGACTACGACCTCGGCCGAGCCGATGTGCAGGCCCACCTCGCCGCGTTGGATCTCGTCTACCGCAAGGTCATCGAGAGCCACCGCGCCGCCATCGAGGCCACCGACAAGCCCGATCCCGTGACCCAGGACATGCTGATCGGCCAGACCGCCGAGCTGGAGCAGTACCACTGGTTCGTGCGCTCGCACCTCGAGGACTATGCGGGTGGATTGAGCAACGCCGGCACGACCACCGAGATCGGCGCCGCCCGCTCGACCCTCCTGAAGAGCACCGCGAGCCGCAATGGCCGCTCGTCCTCCTCCACCAACACCAACAGCGGTCGCGGCCGCGCAACCAAGGTTCGGTGACGAGATGTTGAAGACCTTGCGCAAGCCACTCAAGCCGTTCTACCGGTCGATGATCATCGCTGCGGCGTGGTCGAACCGCCGCGACATCGGACGGTGGGCCAAGTTCGCCAAGCGGGCAGCGATGCCCGATTCGCGGCCCAACACCAGTGATCTGAAGCTCGAGGCGCGGGTTCGGGCGGCGCTGTCCAGCGACCCGATCCTGCGTGCCGATCCATCGATCCACGACCTCCGCGTGCGCGACGGCATCGTGGTCCTCGAGACGCCGGCCGAGTGGCACAACAAGCGGATCGCGCTCGCTCGGCTCGGACAGGTCAAAGGGGTCGAGTCGGTGCACACCGCAACGGACGTGAACGAGCAGAACTGGCTCGACGTCGATGTGCTCGACGTCGACCAAGATGTGGTCTCGGCGCGCGCCTGAGCCACAGCTCCGAACCAGAAGGGACCTCCCCATGACGTACACCCTCCCCGCACTCCCGTATGCGTACGACGCACTCGAGCCGCACCTGTCGGCCGAGACCATGGAGCTGCACCACGACAAGCACCATGCCGCCTACGTGAAGGCCGCCAACGAAACCGTCGAACGTCTGGCCTCCGCGGAGACCTGGCAGATCGCCGGGCTCGAGCGTGCTCTCGCGTTCAACGTCTCCGGTCATGGGCTGCACACCCTGTTCTGGGACAGCATGTCGCCGGAGATGGAGCAGCGCCCCAGCGGCGCGCTCGCGGAAGCGATCGACAAGGCGTTCGGCTCGGTCGACAAGTACCACGAGCGGTTCACGGGCGCGCTCACGACGATCCAGGGATCGGGCTGGGCGTTGCTCGTCTTCGAGCCGATCGCGGCCGAGCTGCAGATCGTCCAGGTCCAGAACCACGATGGGGCGATGCTGCTCGGCTCCACGCCCATCCTCGCCGCCGACGGCTGGGAGCACGCCTACTACGTCGACTACCGCAACGACAAGGCTGCCTGGGCGGACAACTTCACCCAGATGACGGACTGGGCGGGTGCGTCCAGCCGGTTCGACACCGTGGTGTCCAGCGCCGCTGCCTGATCATCAGCTTCCCCCCGATGGCCACGATGCCGGACAGTCCGCTGTCCGGCATCGTCGCGTCTACAGCATGTTTGTGATGGCCCCGGTTTCCGCACCCTGCACGAGCTTGGCGTACTTGCCCATCACGCCACTCGGGTAGTTGTTGCGCGGGGCTTTCCAGCCCTGCTTGCGGCTCGCCAGCGTGTCGTCGTCGACGAGGAGGTCGAGGCGGAAGTTGTGGACGTCGACGCGGATGATGTCGCCGTCGGCGACGAACGCAATCGGACCGCCGTCGACGGCCTCGGGCGCGACGTGGCCGATGCAGAAGCCCCACGTGCCGCCACTGAAGCGGCCGTCGGTGATCAGCGCGCAGTCCGAACCGCGGCCGGCGCCCTTGAGCGCACCCGTGATCGCCAACATCTCGCGCATGCCGGGTCCGCCCTTCGGACCTTCGTAGCGGATGACGAGCACCGTGCCCGGCTGGATGGAGCCGCTGAGGATGGCCGCCATCGCACCGTCCTCGCCGTCGAAGACGCGAGCCGGGCCCTCGAACAGCTTCTGCTCCTTGGTCAACCCGGCCACCTTGACGACCGAGCCCTTCGGGGCCAACGAGCCGGTGAGGATGTTGATGCCGCCCTCTTCGTGCAGCGGCTGGTCGAGCGGGTAGACGACCACGCCGTCCGGCGCCGGCGGATCCAGGAACGCGAGGTTCTCTGCCATCGTCTTGCCCGTCACCGTCATCACGTCGCCGTGCAGGAGGCCGGCATCGAGGAGGTGCTTGAGCACGACCGGCACGCCGCCGACGCGGTCGAGATCGCTCATGTGGAACTTGCCGCCCGGCTTCATGTCGGCGATGTGGGGCACCTTGGCGGCGATCCGGTTGAAGTCCTCGAGCTCCAGCTCGACGCCGGCTTCGTTGGCGATCGCGAGCAGGTGCAGAACGGCATTGGTGCTCCCGCCGAGCGCGCTGGTGACCGCGATCGCGTTCTCGAACGCCTCCTTCGTCATGATCTGGCGGGCGGTGATGCCGAGGCGGAGCAGGTTGACGATGGCCTCGCCGGCCAGCACCGCGTCGTCCTCGCGGCGGCGGTCGACGGCGGGCGCGCTGGCGCTGCCGGGCAGGCTCATGCCCATCGCCTCGGCGATCGAGCTCATCGTGTTCGCCGTGAACATGCCGCCGCACGCGCCCTCGCCGGGGCACGCCTTGTGCTCGATCGCGCTGAGCTCGGCGTCGTCGATCTTGCCGAGCGCGTGCGCGCCGACAGCCTCGAACACGCTCGTGATGTCCAACGCGACGCCGTTGTGCTGACCGGGCAGGATGCTGCCGTTGTAGACGAACACACTCGGCAGGTCGAGCCGGGCCGCCGCCATCAGCATGGCCGGGATGCTCTTGTCGCACCCGGCGAGGCCGACGAAGCCGTCGAGCCGCTCGGCGTGCATCACGCACTCGACGGAATCGGTGATGACCTCACGGCTGACCAGTGATGCGCGCATGCCCTCGTGGCCCATGCTGATGCCGTCGCTGACGGTGATCGTGCCGAACTCCATCGGGAACCCGCCGGCGGCGCGCACGCCGTCCTTGACCTTCTCGGCGAGCTTGCGCAGCGTCATGTTGCACGGCGTGATCTCGTTCCACGCGTTGGCGATGCCCACCTGCGACTTGCCCCAGTCGTTGTCGGTCATGCCGATCGCGCGCAACATCGCCCGTGCCGGCGCCTTCTGAGGGCCGTCGGTGACGTCGCGGCTGCGCGGCTTGATGTCGACAGGCGTGTCGCCGGGGGCAGGTGTGGTCGCTTCGGACATGGCGCCACGGTACCAACGACTGCCTGCCGCGTCCGCACCGTTACCCGTCGGGTTAGGGTCAGCGCCCGTGCCCCGCCCTGACCTGTCCGCGCCCGCCGTCCTGCCCGACGACATCGCCGCGGCGATGGACCGGATCCGCCCGCATGTTCGCGAGACGCCCGTGCTCGAAGTCGGCGCCGGGCAGCTCGGACTCACGGCGCCCGTGACGCTCAAGCTGGAGCTCCTGCAGCACGCCGGGTCGTTCAAGACCCGCGGCGCGGTCAACCGCACCCTTCTGGCCGCAGCCGATGGCGAAGTCGGCGCGGCCGGGTTGATCGCGGCATCGGGTGGCAACCACGGTGCAGCCGTCGCGTACGTCGGCCGCCGGCTGGGGCACACCGCGGAGATCTTCATGCCCTCGACGAGCCCCGCGATCAAGCGTGAGCGGATCGAGAGCTTCGGTGCGGCCGTCAACATCATCGACGGCTACTTCGACGACGCGTACGCCGCATGCGTCCAACGCCAGGCCGCATCGGGAGCGCTGATGGTGCACCCGTTCGAGCACGTCGCCATCATCGCCGGACAGGGCACGATGAGCATCGAGATCGACGACCAGGTCGGTGACTACGACACGTTGATCGTCTCCGCCGGCGGCGGCGGGTTCATCGCCGGCCAAGCCGCCTGGGTGCGTGATCGCCGCCGGGTGGTCAGCGTCGAGCCGGAGACCAGCCAGTGCCTGAAGGCAGCCCGCGAGCACGGTGCCCCCATTGCCGTGGGCGTCAGCGGGGTCGCAGCCGACTCGCTCGGAGCGGCCCAGCTCGGAGCGCTGGCGTGGACGATCGTGCAGCACCACGTCGACGAATCCGTGGTCGTCACCGACGATGCGATCCGTGCAGCACAGCGTTCGCTGTGGGACGAGCTCCGCCTCGTCGTCGAACCCGGCGGCGCCGCCGCCCTGGCCGCCCTGCAATCCGGCGCCTACGTGCCCGAACCCGGCGAGCGCATCGTCGTCGCCGTCTGCGGCAGCAACTGCGACCCCGCGTCCGTCATGTAGGCCGGCACCGCGGCGCAAAGCCTCCGGCGCAGCTACAGGTCGAAGACGCACATTGCGTTGTCGCGGAGGAACTTGGGCCAGACGTCGTCACGAAAGGGCACGGCGCGCAGCTCGCTGACGATCCGGTCGAGCGAGAGGCCCATCGGGTAGTAGCCGGCGTACATCACCTTGTCGATGCCGCGAGTGTTGGCGAAGGCGATGATCTCCTTCGGGTAGTGCTTCGGGGCGAACGCACTGGTCATGTAGTACAACCCAGGCCACTTGAGCATCAGCTTCACGGCGAGGGCCTGCCATGGCTCGGCGCCGTGCCGCATCACGATCTTCAGCTCCGGGAAGTCGTAGCAGACGTCGTCGAAGAGCTCGACGTGTTGGCACATCATCGGCACACGCGGCCCGGGCACGCCGGCGTTGATGATGATCGGGAGGTCGAGCTCCACGCACACCGAGTAGATCGGGTAGTAGGCCCGGTCGTTCACGGGCACCTGTGGCACGAAGCCGGACGGGAACGATGTGACGGCCTTGATGCCCCACTCCTCGACCGCCCTGCGGATCCGCCGGACGGTGCCGACGATGTCGGTCGGATCCGCATCGGCGCACGGGATGATGCGGTCCGGGTGGTCGCGCAGCGCTCGAATCGATTCCTCCGAGCCCATGTGGACCATGCCGCGCGCGATGCCGCAGCGGTCCATGTCTGCCAGCAGCATGTCCACCGTGTCGGCGTCGTCGCCGACGTCGGTGGGCACGCCCTTGAACATGTACTGCACCGGCATCGCCATCGTCTTCGACTCGGCGTCCTTCACGGCGCCGTCCAGGAACTTGTAGTGATCGGCGGCGCTCTTCTTCGGGAACCCGATCATCAGATCGATGATCCCGATCTCGTCCATGGGATGAGTAGTCGGCGGTTCCGGCGAGGCGGTCTGGGGCGCGGTCTCGGTCATCGACGCACCATAGGAGGCTCGTTCGCTACGTTGAGAACCGTGGCCAGCACACCCGCGACCCTCCTGCTCGCCAAGGCAGGGGTCGAGTTCCGCGTCCACGAGTTCGAGCACGATCCTTCCGAACGGAACTACGGCGTCGTCGCTGCGGAGGCGCTGGGCGCGGATCCGGACCAGGTCTTCAAGACGCTGCTCGCGCAGGTCGAGGGACACGCCACGGTCGCAGGCGTCCCCGCGGCGAACATCGCCGTCGGCATCGTGCCGGTCAGCGGCCAGCTGTCGTTGAAGGAGCTGGCGGCGGCGGTCGGCGCGAAGCGGGCCGAGATGTGCGATCCCATGGTCGCCCAGCGGGTCACCGGCTACGTGGTCGGAGGGATCAGCCCGTTCGGACAGAAGAAGCACCTGCCGACGGCGATCGACGAGACCTGCGAACTGTACGACACGATCTTCGTCAGCGGTGGTCGGCGCGGCTTGGACATCGAGATCGCGCCGGCCGATCTGATCGCCGTCCTCCACGCAGTGGTCGCGCCGATCGGCACCAGCCGCTGAAGTCGCCGGTACGTCGCCGGCGCAGAGCCCCGCCCAGCGTCAGTTGGAGAGGCGTTCGCGGCTGGCCTGCCGACGCACGAGCGCGTCGATGCGCACCACCCGACTCCGCGCGGAGGGGTGGGTGACCACGAGACCGCGTGCCCACGTCGGCAGCGCGATGGAATCGTCCCCGAGGCCCGACGCGTCGACGCGGCGAAGTGCCGTCGCCAGTTCTCGACCGAAGCCCATCTCGACGGCGCGTCGGTCAGCCTCGAACTCCGAGCCCCGTTCGACCCGGCCGGCGATCCGGTTGCTGACGAGCAGTGCGGAGAGGAACACCCATGCGATCGCGTTCAGCAGGCCACTGATCAGCCGCCCCACTGCGCTCAACGCGGTCGAGTGGCTGACGAAGGACGTCGTGGCCGCGGCTGCGACGTTCTGCAGGAAGAAGCCGATTCCCGCGAGCACGAAGATGGGCAGGCTGAGCCACTGCCGCAACGTGAGGGCCACGGTGTGGAAGCCGAGGTGGTGGGCCAGCTCGTGGGCCAGCACGCCGGTCATCTCGTCGCGCGGCAGCGTCTCGATCGCGTAGGACGTCACCACGAGAAGGCTTCCGCCGCACGCGAAAGCGTTCAGCTCGTCGGACGGCAGCACCGCCAGCGCGTAGCGGCGCGGGCGGATGCCGAGCTGCTGGGCGACGCTGCGCCACGCCGGCTCCAGGCGCGACGCCTCGTCGTGGCTGGCCCGCGACGCGCCCAGCATGCGCATCACGAGCACCGTCTGCAGCGGGCGCCAGAACATCACGACCACCAGGGCGAGGTGGCCGGCGGCGAACAACCAGAACGGCACCGGCCAGAACACGTGGATCGGCAGCCAGAACACCGCCAGCGACAGCAGCCACACCGGCACCAGCGCGAGCACGGGCAGCAACGCGGCCAGCGCGGACCGTTCGACGGAGCGATCCAGGGCGCGATGCCGTGTGGGTCTCGTCACCTCGATTGGACCAATCCGTCGCTGCTCACCGTTCCACCCGTCCTCCCTCTCAATCTAGGTGACGCGGCTCGGACGCAGAGCGGGGTGAAGCCCGCCGGATTGCCACTATCCGTGATCTTTTCGACGACCTCCCCTATCCTTGTCCCACCGCCGATCGCGCACCGTGCGGGAACGCTCGCGCCGATGAACAGACCGAAGGGAGGGCTCGAATGACGCTCGACATCAGCCACGACACCAGCCGTGACGCGATCGTCGGCGACGCCACCTTGACGGCGAGCAGACATTCGGCGCGACTCGACGTCGATGCGATCGCATCGGACAACACGATCGACGAGCTCGCCGCTCGCGGACACGCCGATCTGGCCGCCGGTGACCTCAGGGCGGCCGAGCGCGACCTGCTCGACCTGCTGGAGGTCGCGACGGTCGCCCAGCGCGAGGCGGAGGTCCTGCGCCTGCGGGCCACCGAGCTCGAAGGGCTCGTCCGCGCGCACTCGACCGAGTTGGAGGAGCATCAGCTCGAGACGTTCCAGCGGTTGGCCGTCATGGCCGAGTTCCGCGACACCGACACCGGCGAGCACACCATCCGCGTCGGCGATCTGTCGGCCGAGATCGGCCGTGAGCTCGGCGAGGATGCAGCCTGGTGTGAAGACATCCGTCTCGCCGCTCGGTTGCACGACATCGGCAAGGTGGCCGTGCCCGACTCCATCCTGCTGAAGCCCGGCCCGCTCACGCCCGAGGAGTTCGAGGTGATGAAGACGCACACCACGATCGGTGCGCAGATCCTCTCCGGCAGCTCGTCGCCGCTGATCGAGCTCGGCTCGATCGTCGCGCTCAACCATCACGAGCGTTGGGACGGCACCGGCTACCCGAGTGGCCGGCAGGGCGTCGACATCCCGCGCTGCGCACGCATCGTCGCCGTCGCGGACGTGTTCGACGCATTGACCAGCGTGCGGGTGTACAAGCACGCGTGGTCACACGACGACGCCCTCGCCCACGTGCTCGCCGGCCGCGGTGCGCACTTCGAGCCCGAGATCGTCGACGCGTTCCAGCGCGTCATCGATCGCCGGCTCTCGGCGTCCAACGCCCCCGTCCTGCGCCCCTGATCGAGCAGCCCCGCGTCGTACACTCCGTCCGTGGGCGCAACCCGGACCGAACGCATCGAGCTGCACCAGCGGAACCCGAAGTGGAAGAACCCGCCGGTGCGGATCGAGATGCTCGAGTGCATCAACTGCGACGCGTGCCTGCGGCACTGCCCGTCGCACTTCGGCGCGATCTTCAACCACGGCATCGACGTGGTGGTGATCCCCGAGCTGTGCAGCGGCTGCGACAAGTGCCTGCCCGTGTGCCCGGTCAACTGCATCTACCCGTTCCCGGAGTGGCAGGAGGCCGGCTACGACCAGGAGTGGTGGGAGAACCCGAACACCGAGAACGACCCCTACCGGTGAACCGATGGCGGTCCGCACCGCGACGCCGGCGAGTCGCCCGGTGGCACTGCGTGCGCTAGAACATCTGCCATGACTGCTGACATCATTCCAGGCGCCGATCCCTGGTCACACACCGCGGATGGCGACCACGGTGCCCTGGTCCTCCATGGGTTCACCGGCAACCCGGGGTCGATGCGCGGGCTCGCCGAGGCGTTCGCAGCGGCCGGCTACCACGTCGAGCTGCCCCTCCTGCCGGGGCACGGCACCTCGGTCGACGACATGCTCACCACCGGCTGGTCCGACTGGAGCGCTGCAGCGGACGCGGCGTACGCCACGCTGGCGGCGCGCTGTTCGAAGGTGATCGTCGCCGGCTTGAGCATGGGCGGCTCGCTGACCCTGTGGCTCGCCGGCCAGCACCCCGAGATCGACGGCATCGTCTGCGTCAACCCGGCCACGCAACCACAGGCACCCGAGGTCATTGCGATGATCGAAGGCATGATCGCCGAGGGCACGACCATCATGCCCGGCATCGGCAGCGACATTGCCGACCCCGACGCCCACGAGAGCGCCTACGAAGGCACGCCGCTGCCGTGCCTGCTGGACTTCGTCAACAACGGTCTCGTTCCGCTAGCCGGCACGTACGAGTCGCTGCGCATGCCGCTGCTCCTGCTCAACTCGCCCCAGGACCACGTCGTGGAGCCAGTGCAGGCCGAGTACCTGGCCACTCACTACGGCGGCCCCATCGAACGGGTCACGCTGGAGCGCAGCTTCCATGTGGCCACCCAAGACTTCGACAAAGACCTCATCTTCACCTCGTCCGTGGCCTTCGCGGACCGAGTGATCAACTCGTGATCGCAGCGGCTGGGCGGTTGGTGGGCGCCGGGCTCGGGCACATCGTCGCCAGCATCCCCAGCCCATCGAGCGGCACGCTCAGCATCGGCCCGCTGAAGATCCACGCCTACGGGCTGATGATCGCGCTCGGCGTCGTCGCCGGCGTGTGGCTGCTCGGACGCCGCCTCGAGCAAGACGGCATCGGCACACGCGACGACGCCAACTCGATCTCGGTCTGGGCGGTCATCGCCGGCGTGATCGGCTCGCGGCTCTACCACGTCGCCACCGACTGGTCGAAGTTCGCGCATCACCTCACCAACATCCCCAAGATCTGGCAGGGCGGGCTCGGCATCCCGGGTGGGCTCCTGTTCGGCATCGGCACCGGCGCGTGGATGATCCGCCGCAAGGGCATCCCGATCGCGCGGGGCTTCGATGCGGCCGCGCCGGCGATCGCGATCGCGCAGGCCATCGGCCGTTGGGGCAACTACTGGAACCAGGAGCTGTTCGGCCGCTCGACGAAGGTGCCCTGGGGCCTGGAGATCGACGACGCCCACCTGCCGGAAGGCTTCGCCCACGGCACGCTGTTCCAGACGACGTTCCTGTACGAATCGCTCAGCAACTTCGCCCTCTCCGCGGCGTTGATCATGGTCGGTCGGCGCACCAAGCTGCGTCCCGGGCACCTGATGGCGCTGTACATCATGGGCTACGGCGTGATCCGCTTCTTCGTCGAGGGCCTCCGCATCGACGAAGCCCACCATGTCGGCGGACTGCGCTGGAACCAATGGGTCGCACTGGCCGCTGTGGTGGGTGGCGCGGTCTACCTCGCTGTCTCCAACGCACGCGCTGCGGACGTGATCGAAGCCGAGACCGCCGCCGAACTGGAAGCCGAGGACGAGGCCATCGAGCAAGCCGACGCCGAGGACGAGGCGGCCGTGGAGCTCGAGGACGCCGAGGTCGACGACGAGGAGGTCGAGCCAGAGGTGGACGAGCCCGAGACCGAACCCGACCCGGCCAACCTCGACGAGGACGAGTTACCGTCGTCGCATGACTGAACCCCTCGTCCTCAGCGAGCGCCGTGATCCGGGCATCGCGCTGATCACCCTCAACCGGCCGGACCAGCTGAACGCCTGGGGCACCGACATGGCAGCCGAGTTCTTCTCCCTCGTCGACGACGCGATCGCCGACCCAGCGGTGCGGGTCATCGTCGTCACCGGTGCCGGCAAGGGATTCTGCGCCGGCGCTTCGATGACGGCACTCAACGAGATCCGCGACAACCCCGCCGGGGGCGCCGGTCCTGCGACGGGTGATCGCCCGGTCACCGATCTCGCGTCCTTGCCGAAGCCGATCATCGCGGCGATCAACGGCGCTGTCGCCGGCGTCGGGTTCTCGATGGCACTCTTCTGCGATCTGCGCTTCACGACGACCACCGCCAAGTTCACGACCTCGTTCGCGCGCCGCGGACTGATTGCCGAGTACGGCAGCTCGTGGATGCTGCCCCGTCTCGTCGGCATGGCCCGGGCGATGGACCTGCTCCTGTCCGGTCGGGTGATCACCGGCACCGAGGCAGCGACGATGGGCCTCGTCAACGCCGCGTGGGAGCCCGATGCGCTGCTCGACCACGTCCTCGCCTATGCCACGGACCTGGCCGAGAACGGCTGCCCGACGAGCTGGTCGATCATGAAGCAGCAGGTGCTCGCCGATGCCAACCGGCCGCTCGAACAGGCAACGGCCGCGGCGATCGAGCTGATGAACGCATCGGTGACCCGGCCCGACTTCCAGGAGGGCGTGCAGAGCTTCCTCGACCGCCGTCTGCCGGCGTTCGCGCCGTACTCACCCCAGGGCGCGTAGGCGCGCAGCGAGGTCCTTCACCGCCGGCGCCTGTCGATCGGCGGCTGCTCCGGACCGCCGTGTACGTTGCCGGTGTGCTGATCCACCTCGCAGGCGCAGCGACCAGCGTCGTGGTCGATCTCGCCACGGGCGTGCCGACGATCCGCCACTGGGGCGCGGCGCTGGAACCGGATGTCGATCTCGACGGTGCGTTCGCCGTCACCGAACGTCCCATCGTGCACGGCGGGCTCGATGCCGAGGCGCCGGTCTCCCTGGCCCCTGAGCACGGCGCGGGCTTTCCCGGTCGTCCCGGTCTGGCGGGGCATCGTCGTGCCGGGCGGGACTGGTCCGCACGGTTCGTCGCGACGACCCACACGCTCGACATCGGAGTCGGTTCGAGCACGCTCGTTGCGAACGCCGTCGACGAGATCGCGCAGCTCGGCATCATCACCACGATCGTCCTCGCCGACGCGCTGACGGTGCAGATGACGCTCACCAACCTGCATGCGTCGGAGCGCTACCTGTTCGACCGGCTCGACATCACCCTGCCGATGCCGGCCCATGCCGACGAGCTGCTGCAGTTCTCCGGCCGCTGGACCCGCGAGATGCAACCGACGCGCCTGCCGTTCACCCACGGCGCGGTCACCGCGGAGAACCGTGCCGGGCGCACCTCGCACGAGCACGTGCCCGTGCTGTTCGTCGGCACGGCCGGCTTCGGCGAGTGGTCCGGCGAGGTGTGGGGTCTGCACCTCGCGTGCAGCGGCAACCACGCATGGCTGGCCGAGGTCCTGCCCGACGGCCGGCGCATGGTGCAGCTCGGCGAGCTGTTCCACCCCGGTGAGATGTCGCTGCGTCCGGGCGAGACGTACACGACTCCACGGGTGATCGGCAGCTACTCGCCGCGCGGCCTGACACCCGCGTCGTGGGGGTTCCATCGATCGCTGCGCGCCCAACCGGGACATCCGTCGATCGACCGGCCTCGGAAGGTGTTGCTCAACACGTGGGAAGCCGTGTACTTCGACCACGACGCCGACGCCCTCCGCCGGCTCGCCGATGTGGCTGCCGACATCGGCATCGAACGGTTCGTCCTCGACGACGGCTGGTTCGGCTCGCGCCGCGACGACCGCAGCGGGTTGGGCGATTGGTGGGTGTCGCCGGACGCACATCCCGACGGGCTCGCTCCGTTGATCGATCACGTGCGATCGCTCGGCATGGACTTCGGCATCTGGGTCGAGCCGGAGATGGTCAACCCCGAGAGCGATCTGTTCCGCGCCCATCCGGAGTGGGCCCTCGCCACGCCGGGGTACGAGCCGGTGCTCGGCCGGCACCAGCTGGTGTTGAACCTGGCGATCCCCGAGGCGTACGCGCATGTCCTCGATGCGATGGATGCACTACTCGGCAGTCACGAGATCGCGTTCGTCAAGTGGGACATGAACCGCAACCACGTGCAGGGCAGCGGCAGTCACGGCGCGGCGGGCACACACGAGCAGACGCTTGCGCTCTATCGCCTGCTCGACGAGCTGCGCACCGCGCATCCCACGGTCGAGTTCGAGAGCTGCGCGTCGGGCGGCGGCCGGATCGATCACGAGATCCTGCGACGCGTCGAGCGGGTGTGGGCGAGTGACTCCAACGATGCGTTGGAGCGCCAGACGATCCAGCGTGGGCTCTCGATGTTCGTGCCGCCCGAGGTGGTCGGCGCACACATCGGCCCGCGCAGCAGTCACACCACGGGTCGCCGTCACTCCCTGGCCTTCCGCGCCGCGACCGCGATGTTCGGCCACCTGGGCGTCGAGTGGAACCTGCTGTCGATCCGCGACGACGAGCGTGCGGCGTTGGCCGCGGTGATCGCCACGCACAAGCACCTGCGGCCGCTGCTGCACGGCGGCGATGCGGTGCGGTTCGACTCGTCCGATGGCGCCACGGCTGCGCACGGGGTCTACGCACGAGATCGTTCGGCAGCGCTGATCAGCATCGCCCAACTCACCACGGCACCTTCGCTCGTGCCGATGCCCGTGCGCCTGCCCGGTCTCGATCCGCGTCGCCGCTACCGGATCGAGCGGCTCCACCTCGCCGATGCTCCAGCGACGCTCGGGCTCAACCGGGTGCAACCGGCCTGGTTGACCGATGCAGCGATCGTCACGGGCCGCGATCTGGAGGTGCTCGGCATCCAGCCGCCGGCGATGCATCCCGAATCAGCCTTGCTGTTCCACCTCACCGACGCCACGGCGTCTGGCAAGCTGCTCGGATGAGCTCGCCGATCCGCTACGACCAGTACGGGTTCGAGATCGCCCCGAAACCTCCCCGACCGAAGGCGGCAACGGGTGCGATCCTGTTGATGGCGGGCGGTGCGATCCACATCATCGGCGTCTTCCTGCCGTGGTACCAGGGTTCGGGGATCGACACGCTCAAGGGGATGGACACGTTCGCAGGGCCGGGCGGTAGCGGCGATCTCCCCAACCCCGGGCTGGCCTGGTTGGTGATCGGCGCGCTCCTGATCGGTCTCGGCGCGCTGACCTACTTCGCCGGTCGGATCACCGGGATCGCCGTGGCCGCGGTGTTCATGGCCCTCGTCATCGGCGGCTTCAGCGCGATCCTCGGTTGGGGGGCGATCAGCAACGAGCACGATGCCGGTGGAGCGGGAGACGTCGGTGCCGGATTGATCGTCGGCACGCTGGGCATCCTGGTCGCGATCGCCGGATCGATCCAGGTGCTGGCCAAGCGCCGCCGGTGAGCGCGGTCGACGTGCCCGGAATCGAAGGAGCTGGCGCGGTTCGGCACCTCTAGCATCGTGGTGTGTCTGAACGGATGACTGTCGCTGACGTCGTCAAGGTGGCCAAGCTGGCTCGCCTCGACCTCACCCCCAAGAACCTGGAACGCACCGCGGCGCAGCTCGCCGGGATGCTCGAGCACTTCGCGGACATCGACGCGCTCGATCTCGACGACGTGCAGCCGATGACCCAGCCGTATCCGCTGCGGAACGTGTTCCGCGAAGACGTCGTGCGGCCGAGCCTGGACCGCGAGGAAGTCCTCGCGGCAGCACCGTTCGCCGAGGACGGCCGCTTCCGCGTCCCGCCGATCCTCGGGCTCGACGGATGAGCGACATGTCCTCCGCTCCCCTGTCGGCAGCGCAGATCGCTGCAGGCGTTCGTGCCGGCACCCTGAAAGCCGCAGACGTGCTCGAGCAGCACCTCGGCCGGATCACCGATCGTGAGGGTGACGTCCACGCCTTCAACCTCGTCATGGCCGACGAGGCCCGGGCTGCAGCCGCAGCCGTCGACGCCGCCGTCGCGGCAGGCAACGATCCGGGTCCGCTGGCCGGCGTTCCCCTCGCGCTGAAGGACAACATGTGCACGCGGGGCATCCCCACGACGTGCTCATCGAAGATCCTCGAAGGCTGGAAGCCGCCCTACGACGCAACGGTGGTCACCAAGCTCGCAGCCGCCGGCGCGGTGACGGTCGGCAAGACCAACCTCGACGAGTTCGCGATGGGTTCCAGCACGGAGAACAGCGCGTTCGGCCCGACCCGCAACCCGCACGACCTCAGCCGGGTGCCCGGTGGCTCCAGCGGCGGCAGTGCCGCTGCGGTCGCGGCCGGCTTCGCCAGCGTCAGCCTCGGCAGCGACACCGGCGGCTCGATCCGTCAGCCGGCGGCGCTGTGCGGCGTGGTCGGCGTGAAGCCCACCTACGGCTACGTCAGCCGCTACGGGCTGGTCGCGTTCGCCAGTTCGCTCGACCAGATCGGTCCGTTCACCGGCAACGTCGAGGATGCCGCGCTGCTCATGGATGTCATCGGTGGGCACGACCCGATGGACTCGACATCCATCCCCGAGCCGCAGCCGTCGCTCGTCGAGGCCATCGGCCAAGGCGTCGAGGGACTGCGCGTCGGCCGCATCACCGACCTGCCTCAGGGTGCTGATCCGGACGTCGTCGACCGGCTCGAGCTCGCCTTCGAGGCGCTGCAAGCCGCCGGTGCGACGATCGTCGATGTCGAGGTGCCGGCGTTCGGCTACGGGCTCACCGCCTACTACCTGATCGCCCCGTCGGAGGCCAGCAGCAACCTCGCCCGCTACGACGGCGTGCGCTACGGCATGCGCGTCGACGCGCCCGACACCAACGCGATGTACTCCGCCACCCGGGCGGCCGGCTTCGGCGAAGAGGTGCAACGGCGGATCATGCTCGGCACCTACGCCCTCAGTGCCGGCTACTACGACGCGTACTACGGCAAGGCGCTGAAGGTCCGCCGGCTGATCGCCGACGACTTCGACCGCGCCTACACCAAGGCCGACGTGCTGCTCACCCCGACCTCGCCGACGGTGGCGTTCGAGTTCGGCTCGAAGGGTGACGATCCGCTGGCGATGTACCTGTGCGACGTCTACACGATCCCCACCAACCTCGCCGGCCATCCGGGCATGAGCGTCCCGTACGGCACCTGCCAGCACGGCCTGCCCATCGGCGTGCAGATCCTGGCCGGCACCCTCGGCGAACAGGTGATGTTCAGGGCCGGCGCCGCACTCGAGAGGAGCATCGGATGAGCACCACCACCTCCGCCCCGTCGGTCATGAACCCCAAGCCCGGCAACGTGTACACGGCGGGTCCTGCCACCGGCAACGAGATCCTCATCGACGGCTACGAACTGGTCGTCGGCCTCGAGGTCCACGTCGAGCTGGCCACCGCGACGAAGTTGTTCAGTGCGAGC
>JAOBWO010000181.1 GCA_025463415.1 Acidimicrobiales bacterium | reverse complement strand
GCCGACGGGTCGGCCGCTCGACAGCAGCGTGACCCGTCGACGGGCGGGCGACGACCCAGAGCGGGGGTCGTCGCCCGCCCGTTCTCGCGCTCATGTTCCCGGCGCAGGAGCTCGGGTCAGCCGCGCTTGAGGTCGACGACGGTGCCGCCGCTGGCGCGCACCAAGTCGGCGGGCGCGATCGAGAACACGTCGTGCCACGTCCCGGCAGCGGCCCAGACCTCGTCGTACTGGAGCAGGTCGGGGTCGATGAACACCCGCAGCGGCGTCGTCGATCCGAACGGCGAGACACCGCCGATCGGGAACCCCGTGACGGATCGCACCGTGTCGGCGTCGACCCGCGCGCACTTCATCCCGGCCGCGGCCGCGGCGAGCGCCTTCTCGTCGAGCAGGTTCGACCCGCTGACGTACGCCAGCACGACCTCACCGTCGACGGCGAAGATCAAGCTCTTGACGATCTGGCCGACGTCGACGCCGATCGCGCTGGCGGCCTCGAGCGCGGTCTTGGTGCCGTCAGGGAAGCTGCGGGTCTGCAGCTGCAGGCCGTGCTCCGCAGCCGCGGCGAGGACCCGGGCGACGTTGGGGTGCTGCGCTGCCACGACCGATCAGTTGCGGCTCGGCGGTGTGCCGAACAGATCGTCGAGCGCGCTGGACGCCGTCTCGGGCTGGTCGCCTTCGAACGCGGCGTACCCGTCGCGCTCGAGGACGTCGACCAGTTCGGGGCCGCCCGAGGAGACGATCCGTCCCTTGACGAGGATGTGGACCACGTCGGGCTTGAGCTCTTTGAGCAGGCGGCTGTAGTGGGTGATCACCAGCACGCCGAGGCCGTCCTCGTTGGTGGCGTCCTCGACCCGGCGCGAGCAGTCGCGCAGCGCGTCGATGTCGAGCCCGGAGTCGAGCTCGTCGAGGATGGCGATCTTCGGCCGGAGCATGGCCAGCTGCAGCGTCTCGTTGCGCTTCTTCTCGCCACCGGACAGGTCGACGTTCAGCGAGCGAGCGAGGAACGTCTCGTCGAAGTTGATCCGTGCGGCTTCGGTGGACAACTGCTCGCGGATGCCGTCCGTGGACCGGCCGCGGGCCGCGAACGCCTCGGCCAGCACGTCGACCACGGCCACACCGGGAACCTCGGTGGGGTACTGCAGCACGAGGTGCAGACCCGCCTGGGCGCGCTGCCAGGTCGGCAGCGCCAGCATGTCGACGCCGTCGAGGGTGACAGAACCGGCGCTGACCGTGTAGCCGGGCTTGCCCATCACGACCGCCGAGAGCGTGCTCTTGCCGGCACCGTTGGGGCCCATGACGGCATGGACCTGCCCCGAGGAGACCTCGAGGTCGATCCCGTTGAGGATCGTCTTGCCGGCGACGGACGCGTGCAGCCCGGAGATCTTCAGGGTGGTCATGATGCGTGCTCCTCGTGGCCGATCGTGATGACGATGTTGCCGTCGACGACAGCAGCGTCGTAGACCGGCACGGGCAGGACGGCAGGCAGGGTGAACGGCTCGCCGGTCTCGAGGCTGAACGCACTGCCGTGCTTCCAGCACTCCAGCTCCTTGCGGTCGGCGATGACCTCGCCTTCGCTCAGCGAGACCTCGGCGTGGCTGCACGTGTCGCCGATCGCGTAGACGTCGTCGCCGATGCGGACCACAGCGATGCTGCGCCCCTCGACATCGAACCGTCGCGCCGCGCCCGAGGCGAGCTCGTCGAGCCGGCAGGCAACGTGCGCGCTCACGCGGTGACCTTCTCGGGCACCACTGCCGTGTGCAGCTTGGCCGAGATCCGCTCACGCAGCTCGTCGGCAAGCCCGCCGACAGGCAGCTGGGCGAGCACTTCGTCGAAGAACCCGAGCACGACGAGACGCTCGGCGATGTCGGGTTGGATGCCCCGGCTCTCCAAGTAGAAGCGCTGCTCCTCGTCGATCGGACCGACGGTGCTGGCGTGGCTGCACTTGACGTCATTGGTCTCGATCTCGAGGTTGGGCACGCTCTCGGCCCATGCCCCGTCGCTGAGCGTCAGGTTGCGGTTGGTCTGGAACGCCACGGTGCCACGGGCTTCCGGGCCGATCTTGATCAGCCCGGTGTAGACGCTGCGCGACGAGTCGTTGACCGCACCCTTGAACAGCAGGTCGCTCGAGGTCTTCGGCGCGATGTGCTCCTGCGTCGTGCGGAAGTCGTGAGTCTGTGTGCCGTCGGCGAAGTAGAGCGCGACCTGCCGAGTGCTCCCGCCCTGACCGGTGAGCCGCGCGTGGGTGCGCACCCTGGCGTAGTCCCCGCCGAGGGCGACGGTGGACAGCAGTGTCGTCGAGTCGCGCATCCCCTCCGCCTGCTGGTTGGCGATCTGCCAGACGCGGCTTCCGAGCTCGTTGACCGAGAGGTACGTAACTCGCGCTGCTTGCGCCGCGCGAACGCGCAGCACGGGAGCGATCAGGCCGCTCACCGATTCGTCGGACACGAAGCGCTCGATCACCGTGATCTCGCTGTCTTCGCCGGCATCGATGACGAGGCGGGGGAAGCACGCGACGGCGTCGACCGCGAGCGTGTGCGTGATGACCACCGGAGCATCGAGGACCTTGCCGCGCGGCACACGCAGCACGATCGCCGACATGAAGGCACGGTTGAGGTCGCCGAACAGATCGAGCTCGGTCTCGTCGTCGAGCACGTCGCTGCCGAGCACCGCTTCCGCACCGGTGACCGTGGTGGTGAGCGAACCGGGCGAGAACCTGTCGAGCGACAGCTCGGCGATCCGGCTGTAGCGCCACAGCTCCTCTTCGGGGCTCGGCATCGGCGCTGACGTGAAGCGCTGGAGCGCCGCCAGCCGCAGGTCGGTGTCGGCGGCGTGCAGCGAGCGCACGGCCTCAGGGGTGAACGAAGGCACGGGGGAATTCTACTGTCCGCGTAGGAGAAATTGAGCGGGCCCGTGCGTTCCGGACCGACGTGTGCGTCGACGGTCTGCGTCGACGGCTACCGGCGGCGCTTGAAGAAGCGACCGAACCGGCCACCCTCCGGTGGGAGCGGGGGCTTCCCGGCCTGCATCTCGGCCATCACCTGCCTGCCGATCTCGTTGATGAAGTCCTCGGCATCGTCGAGCACGGCGGCTGCGGAACCGTCGTCGAGGCCGGGCGGTTCAGCCGGCGTCGGAGGCGGAGCGAGCGAGCCGTACGTCCAGGCCGCATCGGCGAGACGACGCTCGAAGCCCTTGCACCCGTCCGGGCAACGCCACGGTGCATCGGGAGCGAGGTCGAGGTTGCACTTGCGAACGGTCTCGCCGTTCGCGTACGTGCGGCTCTCGAAGTTCTTGCACTCCTGTCGCATCGGCATCCGGCCATTCTGCCAGCAGCATGACGGACCGGATGCGCGTCACCAGACTCTCACCCCCTCCACACCTACGGCCCAAGCCTGGTGTCAACCCGCAGCCGTTCTGTGTCAAGACACTGGTCGACCGTCGACCAAGTTCTTGACGCGGAGACGAGGAGTCGGCGCAGTGGTTGATGTCGACGGCGCGGGTCGCTTGACTGACGCGATGACCGACATCGGTCGCCGCTTGGCGGCGAGCGCGACAGGTCAGCACGGGTCCTTCACCCGTCGGCAAGCAATCGCCGGTGGCGTCACACGCGCCATGCTTCGTAGCCGAGACCAGAGCGGCAACCTCGTCAAGATCGGGCGCAACACCTACTCCAGCCCCTTCGTCGAACGGACACCCAGGGCCGACCTCCACGCGTTGCTCCTCGACGTGGGCGACCCGGTGTTCGCCTCGGGACCGACGTCAGCCGCGCTGCACGGCTTCGACGGCTTCTCGCTGAAGGCTCCGTTCCACGTGATCGTGCCGAGAGGGCGCGCGCCACAGCGGGTCGGCCATTTCGTGCACACGTCGACGGACCTCGAGCGGATCGACGTCGAGACGACGTCCGATGGAATCCCGGTGATAACGCCGACGCGCGCCCTCATCGACCTCGCCCGGCTCGTCACACCTGCCGCACTCACCGGGGCGCTCGACTCTGCGCTGCGCGACGGCAAGACCTCGGAGGACTTCCTGCATCGGCGGATCGCGGCGCTCCGCGGCAAGGGCCGTCACAGCCTGCCTGCGCTCGTGGACGTCATCGCCGGCGCAGAGATCATCCGCGGCGGACAGAGTTGGCTCGAGCGCGAGTACCTGTCGAGCGCGGCGAAGGCAGGATTGCCGAGGGCGGACGCGCAGGTCGTGCTCACTCGAGCCGGCGACCGTCTGGTGCGGGTCGACTGCCGATACCCGGGCACGCGGGTGATCGTCGAGCTCCTGGGCTACCGCTGGCACCGTTCGAAGGCGCAGATGCAGCGCGACACCGAGCGGATGAATCGCCTGCAGCTCGATGGCTTCATCGTCCTGCAGTTCACCTACCACGACGTAGTCGAACGCTGTGCCGAGGTGGTCGCCCTCGTCCGCCTCGCGCTCAGGGCGCAGATCGGCGTGTGAGTGAGGACGGAGGTCGGAGGTCGACCAATGTCTTGACAGAGACGGGAAGTGACCGAGGCGAGGGGCGGGTGCGGGCGCGTGGCCCGACCAGCACAGGTCAGCCGACGCTGCCTTCCATCTGCAACTCGATCAGGCGGCTCCACTCGACGGCGTACTCCATCGGCAGGGTGCGGGTGACGGGCTCGATGAAGCCGTTGACGACCATGCCCATCGCTTGCTCCTGGGAGAGGCCGCGGGACATCAGGTAGAACA
>JAOBWO010000175.1 GCA_025463415.1 Acidimicrobiales bacterium | reverse complement strand
GAGCGCACCGTGGGCGAAGTTGAAGATGCCGGAGGTGGAGTACGTCACCACGAGACCGCTGGCGGCGATCGCGTACACGGCACCGATGACGAGGCCGTTGATGAGGATGCTCAGGAACGTCTGCATGGATGCGGACCGCTACGGCGTGAAGGTGCCGTTGAGCGTCGAGACCCGGTCCGGCCCGAGCATCGCTGCGGCCACGGCAGGAGTGCTCACCGGCGCCACGTACTTGTCCTGGCAATCGAAGCCGCTGGTCGGTGACACCCGCGTGAAGCTGGCGCCGTCGAGCTTGAGCAAGATGCCGCACGGGCTGGTCTGGTTGGCGCCGGGATCACCGGGCGAGTGGAGACCGCCCGCGCTCCAGTCATGGATCGCGTCGACCTTCTCGAACACGCACTTCGCGGTCACCTCCGATCCGCACTGCTGCACGGCTGTCGCCCAGAGGAGGAACGACGACGTCGCGGCCTCGCCGAGGATCGCCGGCTTGCCGCCATCGGCGTTGACCAGATCGAGGTACTTCTGCACGGCGCTGTCGGGCGTGGCCTCCTCGAACGGCACGTAGCCGGTGCGCACATAGACGTTGTTGCCGGCGCCGCCGTTGTCACCGTTCCACTTGGCGAAGTCCGAGTCGTACTCGTTGTTCTCCGTGTACCACATGGTCGGATTGAAGCCGACCTGCTTCGCAGCGGCGAGCAGGTTCTGGAAGTTCGGGTTCGGTGAGCCGACGAAGACAACAGCGTCGACGCCGCACGCCTGCAGGGCGGTGGCGAACGGTGTCCAGTCGGCCTCGCCGCCGATGCCGTAGTACTGGTCGCAGTCGAGGAAGTTCCATCCAGCGGCGGGGAAGCCGGCTGCGTACTTGTCACGCGGCTCCTGGGTCGCCGGGTATTTGGCGTAGACGAAAGCGGCCTTCTTCACCGCGTCGGGGAAGAGTGCAGCCGCTGCATACGCGCCGGACAGCGCGACCTGGTCGCCGGGCGCCGGCACGGAGAGGCGCACGCCAGGGCCCTGGTTGAAGGCGCCCGAGACCGCGAAGCCCGGCATCGCCGCGAGCTGGCAGCCGATGCGGATCTGCTCTTGGCCGGAGTCGAAGACGTAGCCCTCGCCGACCATCATGAACACCTTGTCGGCGCATGCCTGCGTCATGGCCTTGTCGACCTCGGTGACGTTCGCGCCGTAGAAGTTGCCGACGACCTGTCGGCCGTTGATGCCGCCCTGCTGGTTGCACCAGGCGATCATCGCCTTCATCGCGTCGGACATCTCCTTGTCGAGCCCCGGTGCCGCGGCGTAGCCCTCGTCGTCGCCATAGCCGATGGTGATGTTGGTGTCGGTGACGCCCTTGTCCGTGGCGCCACTGGCGGTGCCGGCACCGCACGGCGACGGCAGATCGCCGAACGTCTCGCCGGCCGGCGCCGTCGTAGTCGTCGCAGCTTCGGTGGTCGGCGTCGTGTCGACCGCCGCGCTGGACTCGGTCGTGGCATCGGTGACCGGCGTGGTCGCTTCGCTCGCTCCCGTCGTCTCGGCGACGGCGGTGTCCGGCGCTGCGCTGGTGGTCGGCGCGGCGGTAGCCGCAGTGGTGGAGGCAGCGGTGTCCTTGTGGCCGCTGCCGCACGCCGCGGCGGTCAGGCCGACCGCGACGAGCACAGGTATCAAACGCGAACGAGCACGGCTCATGGATTCCCCCCGGAACATCGGCCAGGCCGCCGATCCGGCGACGTGGCGTATTTGCTTGTTAACCTACAGTAGCTACATACGGTATGTCAGTCGTAGTCGGACTACGTTGCGACACCAACAGCAGCACGACCTCCGGGCAGTCGTCCGGGGCGGGGGAGATCACACACGGGGGTGGCCGTTGAAAGCGGTTCAGGTTGTTCAGCTCGGGCGGCCGACAGAGGTCGTCGAAGTGCGCGAGATCGAGGTACCCGAGGTGGGACCCGGGGAGGTGCGCGTCTCGGTCGGTGCGGCGTCGATCAACTTCGGCGACACCGCGCGCACGCGTGGCGGAGTTGCCACGGTGCAGATCCCACCGCCCTTCACCCTCGGCATGGACGTGTGCGGCGTGGTCGAAGCTGCCGGCGAAGGTGCCGAGCACTGGGTCGGCAAGCGCGTCGTGGCGATGACCAAGATGTCGTTCGGCGGCATGGCCGAGCACGCGATCTGCGTCGGCACCGGCGTGTTCGATGCACCGGCCGAGCTCGACGACGCGGAGGCCACCGCGTTCCTGCTGCCGTTCCACACGAGCTACTTGGGACTGCACAAGCGGGCCAAGCTGCAGTCCGGTGAGACGGTCCTCGTGATCGGTGCCGCCAGCGGTGTCGGCACCGCCGCGGTGCAGCTCGCCGCCGCAGCCGGAGCGAACGTCATCGCCGTCGCCGGCGGCGCGGAGAAGGGCGACTACTGCCGCGGCCTCGGTGCCACCGCCTCGATCGACTACACGTGCGAGGACCTGTTCGACCGGGTGATGGAGCTCACCGACGGGCGCGGCGCGGAGGTCGTGTTCGATCTCGTCGGCGGTCCACAGACGGAGACGACGTGGACCTGCGTCGCCCGCGAGGGTCGGTACCTGCCGGTCGGCTTCAACGGTGAGGCCGAGGGTGGACTCTCCGGCAAGCCGCTGCGCAAGGTGTCACTCGGCAACTTCGCCGTGCTCGGCGTGCTGCTGGCGTACTCGCCGGGCATGCCGGCGATGCGCAAGTTCGGGATGAACCCGTTCCCGCCCGAGACCGGCGCCGAGGTGCATGCCGCGCTCAGCGCGCTCGTGACGGCCGGCTCGATCCGGCCCGCCATCGGGCGTCGGGTGACGATGGCCGACGTCGCGCAGACGCTGGAGGACCACGAGCAGCGCCTCACCCATGGCCGCAGCGTCGTCGAGATCGCCGGATCCTGAGGGGGACCAACATGTTGCAGATGCAACCAGATGCATTCATCGCCGCTGCGATCGAACAGACCGGGCTCGACGACTTCGGCAGCGACAGCTACCGCGAGGGCCTCGACCTCCTGTGCGAGTCCGCCGCGACGGAGGCTCAGCTGAACGACATCGGCGCGATGGCGGTGCCCGGCGGGATCACCGCTGCGCTCGCCAACCGCCTGCGTGTCGTCGACTGGGCCAAGCAGCACCCGTCCGTCGCCGACGAGGAGATCGAGGCACCGTGGATCGTGATCGGCATGTTCCGAGCCGGCACCACGCTGATGAGCTACCTGCTCGAGAAGGACGAACGCTCCCGCCCATTGCTGCGGTGGGAGGCGAACAACAGCGCGCCACCGTCCACCGGCGATCACCGCAACGACCCGCGAGTCGAGGCCGAGAAGGCCTCATCGGCGATGCTGGACATGATCAACCCACGGATCAAGGTTGTTCAGGGTGAGGAACCCGACGGCCCGACGGAGTGCATCTCGGTGCTCAACCAGGACTTCAAGAGCCTCACGTGGGAAGCGCTGGCGAACATGCCGACATATGGCGCGTGGCTGCGCTCCACCGATCACCGGTCCGCGTACGACTACCACAAGCTCACC
>JAOBWO010000153.1 GCA_025463415.1 Acidimicrobiales bacterium | reverse complement strand
CGTCACTCTGGGTGAAAAATGGCAACGGCCCCTTGCGGGGCCGTCGCACTGCGATGCCAGGCGGCGGATCCCGGCATCGCCCGCAAACCAGGTGGCGGGAACCTGGTTGGTGCCGCAATCATACACGGGAATCGCGATGGCGCAAGGGTCGCGCTGCGTTCGCCGGGAGCCCTCAGCGACGGCCGTGTGGCAGCAGCGACGCGGGGCAGATGTCTTCCAACAAACAGGCCTCACACTGGGGTTTTTTGGCGAAGCAGACGCGGCGACCGTGGAGGATCAGGCGCAGGCTGAACGGTCCCCACTCTGCCGGCGGGAGGTAGGCGTTCAACTCCTGCTCGACCTTGACCGGATCCTCCTGCACCGTGAGTGCCAGTTTCCGACTCAGCCGACCGACGTGTGTGTCGACGGGCAGCCCGGGAAGTCCGAATACCACGCTGCGTACAACATTGGCCGTCTTGCGTCCGACGCCCGGGAGGGTCACCAGGTCCTCGAGCGAGGTCGGCACCTCACCATTGAAACGCCCGAGCAGCGCGACCGCCATGCCGATCAGGCTCTTCGTCTTGTTCTGGTAGAAGCCTGTCGAGCGGATGATCTCCTCCACCACCGCCGGCTCGGCGGCGGCCAGCGCGGCAGCGGTCGGGAACTGCGCGAAGAGCGCCGGCGTCACGACGTTGACGCGAGCATCGGTGGTCTGTGCCGACAGGATCGTGGCGGCGAGGAGCTCGAACGCGTTGGTGTGGTCCAACTCGCAGATCGCCTCCGGGTACATCTGGGTCAGGCGGCGGGCGACCTCGTTGGCGCGTCCTTTGGGTGTACGAGGGCGCTTCGGGGCGGAGAACGACGGGCCGGGATCCGGTGTCGCTTCGTCGAACTTCGTCGGGGCGGGAGCCACGGCGCCAGGCTAGGCACACGCCGGCCGATGGCGTCGCGCCAGTAACGTGCGACCGTGCAATCCGCGATCGTTTCGACCCATCTGCAGCAGGCAGACATCGACGCGATCCAGCACTTCATCGACCTGCGGGAGGTCGACATCGGCTTTCGTCCGATCTCGGACCAGGCGTGGGCCGAGCTCGGCCACGGGCCGGTCGGCAGGATGTTCGCGGTGCAGCTGCGCGACCGGGCCGGCAGCCTGTGCGCCTACGCACAGGCCGTCGCGCCGAGCCCTGCCGTGCCACCCGACCCGTCGCCCGACGCGCCTCGGCCGGACCGGGACTGGACGATCGAGATGGCGTTCGATTCGCTCGACCCGGTGCGCATCAACCAGCTCGCCACGCACGCGATGGCTGCGGCGGTGCAGGCCGTGCTGCGCGCCGGCGGGATCAACCTGACGTGGGTCGTGCAAGCTCCTGCACCGGTCCACGAGCGGGTTGCGGCCACGTTCGGACTGACGCCCCGCAGACGTCTCCATCAGATGCGCCGCGCCCTGCCCACCGGCTTGCCCGTTGCCATCACGACCCGCCCGTTCGACGTCGGCCGCGACCTCGACGAGTGGGTCCGCGTCAACCACCGTGCGTTCGAGTGGAACCCGGAGCAGGGCGGCTGGACGGCCGCCAACGTGCTGGCTCGGATGGACGAGAAGTGGTTCGACGCGAATGGGTTCCTCATCCACGAGCGCGATGGCCGCATGGCCGGGTTCTGTTGGACGAAGTTGCACCCGCGGGCGATCCAGTCCTCCGGCAAGGAGCTGTCGCAAGCACCGCTGATGGGCGAGATCTACGTGATCGCCGTCGATCCGGACTTCCACGGGCTTGGACTCGGCCATGCCCTCACCGTCGCCGGGCTCGAGAGCCTCGCCGCCCGCGGCGCCATCGTCGGCATGTTGTACGTCGACGCCGACAACACCAATGCCGTCCGGCTGTACGACAAGCTCGGGTTCGTCATCGCCCGCACCGACTGCCTCTATGAAGGCCACCTCCGCGAGCCGGGGCTGCCCGTCCTCGAATCCACCAAGGAGGCCCACTGATGAGCGCTCAGCCGAGTTCCGCCGAAGCACTGCCGCGGTGGGGAGTGTCCGATGTGCACGAGTCGCTCACCGCGCGAACGTTCCTCGGCGCTCTCGAGCGGGTCGGCGCCGACACCGAGCGCCTGGTCGCGCTCTTCGAAACGCTGGACATCCGCGCCACGGCGCCGCGGCCGGTTACCCCTGCAGATGGCGAGGCAGCCGATCGCGTCATCCGCGAGATGAACGCTGTCGAGCAGCAGGGCAGCGAGCTGGAGGCATACGTCTACTCCTTCGTCGCCACGAACAGCTACGACGAAGCGGCGCAGTCGCTGGCCAACGAGCTCGACACCGTCGGCGCACGGATGCGTCCGCTGCTCGCGCGGCTGGTCGACTGGGTCGCCTCGCTCGGTGTCGACGCGCTGGCCTCTGTCAGCGCCGAAGCCGCCGAGCACCTCGGGCCCTTGCAGCGGCTCGCACAGCGTGCGGCGCACCAGATGGGCGAGGTCGAAGAAGGGCTGTACGCCGAGCTGGCGACATCCGCCTCGAGCGCGTGGGGCGGACTGCACAGCGATGTGACGTCGCAGTTGATCGGCACGGTGACGATGCCGAGCGGCGAGGTGCGCAAGCTGCCGATGTCGGCCGTGCGCGGTCTGGCGAACCACACCGATCCGGACGTACGCCAAGCGGGCTACGACACCGAGATGGCCGCATGGCCCACCGTGGCCGTGGTCTGCGCGGCGGCGATCAACAGCATCAAGGGCGACGCGAACGTCGTCAACCGCAGGCGCCACTGGGACTCTCCGCTCGACGCGTCGCTGTACGCGAACAGCGTCAGCCGGCCGACGTTCGACGCGATGCAGTCGGCCGTGCACGCATCACTGGACGACTTCCGCGCGTGGATGCGCACGAAGTCCGCGCTGCACGGCACACCGGGTCCGATCGCCTGGCGCGACCTCGTTGCGCCGCTGCCGTCCGCACCGGCCAGCATCACGTGGGATCGCGGGTTGGAGATCGTCCGCGAGGCGTTCGCGTCATACGGCGGCTCGCTGGGAGGTCTCGTCGACCGGGCGATCGGCGAGCGGTGGATCGACGCAGAGCCTCGCGACGGGAAGCGTGGCG
>JAOBWO010000152.1 GCA_025463415.1 Acidimicrobiales bacterium | reverse complement strand
GATCCGTGCGGTGCGTCCGCTTGCGGACTACGAAGCGTGGTACCCGACCTTCGCTGCATCGGGCCTGGCGGTGGCGACGTGGCCACGCGAGTACCTCGGCCTCGATCTCCGCCCGGCGCAGGCCCGGGTGCTCGATGCGGTGCTCGGCCCGCTGAACCTCGGCCGGCTCAACCCGCTCGGGCTGAACAACGCCGCGCCGGCGCTGTTCGCCTGTGGAACGGAGAAGCAACGTCTTCGCTACCTGCCGCCGATCGTGCGCAACGAGGAGAAGTGGTGCCAGCTGTTCAGCGAGCCCGGTGCAGGTTCAGACCTCGCCTCGCTGGCCACGCGTGCAGTGCGCGACGGGGACCTGTGGGTGCTCACCGGGCAGAAGGTTTGGACGACGTGGGCCCACCAGTCACGGTTCGGGCTGTGCCTTGCCCGCACCGATCCACAGGTGCCGAAGCGCAACGGGCTCACCTACTTCATCGTCGATCTCGAGGATCCTCGGGTGGAGGTGCGCGAGCTGCGCCACATCGGTGGCGAGGTCGACTTCAACGAGGTCTGGCTGGACGGCGTCGAGATCCCCGACACCGACCGGTTGGGCGCAGTCGGAGAGGGCTGGCGGGCAGCGAACGCGACGCTGGCCGGCGAACGGCAGATGGTCGCGGGAGCGGGCTCCGGGGGTGTGGACCGGATCGGCGGCAGTGGTGCCGACCGTTTGATCCGCACGGCCAGGGCCAGTGGGCAATGGGACGATCCGTTGATGCGGCAGCGGCTGACCTCGCTGCACTCCGAAGAGTCGGTGCGCCGCTGGACCAACGAGCGTGTTCGTGCCACGGTGAAAGCCGGCGGTACACCCGGGCCCGCCGCGTCGATCGGCAAGGTGCACCAGGGCGCGTTGAACCAACGGATCCAGCTCGCGGCCACGGATCTGCTGGGCGCCGGGGCATCGGCCTGGCCGGTGGGCGTCGCACCCACCGGTCCGGAGTCGTGGGCCGACGGTCTGCCCTACGAGGTGAAGGGCATGCTGCGCAGCCGCGCCAACACCATCGAAGGCGGCACCACCGAGGTCAACAAGAACGTCCTCGGCGAGAAGGTGCTCGGCCTGCCGCGCGAGCCGGACCCGTACCACGAGCTGTCCTGGGAAGCGACACCGCGGTCATGACCGATCTCGGTCCGTCCGGTCTCGCCGCGCTCCTCATCGAGCATCCCTTCGCGGACGACCAGGAGCTGATCCACGGATCGTCGGTCGACTGGACCAAGGGTGAGGCCGTCGAACGTGTGCGAGTGTGGGCGCAGGCACTCCGCGATGCCGGCGTGTCGCCCGGCCAAGCGGTCGCTGTGGTGCTCTCCCACGCGCCCGAGGTCATCATCGCGATGACGGCGGTGTGGACCGTTGGTGGCGTGTTCGTTCCGGTCAACCCGCTCCTGCCTGCCGCAGGCGTCGCCGAGATCCTCGACGCGATCCGACCGGCGGCGGTGCTCGACGACGATGGCATCCACGCGCGGGAGGAGCCGATGACCCACCCGGAGGGCGTCGCGTTCGTGCAGTGGACATCGGGTACCACGGGCCGACCGAGGCCGGTGCTGCACACGCACGTCGCCTACCTCGAGTTGCTCGACAGGGTCCTCGGACCGTTGCGCGCGGGCCAGCAGCCGGGCGAGACGCCGAACGCGCCGTCGCCGAACCTGATCCCGGTCTCGATGTCGCTCAACGCCGGCATCTACAACGTGCTCTTCGGTCTGCGTGCCGGTGCGCCCATCGTGGTGATGGACCGCTTCTCGACCACGGAGTTCGCCGCGCTCGTCGGCAAGCACCGGATCCGCTCGACGGTCCTGCCGCCGGCCGCGATGGCGATGCTCAGCGACGACGAGTCGGTCACCGACCTCGCCCCGCTGCGGTATGTGCGCTCGATCACGGCACCACTGTCGCCGTTCCAGGCCCGACGCTTCACCGCGAAGTTCGGCGTCACGGTGCTCAATGGCTACGGCCAGGCGGAGATGGGCGAGGTCATCGGCTGGACGGCCGCGGACGCGAGGGCTCATCCCGACAAGATCGGCGCGATCGGAAAGGCCCACCCGAACGTGTGCATCCGCATCGACGCACCCGACGACAACGGCGTCGGCGAGCTCCTGGTGCGCCCGCCGAACCACGCCGCCGGATACGCCGATGGCACCGATCTCGCCGACCGGCTCAGCGCCGACGGCTTCATCCGCACCGGTGATCTGGCCCGCATCGACGCCGACGAGTTCGTGTGGATCGAAGGGCGTCTCGGTGACCTGATCAATCGCGGTGGCAACAAGATCTTCCCCGAGGAGGTGGAGGAGGTGCTGCTCGCCCTGCCCGCTGTGCGCGAGGTGGCTGTCGTCGGCGTTCCCGACGATCGCCTCGGCCAGGTGCCGGTGGCGTACCTCGCCACCACTGCGGAGGTCAGCGACGCCGATCTCGCCGACGCCTGCCGCAGCCAGCTCGCTGCATACAAGGTGCCGGTGCGCTTCGTGCGCGTCGACGCGCTGCCGCGCACCGAGGTCGGCAAGGTGCGCCGCACGGAGCTCGTCGGATGACCACGCTCGAGGTCGGCATCGTCACCGCCGATGCGGTCGCGCTGGCAGCGTTCTACCGCGACGGCTTCGGCTTCACCATCGAGCGGGTGCTCGAGTTCCCGCAGGGCACGGTCCACCGGATGCAACGCGAGGACGCCTGCTGCAAGATCTACCAACCCGCCGCTGGTGCCGCCGATCGCGTGACCGCCGAACCGTGGCATGCGAACGCGGGCATCTGCTACGCCGCGCTGCACGTCGACGATGCGCCCGCCGAGGTCGCCCGGGCCGTGAGTGCCGGCGGGTCGGTGCTGGTGCCGTTGAGCAACCATCGGCCCGGGGCATGGTTCGCGCTCGTCGCCGATCCCGAGGGCAACGTCTGGGAAGTGCTGCAGGAGGCCGATCAGGCCTGAGCCGTGGCGACGCGAGCCTGGCGCGAG
>JAOBWO010000469.1 GCA_025463415.1 Acidimicrobiales bacterium | reverse complement strand
CACCGCTGCCGGCCAGCTCGACGTACATCGACTCGGTGAACATCTCCAGGGCCGCCTTGCTGGCGGAGTAGGCACCCACCCCGAACGCCACCATGTGCGCGCCCATCGAGGAGATGTTGACGACGTGGCCGGCGCCGCGCTGGCGCATCGACGGCAGCACCGCGATGGTCAGCGCGACGGGGGAGAAGTAGTTGATCCGCATCACCTCGGCGGTGTCATCGAGCGTGAGCGCTGCGGCCGTCCTTCGCTTGGGCATACCGGCGTTGTTGACGAGCACGTCGATCGGGCCGAGCTCCGCGGCGATGCGTTCGGCGAGCGCCGGGATGCCGTCGAGATCCGCCAGATCAGCGACGAACATCATCGACTCGGGCGAGTGCTGGCGACATGCGGCGAGGACCTCGCCGAGCTCGGCTTCACGCCGAGCGACGAGGCCCACGATCGCGCCCCGGCGGGCGAGCTCCACTGCCGTCGCGGCGCCGATGCCCGACGACGCTCCGGTGATCACGACCCGTTGTCCACGTGGTTCCCACATGGACAGCGAGGCTACGAGCCGGACCAGCTCGGCCCGGGATCAGAAGATCAAGCAGCCAGCACCCTGATCGCGTCGTCACGCAATCCGGCCACCGAGCGGTTGACGAGACGGCGGGCGGCTTCGGCCGTGACGCCGAGCTCAGCACCGAGCTCGCGGAAGCTCTTCCGCTCACCGTCGATCAGCCCGAAGCGGGCCTCGACGGCGTAGCGACCGCGCTTGTCGAGCGAGCTCAGCAGCTCGTCCAGCAAGGCACTGTCCACCGCAGCCATGAGGATGTTCTCAGGGCTCTCGTCGCCGGAGGCGATCATGTCGCCCAGCGTCGCGTCGCCATCGTCGCCGACGGTCTTGTCCAGCGACACCGTCGCCGTCAGTCGGTGGAGATCAGCGTTCGCGGCGTCGAGGTTCTCGGCGTCGCCGCCGGACTGACGCAGTGCGGAGCGAAGGTTCGCCGAACGATCGCCGGGGATGCGGATGAGGCTTCCCTTCTGATCGAGGGCACGACCGATCGCCTGGCGGATCCAGAACGTCGCGTACGTGGAGAACTTGAACCCGCGGCGCCAGTCGAACTTGTCGACTGCGTGCTCGAGGCCCAGGTTGCCCTCCTGGATGAGGTCGCCGAGATCCATGCCCTGCGGCAGTGGGTAGCGGCGGGCGATGCTGACCACGAGACGCAGGTTGGCCCGGATGAACCGGTCCTTGGCAACGGCTGCGCGGTTGACCGCAGTTTTCAGTCGAGCGCCCTTCTCGCCGTTGGCGAGACGAACTGCCGCGTCGTGGCCTTCTTCGATGATTTTCGACAGTTCGCGCTCTTCCTCTGCGTTCAGCAGGGGGACTTTGCCGATGTCGTTGAGGTACATTCCGATTGAGTCGCTCATGATGCTCTGTTGAACAGAGTTGCCCGGGAGATTGTTCCGAAACATGACGTGTCCACTGTCACGTTTTCCTCTGGAAGTGCCTCAATCGCCGAACGTGCGGTAGATGCGCTCCAACGGGCCCATCCCGGCGAATCGATGCCACATCGCGCCCATCGCGATCGCCAGCACCCAGAACACCAGGCTGAACACCAGCGCGGTGTCGAGGCCGGTCGGCGTCACCCAGTGCCACCAGTGGACGACGGCGTTGAACGTCAGCACGTGCAGGAGGTACAGGGTCAGCGTCATCTGGCCGGCGTGACGGAACAGCCGGGTCAGGGGCGCGGCGGCGAAGCGGTCGGCCAGCCAGGAGATCGCGCAGTAGGCGACGATCGAGGAGCCGAGCGTGCCGACGGTGTAGAGCAGCCCGCGGTCGAACGGGCCGGTCGACAGCAGCCCACGCCACCGACGAGCGCTGGTGGTGTCGACCGTGAAGCCGTGCGTCGCGATGCGCAGTCCCACGAAGTTGACGAGGTACGAGCCGCCGAACAGCACCGATCCGCGGACGATCAGCCGCACGCGCAGCTCGCGTTCGCGGCGCATGTACCGGCCGAGGAGCATGCCGGCGCAGAGGAACGCGAGCCACGGGAACAGCGGGTGGGTGTAGCCGACGAAGGTGCGCAACAGCAGGTTGCGCGGGGAGGTGATCGCCGGCTCCATCCAGGCGGTGCTGTGACCATCGAGGTGCCGCTCCAACCGGAACCAGGCGATGCCGGCTGCGGCCAGGCTGGACAGGGCTCCGACGGCGATCAGCCAGCGGTTGCGCAGTGTGAACAGCAGCGCGGCGACCATGAAGTAGGCGCCGTAGTAGAAGAGGATCGTCCCGTTCCAGATCCACTCGATCAGCAGTCCGAACACGAACAGCAGCAGGCCGCGGCGGGCGAGCCTCCACCTGTCGTCGCGGACGGCGGCGTGGTCTCCGCCGAGGCGGCTGCGATTCGTCATCAACGTCACGCCCATGCCCGCGACGAGCACGAAGACCGCGGCGAACCGGGTGGTCAGCGGACCGTCGGTGGGGTCGAACACCCGCTCGGCGAACGACCTCCTCACGTGGTCGTCGCCGCCGTTGAGGTAGCCGTGGAAGTTCATGATGACGACGCCGATCAGCGCGATCGCGCGCGCGACGTCCGGCCCGATCAGACGCTCGCGAGGCCGACGCCCGGTGTCTGCGAGATCGGTCATCGGGACCCCGTCACCGCGCTGGGGACATCCGGTGCGGCCTCAGTCATCGACCCAGAACAGCTCGTCGACGGCGGTGTCGATCAGTGGGCGCTGCACATCGACCCGGTCACCGATCGCGGGCGTTGGGCTGCCGCCGGGTACGAACACCATCGACGTGTGCATGTGCGGACCCTCGACGAGGGCGAGGCGGCGCCGCGCGAAGTGGAACGGGCTGCGGCCGTCGTCGAGCGCCCGCACTCCATGCGCGGATCCTGCGGCGACGAGCACGAGGTGGCCGTCCCCGGCTATGTCGCTGGCGCGGTAGCCGACGTGATCGTGGGCCGCGACGGCGTGCAGGTCGAGCACGTCCGCGGTCAACGCGAACAGCGCTTTGTCCCCGTGCCACAACGCCGTGCCGACGCGCACCGTCCATGCGATGTCCGGATGATCCGTGCGCAGACGCGCGTAGGCATCGGGTGCGATGTGGCTGACCGACAGCGACGCTCCGGGACGGAGGTGCGGCAGCCATGCCTCGATCTCTGCGATGCGCGAGGCATCGGTCCCGGCGAGTGGCAGGTGGATCGCGTGGCCGGAGATGGTGAGCCCAGCGGCGTCGGCAGCCGCCAGCAGCTCGCCGAGATCCTGCGGCGCGACTCCGTGGCGCCGCATGGTGGACGCCAGCTTGACGACGACCTGGCCCCGCCAGGCATGCCGTTCCAGCGACTCGACGTGGGCGCGGTGGCCGATCGTCAGGACCGTCCGAGCGGGGAGATCCTGTGGCAGGCGATCGATGTGAGGCGTGAGCACCCATGGCGTGTGCCCCGGGCGGATGTCGGCAGCCTCGTAGACGGTGCCGACGGCGATGTGGCCGCCGGGGGCGACGAGGTCGGCCGCGAGAGGGGCCAGCACGGAGCGACCGAAGCCGTAGCCGTTGCCCTTGACGACGGGCGTCAGGCCGGGGTGGGTCGCAGCAACGGTCGCGATGTGGTCGAGCCATGGCGTGCGCTGCACGGCGAGACGAAGGCCCATGACCACGACGGTACTGTGCGACGCGGGCCGGACCTGGTCCTCGCTGCCTCGACCGTGCCGGCCCACCTCGCCGCCGGAATCCCGATCGCCGAGGTCGGGATTCGCCGGTACGATGCGGGCATGCGTTCGTTGTTCCGTTTCCCGAACCCGGTCAACGAGGTCTCGGCGCGGCTGGTCGCCGGCGGTGTGGTCCTCCAATGTCTTGCCTTTGTTGTGTTCCGCCAGTGGTGGCAGCTGATCCCGCTCGCCTACGGGTTCGTCGCGCGGGTGCTGACCGGCCCCACGCTGAGCCCGCTCGGCCAGTTCGTCACCCGCGTCGTGGTGCCCCGGCTCGACGTGCCGGAGAAGCTCGTCGCCGGTTCGCCGAAGCGGTTCGCGCAGGGCATGGGCGCGACCATGGCACTCGGCGCCGCAGCCGCGTGGGTTGCCGACGTGCACTGGCTGGCGATCGTGCTGGTCGCGATGATCACCGTCGCGGCGACGCTGGAGTCGGTGTTCGCGGTCTGTCTCGGCTGCATCGTCTTCGCCCGGCTGATGCGGTGGGGCGTGATCCCCGACACCGTGTGCGAGTCGTGCAACGACATCACCGCGCGGCTGGCGGTGGCGTCGCGTTCGGCCGCGAGCGCGCGGGTGCCGGCCACGAGGTGAGGTCCGGGCGCAGCGCCTCCAGCGACCGTTCTCGGACTGCGCCGGTCACGAGGCCGGCGCCGTAGGAGGCGTCGTCGAGGAGGCGCAGGGCGAGGTACGAAGCCGGATCGAGGCCTGCGCGATCTCGGCACCAGTCGAGCGCGGCAGGGACGACAGCAGCGATCACGAGCGCCCGTCGGCATCGGCGGGATGCGATCGCGGCCGCAACAGCGGCGGGCCACCACGCCCGGGTGATCCCCGACGCGAGTGAACGTCCGGCGTAGAGGTGGCCGAGCCCGGCGAGCCGAACCGCCAGCCGTGCTCCCTCGGGCACGGCTCGCAGCTTCCGAGCCAGCATCGCTGTCGTCACTGCAGCGACTGCGGTGCCGACCGTAGGGCCGGCGGGTGGCCGTCCGGCGAGCGTCGCCGCCCACGAGAGCGCACTCCAGCGGCTGACCCGCACTGGCGCGAGCGCGCCCGGATGTCGCGCGGCCAATGGCGCAGCGGACGTGCCGTAGCCGAACCGTTGACGTGCCATCTCGGCGACGCCCGCCCGCGGTGCGTGGTGCACGACGACGGTCGGCTCGTAGCGCACCCGCCATCCCGCGGCGTCGAACCGCCAGGCCAGGTCGACGTCCTCTCCGAGCCGCAACGTGACGTCGAACCCCCCGACTGCGCGCAGCGCGTCGACCCGGCAGACGATGGCGGCAGCCGGCACGTAGCTGACCCTCGTGCCGGCGCGGACCCGAGCCGGCGTCGGTCCGAGGTCGAGCGGCGAGCGGACGGTCTCGTACCGCGCCAACCGGCTCGATCCCGGCAGGCCGGCCACGCGCGGGGCGACCATGGCGACGCGTGGGTCGGCGAAGTGGCCGAGCAGTCCGTCCAGCCAGCCCTGGGTGGGCTGCACGTCGGCATCGACGAAGGCCACGAACGGTGTCGTGATGCCCTCCAGTCCCGTCATCCGCGCCGCGCCCGGCCCACCGTTCAGCGGCCGGCGGATGACGGTCGCGCCAGCGAGCGCTCCGATCGGATCGGGCGAGGCATCGTCGACCACGATCACCTCGTGCGCGCCCGCACACGTCTCCAGCAGCTGGGCCAACCGCGTGGCGATGGTTGCAAAGGCAGGGATCACCACGGTGACCTCGGCGGGCACAGGGTGGTTCGCTGCCTCGGCAATCGGATGGATCAGGCCGCTGTCGAGCAGTCGATCGATCAGCGCGGTGGTGGCCGGTGATGTGCCCGGCTCCTCGCCCGATGCCAAGCGATCGACCAGCGACGCGCCGGCGTCGCTGAGGCGCAAGAGGATGAGCGGCGAGCCGCCGAGCAGCACCGTGCCGTCGCCGGCGCGGCGGATCGATGGGTCGAGGCGGTAGCGGGTCACCGCCAGGCGCTGACTCGTTCGACGAGGTCGGCGACGAGCGCGTCGACGATCGTCGCGCCATCGGCCGCCGAACCGGCAGTCGGATCGCCCAGCACGCCGTTCGTGCTCACAGCCGCCACCCCGTCGGTGGCGAGGGTGTCGTACAGGTCGTGGATCGAGACGGTGTTGCCTGGCTGCAGGGCGTCCGTGCGCACCGCTCCCGGCGCGATGGCCAGCATGATCGAGGTCTCCGTGCGGCCCGCGTGGGCATCGCCCCCGGCGATCCGCGGCCACCAGGCCAGCACCCGGCGACCCTCCGCGTGCAGCGTCTCCACGGCACCTCGCACGGCCGTCGCGTTGCCGCCGTGACCGTTGATCAGCACGACGCCGGTGGCCCAGTCCGCGGACCGGACCAGCTCGACGATCACGAGCTCGGTTGCATCGAGCCCGATCGAGAGCGTGCCGGGAAAGCCACGGTGCTCGCCGCTGCTCGTGATGCACAACGGCGGGGCGACGAGCATGTCGGGCAACGATTCCGCCAATCGGTCGGCCAGTGCCACGGCGATGCGCGTGTCGGTGTCGATCGGCAGGTGCGGCCCGTGCTGCTCGCACGAACCCACCGGCACGACGAGGATCGGCGACGGACCCAACTCGGTCCAGGTCGCGTCACCGAGACGCATCAGATGTAGCCCCACTCGCGAAGGGCGGTGCGGATCCGCTCGGCGGCCGCTGGGGGATCGAGGGTCACGGTCTCCCCGTGCGCGACCGCGGCGCCGGCCGCTGTGAGCGTGCGGATCCGATCGAGGGCCGTGCTGCCGACGGGAGGCGCGAAGGCGCGCGGGCGGGGCCGGAACGGACGGGCATCGGCGACGTGGGCGGCCTGGATCGGCTCCGGCCTCACGACGTCGATCACCGGCTTGGCGAGCACGCTGCGCAGGGAGGCTCGGCGCAGCAACGCAGTTCCACCCTCGACTGACAGCACGGCGCGTCCGGTGACCGCGAGTCGCTCGCGGCGTCCTCCGTCGAGTCGGCGCAGGGCGCCGATCCCGTCGGGCTCGATGTCGATCGCGACGAGCCCGAGGGCCTGACCGATCTCCAACGCCGCGGCCAAGAACGCCGGCACCGATCCGGTGCCGCGGTCGAACGAGTGGTCACCGCACCAGATCGTGGTCGCCTCCGCGAGCACCGTGGCGAGGTCTTCGGCCACCGTGCGACTCGGCGCATCGAACGGCCGGTCGACCCGCACGGCGCGATCTGTACCGGCCGCCATGGCATCGCGAAGGACTGCGTCGGCGGGCTCAGGACCGACGGTGACCGCGACGACCTCGCCGCCCGACGCATCGCGCTGGCGCAACGCCCACTCGAGCGCAGCCTGATCGGCAGCCGACACGCCGGCGAAGCGCTGGTCGGGTAGCCCGGGTCCTCCGGCCGTCGCCGGCTCGGGCCGTCGATCGACCCACTTCAGGCAGACCGCGATCATGTGCGCTTGAAGACGACGCCGAAGCCGCCCTCGGGGTAGTTCCAGGTGATCGCACCTTCACGGTTGCAGACCATGTAGCACGTACCGCATTCGAAGCACTGCTCGTAGTTGAACAGGATGCCGCCGTCGCTCGTGGGCACGAAGAGGTTGGCAGGGCAGGCGACGATGCATTCGCGGGTGCTGCAAT
>JAOBWO010000306.1 GCA_025463415.1 Acidimicrobiales bacterium | reverse complement strand
GCCAGCTGGAAGGGCATCCATCAGGGACGCACGATCGTCGACCTGCGAGTCATGTGGCGCAAGGGCCGCACGCTCGCACCGGACTGGAAGGTCGAGCACGGCTACGTCGTCGAGGTGCAGGGCATGCCCAACGTGCGCACGAAGCTGACGATCGCTCCCCCGGCAGACTTGGTCGCGCACTCGATGAAGGACTCCATGGTGCTCGGCATGGTGATCACGTCGCTGCCGGCCATCAACGCGATCCCCGCCGTGTGCGCGGCTGCGCCGGGCATCGTCACCTACGTCGATCTCCCGCTCGTCACGGCGCGCGGCTTCGTTCGGGAAGGACGCTGAACATGGACACGAGCCCGGTCATCATCGAATGCGCGATCAACGGGACCAGCACGAAGGCCAAGAACCCGAACGTGCCGATCTCACCGGAGGAGATCGCCGCGGACGCCCTCGCGTGCATCGAGGCAGGGGCCGCCCTGATCCACAACCACATCGATCTCCGCGGTGTCACCGAGGCGGAGGCCGCGGCCCGATACCTCGAGGGCTGGCGGCCAGTGCTGGCTGCCCGTCCCGATGCGCTCATCTACCCCACCCTCCACTTCGGCACGACGATCAGCTACGATCACCTCTCCGTGCTGGCCGACGCCGGGCTTCGCGTCGGCATCGCCGACCCGGGCTCGGTGAACCTCGGCGGCGTCGACGACGCCGGCGCGCCGCGTGGTGCCTTCGTCTACGCGAACTCGTTCGACACGATCGCGCACGCCTTCGCACTCTGCCGCGAGCACCAGCTCGGCCCCAGCCTCGCGATCTACGAGCCGGGGTTCCTGCGCACCACCCTCGCCTTCCAGCGAGTCGGCCTGCTGCCGCAGGGATCGATGGTCAAGCTCTACTTCTCCACCGAACAGGGCTACATGGGCGCACCGTTCGGGCTGCCGCCCACCGTGACAGCGCTCGAGGCATACCTCGAGATGCTCGGCGACGATCCCCTGCCGTGGGCGGTGTCCGTCGTCGGCGGCGACGTTTGCGCAACCGAGGTCGCCCGGGTCGCGCTTGAACGCGGCGGCCACCTCCACCTCGGCCTGGAGTTCTACGGCGGCGATCGCACGCCGACCAACGTCGAGCTCGTCACCGAAGCCGTCGCGCTCTGCGCATCGGTGGGGCGCCCGGTTGCCACGCCGGACGAGACGGCAGCGATCCTCGACCTCCCGAAAGGGCGCTCCGACGCCGGCTGACTACAGCGCGAACGTGCGTGTGACGATGTCGTGGAAGTCGTCGAGGGAGAGGCGCTCGGCTTGGTCGGGTTCGTCGGACATGACGAGCGGATCGAGGGCCTGGTAGGCCGCGGTGAGGCCGCTCAGCAGGCGGGCCAGCACCCAGGGATCTCCGGCGATGAACTGCTTCGCCTTCTGCCCGCGGGCGAACAGCTCGGCCTGCAGCGTCATCGACTCCTCGTAGTTGCCCATCATCAGCTCGTCGGCAAGACGGTCCGGCGACTGCAACGTCGCGCTGGAGAACTTGAGGAACAGGCGGCCGAAGCGCGGGTTCTTGCGGAAGTAGCCGATCTCGAAGTCGACGAGATCGTGGAGCTGGTCGAGTGGTTTGCGGCCCGAGGACAGCAGCTCGCGGATGAGCGGCATGAACTCGTCGCCGCGACGCACGAAGATCTGCCGGAACAGATCGTCCTTGTTCTCGAAGAACGAGTACACCGAACCCACGGAGAAGTCGGCCATCTCGGCGACCTCTTTGAGGGTGGTCTCGTGGAAGCCCTTCTGACCGAAGACCTGTTCGGCGGCGTCCAGCAACTGCAACCGGCTCAGTGCCTGGTGCTGCAGCTTGCGCTGCTCGCGTCCACTCCGCACCGCCGCGTCAGACGTCTTGGAGATCTTCGGCGTGCTCATCGGCTCCTCAGGCTCGGGCTGTCCGGCAAGTGTAAGGCTGTCGGGACGCGCCGCGCCGAGCTTCGACACGCCGAGGGCGATACAAGCGCACGTCTGCCCTGATCGGCGGGCATGCCTGAGCGTCCGAGACGCAGTCGGTACGCTTCGGCGATCCGAGTACATCCACGATCCCGTTGGGCGGCTGCCTCGGTCGGGTTGTCGGTGCTGGTGGCAGCGGGCTGCTCGAGCACCTCCCATCCCCCGGCCGCGACTGCCACACCGAGCACTGCAACGACGACCACCTCCGCGCCCGTCGCCGTCGCCGGAGACGCCGTGCTGACGGTGCCCGATCTGCAGGTGCCGCCCTCGTTGGTGCCGGCCGCGGGCGCGCCGGCGTTCTGCACCACCGTGTCTTCCAGCCAGGCCGTGTTGGGCCTCAACACGGCGATCGTCGGTGTCGTCAGCGGGGATCCGGCAGCCGACGCCGTGGTGGCAGCCGCGATCAACGACCTCGCGGCAGCTTCGGCCCAGGCCACCGGCAACGACCAGCAGACGCTCGGTGTCGTGGCGATGGGTCTGGGCGCGGTGCGTGGTGCCGTGTCGAACCGCGCGGTCGATGCGAACACGGTCGCGGTGATCCAGTTGCAACTGGAAGCACTCGACATCCAGATGCGTGCGACGTGCGGGTTCAGCCTGTGAGCCGGCGGATGGTCGCGGTCGTCGCTGCGCTCGTCATGCTGGCGACCGGCCTGCCGGGCTCCACGCACACGGTGCGCGCCGGAGGCGTCAACGCTGCCTTGTGCACGAGCACCCCGGATCGCATCGGGGTACCGCAGGCGCTCGGCTTCGATACGTGCTTCGACGGCGCGCGCCTGTACGTGAAGAGCACCCTCGACGTCGTCGCCGCGATCACGGCGACCGGCGACGCCAAGGTCTACGCACGGGTCCCGGACGGCAGCTCTCTGCTCGCCGCGTCCAGCGCGGCGACGTTCCCGGACCTGACCACCCTGCTGCCCGGCAGCACCGTGGTCTTCGACATCGGCAGCGGAGAGGCCGGGATCAGCCTGGCCACCGATGACACAGCCGACCTCCGTTACACCATCCAGAAGATCGTGCTCGCTGTCCTGCCCGCCGGGACCCTGCACGATGGCTCGATCGCGCTGGGCGCGCTGATCGACCAACTCATCGCCAGCGGCCCGCACTACCGCGATTGTCTGGCCCGCAACGGAATGCTCGGCGACATCGGCTGCAACGCAGCCGCCGCGTACGACGTCGCAAACGCGCTCACCGTCTTCGCGTCGGCGCTGGGGCTCGGCGGTTTCGCCGACCTCCCCGGGATCGTCGACAAGTTGGTCGGCGTGCAGGCACTCGACACGACAGCGTTGTCCGCGACGTACCGCAACGTCGCAGACCTCGATGCGTGGAACGCCTCGCGCAAGGCGCTCACGCTGAGTGCAGCGGGCTCCCCCGCGACGGATCCTCCACCCTCCACAGCTGCGGTGCCCACGTCGACGCCGGGCGGATCGACCACCACGACCGTTGGGGGCGCCACCACCACCCAGGGCTCGAGCACGCTCGGCACCATTCCTCCGAAGAAGCCGACCCAGCCGCTCGCGGTCGGGTCACCGTTCACCGACACCTGCGTGATCGCCTATCCGACTGCCCCTCAGATCGGCGTGGACTCCATCCAGATGACCACGACGTGCACCGGCCAGCCCCCGACGTACCTGTTCGTCGACATCCTCTACGGCGATCCCAACCTTGCCGTCAGCCCGACGCACCCGACGATCCACGTCAGCGGTGCGGTCGTCGACATCGTGACCAGCCGCTACGGCTACACGACGCTGGTCGTGCAGGCCGACACCATCACCGTCGACTGAGATCGCGAGCCGCCGAGCCCGCCACCGAACCAGCTCGCCGCATTAGTCAAGTTTGAGTAATCTGGCGCCCATGTCCACCACATCGCCATATCCCGGCGCCGCTTCCGCTCAGGCTGACCCGAAGCGGTGGATCGCGCTCGTCGTGCTCTCCAGCTCCCTGTTCATCATCGTGCTCGACAACACGATCCTGAACGTCGCGGTGCCGACGATCGTGCGCGACTTCCACAGCAACGTCTCCTCGCTGCAATGGGTGATCTCGGGGTACGCACTCGTCTTCGCGTCGCTGCTGATCAGCTTCGGCCGCCTCGGCGACATCGTCGGGCGGCGCAAGATGTTCTTCGCCGGCGCGGCACTGTTCGCGGTCGGATCGTTGATCGCCTCGCTGTCCCACTCCGTCGCTCAGCTGTTCATCGGCGAGTCGCTGCTCGAGGGCATCGGCGCCGCGGCGATGCTGCCGGCGACGTTGTCGATCATCTCAGCCACGTTCCAGGGTCGCGAGCGTGGCAGCGCGTTCGCCGTCTGGGGCGCCGTCGCCGGCGGAGCCGGGGCCCTCGGGCCCTTCCTCGGCGGCATCCTCACCACCGACTACTCGTGGCGATGGGCGTTCCGGATCAACGTCATCATCGCGCCGCTGGCCATCCTGGCCGGTCTGAAGTACGTGCGCGACTCGCGCGACGAGCGGGCCAGGGGGATCGACCCGGCCGGCGTCGTCGTCGTCACGGTCGGCCTGCTCGGCCTCGTGTTCGGCATCATCGAAGCCAGCCGCTACGGCTGGTGGTCGCCGATCTCCAGTACGAAGATCCTCGGGCTCTCCCCGGTGCCGTGGTCGCTGCTCGTCGCCTTCGTCATGCTGCTCGTGTTCGTGCGCCTGGAGCTGACACGTGCACGAGCGGACAAGGCCGTCGTGTTCGACTTCGGTGATCTCGTTCACCGCGGGTTCCGCTATGGCCTGATCAACACGGGAGTGCTCGCGATGGGCGAGTTCGGCGCGTTCTTCGTGATCCCGATCTTCCTCCAGGCCGGGCTCCACTTCAGCGCGATCAAGACGGGCACCTGGCTGTTGCCCGCCGGCGTCGCCGTGTTCGTCGGCGCACGTGTCGGCGGACTGATCAGCGGCAAGTTCGGCCCCAAGTACGTGATCACCGCCGGCCTCGCGCTGGAGGCGCTCGGCATCGGGTTGTACGCCGTCGCGTTCTCGACCCACACCACGCTGTGGCAGATGCTGCCCGGCCTCATCTGCCACGGCGTCGGCATCGGGTTCGCGACGAGTCAGCTGACCAGCGTCGTGCTCAGCGACATCCCGCCGGAGAAGTCGGGCTCGGCCAGCGGCGCCGCAGGGATGGTCCGCCAGGTCGGCACGTCGCTGGGCATCGCCCTGATCGGCGCGATCTTCGCGACACAGTCAGCATCGAAGATCCGCGACGGGCTCCGCGCCGTGCCCGGGCTGTCCACATCGGTGATCGACAAGATCGTCGCGCAGGCCACCAACTTCGGCGGCGCTCCGGCCGGCGCTTCGAACCCACAGGTCGGGCATGTCGTGTCGTCGGGGATCGTCGACGGCACGCGCGCTGCCGTGCTGCTGGCCTGCGGCATCGTCGTGATCGGCGCGCTCCTGTCCACGCTCGTGCCGAACATCCCCGTCGATGCCGGCCCCGGTCGGCCTCCCACCGGTCACTGACGCGAACGGCAGATACTGAGGTAGCCTCAGCGTCGTGCCGCGAACCGACACCACCACGCGACGCGCGTCGGCTCCGCTCGACGACAACGCGCTGTACCACCTCGGCGGTCACCTGGCCGTCGTGCACCGGCGCGTCCAACGCGCCGACGAGGTGTCGCTGCACACCCATCGCGTCACGTCCGCGCAGGCGCGTGTCATCCGCAGCCTGGCCAGGCTCGATCGACCCGTGCAGATGAGCGAGCTGGCGTCGATGCTCGACATCGTGCCCCGGTCGGTCACATCGGTGATCGACGAGCTCGAGCCGATGGGACTCGTCCAGCGCCGGCCGGATCCGACGGATCGCCGTGCCGTGCAGGTCGCGTTGACCGAGCGCGGCCTGGCGCTGAGCCCCACGCTGCAGGATCTCCACGGCCGATGCGTCGCCTCCGTGCTCACCCCGCTCACGGCCCAGGAGATCGTGGTGCTCGGTGACCTCCTCCAACGCCTCGCGCACACGCCCGCCGATGGCTGACATCGACATCCCCGAGACCCCCATCGAGGCGTCAGGTCGGACGAGGCGTCCGAGCGCGGCCGGCATCCCGAACGTGCGCCGGTTCCTCGTCGGACAGGGCATCTCCAACGTCGGCACGTTCTTCCAGGTCGTCGCCCAGTCCTTGCTCGTGCTCGACCTGACGCACAGTGGCTTCGCTCTGGGTGCGACGATGAGCCTGCAGTTCCTGCCGGTGCTCGTCCTCGGACCATCGGCAGGCGTGTTGATCGACCGCATCCGCATCCCCCGGTTGCTGACCTTCACGGCGATCCTGGCCGGCTTCGAAGCGCTCGCACTCGGGGTGCTGACGACGACCGGCCACATCAACCTCGCGTGGATCCTCGGGTTGTCGCTGCTGCTCGGTGTCGCCCAGGTCGGCGACCGTGCGGCGGGCCAGGCCTTCCTGGTCGAGCTCGTGCCGCGCGAGCGGCTGGCCAGCGCGGTGGGGTTCTCGTCTGTGGCCCAATCCGTCGGCCGCCTCGGCGGTCCGGCGCTCGCGGCGTCGCTCTACGCCTGGCGGGGACCGGCCATCTGCTTCTACTGCAATGCGGGTTCGTACGTGGCCGTCGTGGTGTCGCTGCTCATGCTGCGCAAGCGGGACCTGCTCCCTCGCACGCCGCAGCCGCGGGTACCCGGGCAACTGCGCGCGGGCATCCGCTACGCATGGGGCCAGCCGACGCTCCGGCGGATCCTGCTCTCGAACGCGATCATCGGCGCGTTCACGTTCAACTTCGCATCGTTCTACTCGTCGCTTGTCCGGCTGACGTTCCACGCCGGCGCCGCGTCGTTCGGTCTGGCCGAGTCGTTGAACGCGATCACCGCGGTCAGCATCGGCTTCCTCCTCGCGCGCTGGCTGCATCGACCGACGTTACGAATGTTCGCGCTCGCGTCGGTGCTGCTCGGCGTGTCGCTGATCTACAGCGCGGCGTCGCCGACGCTCACGCTCTTCCTGATCGGCATGCCGTTCTTCGGCGTGGTCGTGGTCGGCTACCAGACCGTGGCCCAGTCGCTGCTCCAGCAGCACACCCCCAACGAGATGCAGGGGAGAATCATGAGCCTGTTCATCCTCGGCACGATCGGCACCACTCCCGTCGGCGGTCTGTTGACCGGTTGGGTCACCGACGCCGTCTCTCCCCGTGCGTCGCTCGCCCTGGGCGGCATCGCGCCGATCGGGTGTGCCCTGTGGGTGGTCTGGTCCCAGCGCGCGGACATGTCGCTTCGTACCGTTTGAGGGCGTGCGACTAACTTGCCGTGGGCTCGTGCGGAGGGTCCGCAGCGACGGACCAGGGAGTGGCCATGACAGACACGTTCACGATCGATCAGGTCAATGCGTTCCAGATGACCGGGCAGGACGTGCCGTGGCTGCTGAACCATTGGGCGACGAACAAGCCCGAGCACCCCTTCCTCATCTGGGAGCCACGCGACGGCAACGATCAGACGTGGAGCTACTCGAGGTTCCTCACCGAGGCCAAGAACCTCGCCGCCGGCCTGGCCGAACGCGGCGTCACCAAGGGCGACAAGGTGCTGCTGCACGCCGACAACTCACCCGAGCAGGTGCTCAGCTGGTTCGCCTGTGCACTGCTGGGTGCGGTCGGCGTCACGACCAACACCAAGAGCGCCGGCCCGGAGATCGAGTACTTCGCTGCACACACCCAGTGCGTCGCCGGCATCACCCAGCCGCAGTTCGCTGCAGCGGTCGCCGCCAACGCGCCGCAGCTGAAGTTCCTCGCCGTGAGCCCCGACAACAGTGGAGAGCCCGCCACGGAGGCAGAGCTCGCCGCCGTCGCAGGCCTGAACCTCGTGCCGTTCGCGGACCTGTTCGGCGACGGCGCGTCGCTGTCCGCCCGTCCGGCGGAGCCGATGCTGCCCGTCGGGATCATGTTCACCTCCGGCACGACATCGCGACCGAAGGCAGTCGTGCACACCCATGCGAACGTGATCTGGGCGTCGCGCATGGGGCCCGACAACATCAAGATGACCGCCGATGACCGCTACATGATCTACCTGCCGTACTTCCATGTGAACGCGCAGAGCTGGTCGACGTGGACCTCGCTCGGGGTGGGGGCGACGATCGTGCTGACGCCGAAGTGGTCGGCGTCGCGGTTCTGGGAGATCGTCACCAAGCACGGCATCACCCACTTCTCGATGATGCCGTTCGTGATGAAGGTCGCGATGGCCGGCGGGCGGCCACCGAACAAGCTCAAGGTCGGCGCCTTCGGTCTGATCTCACCCCAGATCGAGCAGATGATGGGCGGCGTGCGCGTCACCTCCAGCTGGGGCATGACGGAGACGGTCATCCACGCGACCCGCAACCAGTTCGACCAGTTCTACCCACAGGGCACGATGGGCCGCCCCACGCCGGGCTACGAGTTCCTCGTCGTCAACGAGGACGGCGGCATCTGCGCGCCCGGCGAGAACGGCGAGCTCTACGTGCGCGGCACGCGCGGGATCCAGCTGTTCCTCGAGTACTTCGACAACGACGAAGCCAACGAGAAGGCGTTCACCGCCGACGGGTGGTTCAAGACGGGCGACCGGGTGATCATCTCCGAGGAGGGGTTCTTGTTCTTCAAGGACCGCGACAAGGACGCCCTGAAGGTCGGCGGCGAGAACGTCTCGGCCAAAGAGGTCGAGGACGTCTGCCGGATGGTGCCGGGCGTCGCCGACGTCGCGATCGTCGGCCAGGACCACGAGTTCTTGAGCATGGTCGCGGTGGCGTTCGTGATCCCCGCGCCGAACGCGCCCGACGACCTCGGCGACACGATCATCGCGCTGTGCAAGGAACGCCTCGCCGACTTCAAGTGCCCGAAGGCGGTCTACCTCGTCGAGGACTTCCCCCGCGCCACCCTCGACAAGGTCGCCAAGAACAAGCTGCGCGAGATGGCCGACAGCTACGTCACGAGCTGAGGCCCAGCGATTCCGGGTCCACCGCGAAGGTGCCGCCCGCCGCCATCCACTCCCGGATGACGCGTTCGCCCTCGACCGGGTTGTACATGTCGTCCTGACGTGAGAACTCGCCGTTGCCCGCGTACTCGAGGATGGTCACGCAGCCGAACCGGTACACCGCATCGCCTCCGGCTGGATCGGGCATGACCTGCCACGGGTAGTACGCGACACGGTTGCCGTCGATGACCACCCACTCGACCGGGAACTCCATCATCGGCACCGGCGCCATCAGCTCCTTGATCTTGGCCTTGATCGCGTCGCGGCCCGTGATGACGCCGTAGTTGCACTCGTGCCACTCGCAGTCGGCGCTGTGCAGATCCGCCCAGAGGTCCCAGTCGCCGGCGTCGCCTGCGGCCACGATGGCGCGGTACGCCGCCTCGATCTCCTCGCGCGGGTATGTCTGCTCGCTCATCGTCCCCAACCCTTCGTGCGCCAAACCCAGTGACGACGCCGGGTCAGAGTAGTTGCCCGCCCGACGAGGCGGACATGCGGAGTCAGGTGCCGCAGAAGGTCTGGTACCCGCCCGCAAAGGCGGCGGTCGCCGGAGCGGCATATCGTTCGACGCCGGCCCGCTCATGGAACGGCTCGGACAGCACGCCCATGAGCGCATCGAACGGTCCGAGATCCCCGTCGGTGGCCGCCGCGAGTGCTTCTTCGACGAGATGGTTGCGTGGGATGTAGATCGGGTTGACGAGGTCCATCTCGGCAGCGACCGCTTCGACGTCCACGGCGCCATCTGTCACGCGATCGAGCCAGCGCTGCAGCCACATGTCGAAGGGAGCGGGGTCGGTGAACAGCGCCCGAGCGGGCCCGGCCTCGCCACGCAACGCGGACGAGAGTGAACGGAACGCAGACGTGTGGTCGACCCGTTGCGCGTGCATCAAGGCGAGCAGGTCATCGATGAGCGCGACGTCGTCGTCCTGCGCGTCGGCGAGGCCGAGCTTGGCGCGCATTCCCGCCTGCCAATGGGCGAGGAAGCGCTCGGGGAACGAGTGCAGGACATCGGTGGCGGGACCGATCGCAGCCTCGGGTTCGTCGGCGATCAAAAACAACAGCGTCTCGCCGAGCCGGGCCAGGTTCCACTGTGCGATGTGCGGCTGGTTGCCGAACGCGTAGCGGCCGGCGTGATCGATCGAGCTGAAGACGGTGGCCGGGTCGTAGGCATCCATGAACGAACACGGGCCGTAGTCGATCGTCTCCCCGGAGATGGTCATGTTGTCTGTGTTCATCACCCCGTGGATGAACCCGACCAGCATCCACTGTGCGATCAAGGATGCTTGCGCTTCCACGACGTGCTCGAAGAAGGCGAGGTACGGGTTGTCTGCCCCGGCAGCGCTCGGCACGTGACGTGCGATGGCGTAGTCGGCCAAGCGGCGGAGCAACTGCGGATCACGGTCGGCCGCGTACTGGAACGTCCCGACGCGCAGGTGGCTGGCGGCCACCCGGGCCAGGACGGCGCCGGGCAGGATGCCTTCTCGATGGATCAGCTCACCCGTCGCCACGACCGCGAGAGCGCGAGTAGTGGGGATGCCCAGCGCGTGCATGGCTTCACCGAGGATGTGTTCGCGCAGCATCGGCCCCACAGCCGCCTTGCCGTCACCTCCGCGGGCGAACGGCGTGCGACCGGAGCCCTTCAGGTGGAGGTCCCGGCGATTGCCGTGGACATCGACCAACTCGCCCAGGAGCAAGGCCCGTCCGTCGCCGAGACGCGGCGAGAACCCGCCGAACTGGTGCCCGGCATACGCCTGGGCGACAGGTGACGCCCCCTCGGGTACGACGTTGCCGACGAGCACGGCCACACCGTCTTCGGAACGCAGGGCTTCGACATCGAGCCCGAGCTCGCCCGCGAGATGTGCATTGAGCGCGAGCAACCGGGGCGCCGGCGCCTGCGCCGCCTGCCAGTGCTCGAACAGCCCCTCCATCTCGCGGACGTAGGTGTTGTCGAAGTCGAAATGTGGCCGGGTCACAACGCTCACGTGGCCCACGCTAACTGTGCGGATGGGACTGCGGTTGCGCTCGTTGAGGAGACGTTCTGGCCGCTTCCACGCTGGTTTGGCGCACGGCCGTGCCGGGTAGCCGAGCGAGGTGTTCGAGGGTTTCGATCTCCGTCACCTCGAGCTGGACGGCGGCTTGTCCGTGCGCTGTCGGGTCGGTGGCGCAGGGCCGACCGTGGTGTTGCTGCACGGCCACCCTCGCACGCTCACGACCTGGCACCGAGTCGCTCCGCTGTTGGTTGACGAGGGTTTCACCGTGGTGTGCCCGGACCTTCGTGGCTACGGAGGATCGAGTGCCGCGGAGATCGTGCCCGATCACTCCACATCCTCGAAGCGAGCGATGGCCGCCGATGTCCTCGAGGTGATGCAGCAGCTCGGCCACGATCGGTTCGCTGTCGTCGGTCACGACCGGGGCAGCTACGTCGCCATGCGGCTCGCGCTCGACCGATCCGACGCCGTGACCCGGCTGTGCGTGCTCGACAGCGTTCCCATCGGTGAGGCACTCGGGCGCGCCGGTTCCATGTTCGCCGAGCGATGGTGGCACTGGTTCTTCTTCGCCCAACCGGACAAGCCGGAGCGAGCGATCCTCGCCGACCCCGACGCCTGGTACGGCGGCGACCCCGAACGGATGGGGGCGGAGAACCACGAGGACTACCGGCGCGCGATCCACGATGCGGACACCGTGCGGGCCATGCTCGAGGACTACCGAGCCGGGCTCGGGGTGGATCGCGCCAACGACGATGCGGACCGGGCGGCACACAGGCGGATCGAATGCCCGACGATGGTCCTGTGGGCCACCGAGGATGACCTGGGTCTGCTCTACGACGATGTCCTGGACGTGTGGCGCCCGTGGACCACCGAGCTGACAGGGGGTCCGATCGCGAGTGGGCACCACATCGCCGAGGATGCGCCGGATCTGCTCGTCGAGCGCCTCACGCCGTTCCTCCGCGGCAACGTCAGCGGGCCGCTTCCTCCGGGTCGATGACGAACGTGCCCTCGAGGCTGGTGATCGCGATGATCCTGCGCACGTGCCGCGGCACGCCGCGCAAGCGAACGCGGTCGCGTGCGGCCGCAGCGCACAGCACGTTCAGACCCGTCGAATCCATGAACGTCACACCCGAGAGGTCGACCACGGCTTCGTCCTGCGTCGTCATCAGCCGCCTGAGGGCTGCGGCGAACGATGGTCCGGACGACATGTCGATCTCACCTGTTGCCACCAGGCACATGCCGTCGTCCAGTTCACGGAGGTCGAACGTTGCAGCTTCCCCCGACATCGCGCGCTCCAGAAGAGCGAGCTCGATGCTGAACCCGTCGTGGTCAACCTAGTTCGACCCGGCTCGGGAAGCCAGGGTGATGTGGAGGACGTCAGGTTCCGCTGCCCGGAGGCTCTCGATCGATCTCGAACCACACCCGCTTGGCGTCCACGTCGCGATCGGTGCCCCATCGACTCGCCAGGGTCTCGATCAGGAGGAGCCCACGGCCGCCCGGCGTCTCCAGGTCCGGCGTCCTCGGGAGAGCCTGCTCCGGAGACTCGTCGCGAACCTCGACGCGCACCTGCGATCGGCCGATGCGCACCTCGAGACGAGGTCGGCTGGAGGCGTGGACGACCGCGTTCGAGACCAGCTCGCTGACGAGCAGCGCGACGTCGTCTGCCATCGACAGATCCGCATCCGCCAGCAGCGCACGCGCGAAACGACGTCCGAGCAACGGAGCAGTGGGTTGGTCCGGCAGTTCCAGCAGGTGTCGCCGGGCGACGTCCGTGAGCGCCGCAGCGACCAGGATCTCGTGCACGAGGCGCTGCGCCGGCACGAACTTCTCGACGTACCCGACGGCACCTCGCTGCATGAGGCCGGGGGCGACTCGCCGACGCGGCAGGTTCGAGAGGATGACCACGAGCGCGGAGGGGGCGGCGTCGAGCAGATCGGGCAGCACCTCGGACCCGGACCGTCCCGGCATCACCAGATCCAGCAGGATCAGGTGCGGCTGGAGCTCGGCAGCCGCCGTCAGCCCGGCCTCAGCGCTGTCGGCCGCTGTCACATCGGGGATGCCGTCGCGCACGAGCAACCGGGCGACGATGGCGCGCTGCTCGGCGTCGTCGTCGATGATCAACACGCGCAGCGCATCTCCGGGTGCCATGTCGGCTGCAGGCGTCACGTCACACTCGGCAGGCTGAATCGGAACGTGGCGCCGTGCGGGGGGATCGATTCGAGCTCGATCGTCCCTCCCTGCTTCTCGACGAGTGATCTGACGATGAACAGGCCGACCCCGCTGCCCTCGAGGCCGTCGTCGGGTGTGAGCCGAGTGAACTGCTGAAAGAGGAGGTGCTGCTGGTCGGGCGCTATGCCCGGTCCTGAATCCGATACCGACACGATCACATCGTCGTCGACGCGGCTGGCCGTGACGCGAACCGGAGCGTGCGCCGGCGAGTACTTCAGCGCGTTGGACAGCAGGTTGGCGATGACCTGCCGCGTTCTGCCGGCGTCGCCCACGGCGGTGAGCCTGTCATCGACATCGGTCGTGATCGTGACGGGACTGTCGGCGACGAGCACGTCCTGGACCGCCTGCTCGACCGCCCAATGGACAGAGAACGGTCGATGCTCGACCTGCAGCTGTCCCGACCGGATGTGCACGAGGTCGCGAAGGTCGTCGACGAGCGCTGTCATCCCGCCGACACGTTGTCCGATGCGAACCACATGGTCGAGCTTGGAGCGATCATCCAGCTCGTCCCAATCGGCCTCCAACAGGTGGGCCAGGCTCCCGATGACCGCCAGCGGGGCGCGGAGATCGTGGGCCACCAAGCCGACCACGTCGGAACGCATCCGATCCAGTTCGCGCAACCTCTGCGCGGCCTCACGCTCCAGGGCGAGCACGTCGCGCAGCGAGTCCTCGCTTCGTTTGCGATCCGTCAGATCCTTCGTGACCTTCGCGAAGCCCC
>JAOBWO010000305.1 GCA_025463415.1 Acidimicrobiales bacterium | reverse complement strand
GGCTCACCACGGTGCCCGTCGGCACCGACGAGGCCGGCACCGAGGCGATCAACTTCGCCTTCGAACCGGCTGCCTGATTCTTCAGTAGCGTTCCCTCACAGCACTCGTAACAAAGGAGCAGGCGATGGCCAGCGACGACATTTGGATCCTCGGGATCAACATGACCAAGTTCGGCAAGCACCCGGACAAGGACATCGTCGACCTCGCCTCGCAGGCCGCAATGGCCGCGCTCACGGACGGCGGCGTGACGATGGCCGACATGGGCGTGCTCGCTGCGGGCTGCTTGATGCAGGCCAGCGGCGGCATCGGCCAGCAGATCCAGAAGCAGATCGGTCAGACGGGCATCCCGGTGTTCAACGTGTCCAACGCGTGCGCCACCGGCGCCACCGCGTTGCGGGTCGCGATCATGTCGATCAAGTCCGGTGAGTGCGACATGGGGCTCGCGGTCGGCGTCGAGAAGCTGTCCGGCGCAGGCCTGCTGGCCGGCGGGTCCCGCAAGGCCGACGCCAACTGGACGCCGTCCGGTCGCTTCGGCGCAGTCGGTGGCACCGATGGCCGCATCGGCACCGACACCATGCCCGGCGTGTTCGCGCAGGTCGGCATGCAGTACGCCAACACCTACGGCGGCGTCGACTTCGACACCTTCGCCAAGATCGCCGAGAAGAACCACGCCCACTCGACCCTGAACCCGCTGGCGGCGTACTCCAAGCGGTTCACCCTCGACGAGATCAAGAACGACCTGATGATCTCCTACCCGAACACCCGCTCGATGTGCTCGGCGAACTGTGACGGCGCAGCGGCAGCCGTCGTGGTGTCCGGTGCGAAGTTGAAGACCCTGTCGCTGGAGCAGCAGCGCCGCGCCGTCAAGGTTTCGGCGTCGATCCTCACCTCCGACCCGTGGCAGGAGGCCTGCCAGGTCCTCCCCGACGTGAACACGCTCACCCGCCGTGCCGCCGAGCAGGCCTACGCCCAGGCCGGTGTCGGTCCGGACGACCTCGACCTCGTCGAGCTCCACGACTGCTTCGCCACGGCCGAGCTCGTCCACTACGACAACCTGATGCTGTGCGCTCCTGGTGAGGCCGGCTCGTTCTTCGACAGCGGCGCCACCTGGCGCACGGGCAAGACCCCGGTCAACGTCTCCGGCGGACTGGAGTCCAAGGGCCACCCGATCGCTGCCACTGGCATCGCCAACATCTGGGAGGTCTGCCACCACCTCCGCGGCGAGGCCGGCGATCGTCAGATCGAAGGCGCCAAGGTCGGCCTGGCCCACGTCATCGGCCTCGGCTCGGCGTGCGGCATCCACATCCTGGAGAAGTCCGCGGCATAATCCTGTCCATGCGTTGACAGCCGAAGGACAGAGCCAGGGACGCTCCGCCTTGCGAATCTCCACGTGATGAAACTCCGGCCCCCATCAGCGGAGCCCTGGGACGCATCTCGCCCATCGTGCTGAATCGCCCCGCCACGCGGGACTCTTCGAGACCGCGAGCGACGACTCCCATGCAAGCGAAGCACCGTGGGTTTCATCACGTGGAGATTCGCGAAGGAACGTGCCTGGAGGGCCCCGCTCTCCGAGCGGGTGAAGGGAGGCTGGATGACCTTCGCTCAAACCGCAAGCGCGACGAGGTCGTGGTCGACCACGTTCATCGGCAACGGACCATCGGCCGTCGCGACGAGGATGTCCTCGAGGCGCATGCCCCACTTGCCTTCCATGTAGATCCCCGGCTCGACGCTGTAGGCGTGACCCGCGGCCAGAGGGAGCGAGTTGCCCTCGACGATGTACGGGTCCTCGTGGCCTTCCAGGCCGATGCCGTGGCCGGTGCGGTGGAAGAAGTAGTCGCCGTAGCCGGCGGCGGTGATGATCCGGCGGGCCGTGCGATCGACCTCTTCGCACGGCGTGCCGACGGTGCCGGCGATCGCGGCCGCGTGCTGGGCCTCGTGCAGCACCGCATATGCCTCCGCGATCTCCGCCGGCGGCGTGCCGAGGTAGACGCAACGGGTGATGTCGCTGCAGTAGCCGTTCATCGTGCCGCCGAAGTCGCACAGCAGGATCTCGTCGCGGCCGATCACCCGCTCGCTCGCACTGTGGTGTGGTGATGCGGCGTTCGGCCCGGCGGCGACGATCGCGAAGTTCACCACCTGGTGACCCTCGGCGATGATCCGCTCGGACAGATCGGCCGAGACAGCCGCTTCGGTGCGACCGATCAAGGGGATCGCGCCGGCCTGGAGCTGCGCGGCGATGCGGTCCACCGCTGCGCCCGCGGCGCGCAGTGCCGCGATCTCCGCCGCGTCCTTGGTCATCCGCATCGAGGTCACGACATCGGCCCGGCTGTAACTGGCGTTCGGCAGCAGCGGCAGCAGCTCGATCAGGAACTGCGCCCAGGTCTGGTCGCCCATCGCCACGGCCTCCGCCGGGCCGGCGGCCTTCGCCAACCGCGCGACGATCTCGACCGGGTTCTCCATCTCACCCCACGGGTGCACCTCGAACACCCCCGGCTGCGGCACGACGCGGGCGGCTTCCATGCGCGGGATGACGAGTCGTGCCTCGCCGTCGCGAGGCACGACCAACATCGTCAACCGCTCGAGCGGCATCGCGTGGTAGCCGGTGATGTACGGCAGGTCCAGCCCGAGCGAGAGCAGCAGCACATCGATGTCCTCGACCTCCATCTGCTGACGGGCCCGCTCCATCCGCTCGGCGTACACGGCGGTCGGGTGTGGCTCGGGGGCACCAGCGGTGTTCATCCGCCCATTCTGGCAGCTCAGCCCCGGCCGGGCTCGGGCGAGTGCTGGCCGAGCAGATCGGAGGACAGGATGCCCTCCTGCACGGCGCGGTCGCCGACGTAGCACGTCCACTGCAGGCCGTCGGCCGTGATCCCCCGGCACCCGCCGGCGATGTTCTTGGCGCTGTCGACGAACAACTCGAGCGTGCCTGTGTAGTCGGACAGCACCTCCGCGGTCGGTGCGCTGGCGAGCGTGCATGCGTACACCACATCGTCGCCGCTGTTGGTGCAGGTCGGATGGGTGCCTTCGAAGATCGCCGAGCCACCGGGCAGGCCGTTGCTGACCTCCTCGTCGGACAGGTGGATGGCGGTCGCCGCAGCTGCGCCGCCGACAGCGAGGGTTCCCAGGACGGCGATGGCGATGACGCTGCGCCGGCTGAGCCGACGCTTGCGCGCGTCGGTGATCGAGATGATGGTTGGTTCGGACACAGGGGCCTCCTCGGAGCTGTCGGTGTGTTCGACCGAGTCATGCCGGATGGTCACCACGTTGTTTCGCGCGGTGCCCGCGATCTCGCGGGCGATCGCCATCTCCAGTGCGTCGCCGATGCTGCGCAGGTCGTCGTTCACGCGGTCTCTCCTGTCGTGTTCGTCACGGTGTGGTTTAGCGGGGCAATCACTGAGCCGGCCAGATGGGCCAGCGACGGGTCGCTGCGCAGCGCCGCCAGCGCCCGCGACACCTTGATCCGCGCCGCCAACGGCGTGCAGCGCAAGGTCGTCGCGATCTCGGCGTAGGTCCGGCCGTGGATGACGCGGGCCTCCACGGCGGCGCGAGACGCGTTCGGCAGATCGTCCAGACCACGCAGCAGCGCCGGGTCCACGCCGTCGAGACGGGCCAGCAGCACGTCGGTCTCGTGATCGATCGGTCGCGACTCGATCGACATCTGCAGTCGCTCCCGGGCGGCGGTGACCACGGCGCGATGTCGCGCCGCGTGAGAGAGCACGTTGCGGGCGATGCCCGACAGCCACGGCCCGGCCGAGCCCTCGGCCCGGTCGACGAACCGCTCGCGGCACGACCACGCTTCGGCGAAGGTCTCTGCCGTCAGATCGAGCGCCGTGTGGTGATCGACGCCGCGGCGCGTGAAGAACCCGAGGATCGCCACGGCATGACGGTCGTAGACGACGCGGAACGCGCGCGCGTCCACGAGCCGCAGCAGGGTTGCGTCGTCGAGGTCCTTCACGTCATGCCCATGCCGTGCCGGACACCGGATGTTTCAGGCACCGGATGTTTGCGCTCGCCGAAGGCTTCAGCGAGTCGAGACGATGTGCACCGGCGTGGCCACGGCATCTGCCGACTGCCGTGCGTGGTAGCTGCTGCGGGTCAGCGGTCCGGCCTCGACGTGTCCGATGCCGAGCGTTTCGCCGACCGCCTTCCACCGCTCGAACTCGGCCGGCTCGACCCATCGATGCACGGGCAGGTGGTTCGTGGTCGGCCGCAGGTACTGGCCGATGGTCACGATGTCGACACCGATAGAGGCCAGGTCGGCGAGGAGGCCGTCGACCTCGGCCGTGGTCTCCCCCATCCCGACGATCAGTCCGGACTTGACGGTGAGGCCGGCCAGCTTCGCCTGCGCGAGCACGCTGAGGCTGCGCGCGTACCCGGCCGATGGTCGCACCGCGCGCTGCAGCCGGGGCACGGTCTCCATGTTGTGGTTGAACACGTCGGGCCGAGCGTCGAACAGCAACTGCAGCGATGTTGCGTCACCCTTGCCGTCCGACACGAGCGTCTCGACGCGCGTCGTCGGCCGGGCGAGGCGGATCGCCTCGACGCAGGCCGCAACGTGGGCCATGCCGCCGTCGACGAGATCGTCGCGAGCCACCATCGTCAGCACAGCGTGGGCGAGGTCCATCTGCACCACGGCCGCGGCGACGCGCTGCGGCTCGTCGGCATCGGGAGCGAGCGGCTTCTGGGTGTCGACCAGGCAGAACCCGCACGCCCGCGTGCACCGCTCGCCGAGCACCATGAACGTCGCTGTGCCGTCGGCCCAGCACTCGCTGAGGTTCGGGCAGCCGGCTTCCTCGCAGACGGTGACCAGACCGAGGTCGCGCACCGTCTTCTTCAGCGCCAGCACCTCCGGGCCATGGACCACCTTCGGCCGCAGCCACTCGGGCTTGCGCGCCGCGATGGAGACGGACTCGTTGACACCGGCGGCGGTCAGCCGACCGGCGAGTTGCACTGACGGGCCATGCTCGCGGACAACGGTGCCCGGGCCCTCGCCACGGGAGAAGGCGGAGAGGTCCTCCGGCCGCTGGTGCCAGGCGACGTGCTGGCGCTCGGCCGGCTCACCGCTGCCCCACCGCTCGGCGGCAAGGCGGGACACGATCTCGACGATGTCGGCCATCGGCACGTCGACGCCTTCCTCCGCCAACGACGTGACCGGCCGATCGGCGATGCCGCACGGGATGATGTACTCGCGCAGGTAGCGCATGTCGGTCGTGACGTTGATCGCGAACCCGTGCATCGTGCGACCACGCGCGACACGCACCCCGATGGCACAGATCTTGCGAGGGTTCGGGCCATCGACATCGAGCCACACCCCGGGGAACTCCGGGAGCCGACCGGCGTTCGGGAGGCCGAGCTCGGCCAGGGTGTCGATCACGAGCTGCTCGACGTTGCACACATGGGCCTTGGTGTCGGGCGGACCGGCCGGACCGTGCTTCGGCGGCAACGAGACGATCGGGTAGCCGACCAGCTGACCGGGCCCGTGGTAGGTCACGTCGCCCCCGCGGTGCACGGCGACGAGCTCGGCGCCCACGGCTGCCGGCTCGGCGAGCACGTTCGTGGCCAGATCCGCGCGAGGACCGTGCGTGAACACGTGCTTGTGCTCCATGAGGAGCAGGTGGTTCTCCGTCCCGTTGCGGGACATCGACTCCTGCACGGCGAGGGCTTCCCGGTACGGGACCCGCCCCAGCCAGCGCACGTGCAGCGGCATCAGAGCTCGGCACCCCAGTCGCGGGTTTCGAGCACTTCCTTGACGCGAACGAGGAACCCAGCGGCGTACGCGCCATCGAACGCCCGATGGTCCCAACTCATCGCCAGGTTGCCGACGGGATGGATCGCGATGCTCTCGCTGCCGTCGGGGAGGCTCACCACGACGGGCTTGCGCACGATCGCATCCGTCGAGAGGATCGCGACCTGCGGCTGGTTGATGATCGCCATCGTCAGCACGCTGCCCGCGGAGCCGTTGTTGCTGATCGTGAACGTGCCCCCGGAGATCTCGTCCGGGCTGAGCTTGCGCGCCTTGGCGCGGCTGGCGAGATCGTTGATCTCCCGAGCGATCGCGCGGAGACGCTTGGTCTCGGCGCTGCGCACCACCGGCACGAGCAACCCGGTGTACTCGAGGTCGACGGCGAACCCGAGGTCGACGAAGTTGTGCACGATCAGGTTGTCGCCGCTGACCGTCGCGTTCAGGTGCGGGAAGTCGCGCAGCGCATCGACGACAGCTCGGGCGATGAAGCTGAGGTAGGTGAGGCCGAAGCCCTCTGACGCCTTCCAATCGGCCTTGACCTTGCCGCGCGTGGCATCGACGTTGGCGAAGTCGACCTCGACGACGCTCCACGCGTGTGGGGTCGTCTCGAGGCTCATCACCATGTGCGCACCCGTGAGCTTGCGGATCTTGCTCAGTGCGACGACCGTGTCGTGATCGCCGGCGACCGCAGCGGCAGCCGGGGCAGGGGCGGGTGGCGGGGCTGACGGTGCTGGGGCCGCAGGTGCTGAGGATGTCGGCGCGGGAGCCGCTGGCGCAGGGGCGGGCGGCACCGGAGCCGGTGCGGGAGCGGCGGCCGGGGCGG
>JAOBWO010000304.1 GCA_025463415.1 Acidimicrobiales bacterium | reverse complement strand
CCTCCAGGCGCGCGGAGTCGGGCACCGACAGCACCGGGTTGGCGGCGACGTTGATCAAGCCCTTGATCTGTCCGGGACCGGCCGTGGCGATCTCCTCCGCGAGGCACGAGGCCGGCACCTGGCCGAGGACCTCGGGTGCGCCTCGGACCCGCGAGTGCCAGCGCCCGAACGACGGCATGCCGTTGACCTTGGTGCTCGGCAGCCACGCGAGCGGGAACGGGATCGGGTTGGCGAACATCAGCGTGCCCGCCCGATCGAAGTGGCCGCTGACGATGGCCAGCACGTCGACCAGCCACGACGCCAGCGTGCCGAACTCCTGGTTGCACAGACCGATCCGGCCGTAGATCGAGGCGGCGGTGGCGTCGTGGATCTCGGCCGCGATGCGTCGCGTGGTGTCGGCGCCGATGCGCGTCAGCGTCGCGACGGCCTCCGGCGTGAAGTCTGCACACGCCTCGCGCAACTCGTCGACACCTTCGACCATGCCGGCGAGGTGGCCGAGATCGATCCAGCCGCGCTCGAAGTACACGTTGATGATCGCCATCAGCCACGCCGCATCGGTGCCGGGCTGGATGCCGATCCATTCATCCGCGATGTCCGCGGTGCGGGTACGTCGCGGGTCGATCACCACGACCTTGCCGCCACGCGACCGGATGGCCTCGATCTCGGCCAGCACGTCCGGTTGGGCCATCAGGCTGCCACCCGAGGCGTGCGGGTTGCCGCCCATCAGCAGCCAGTAGTCGGTGCGCGACACGTCGGGCACGGGGATCATCCACTGGTTGCCGTACAGCAGGATGCTCGTGACGTTCTTCGGCCATTGGTCGACGGTGCCGGCCGAGTAGATGTGCGGCATCCCCGAGGGCAGGATCATCTGGCTCAGGTACCGCGACAGCGAGTAGCTGTGCCCGGCCGGGTTGCCCACGAAGGCCGTGAATGCAGCGGGCCCGTTGCGCTCGATGATCGGGTGGATCAGCTCCTCGCAGCGCTGGAACGCCTCCTCCCACGAGACCTCGCGCCACGCCTCGCCGTCGCGCACCATGGGCACGCGCAGCCGATCAGGATCCTCGTGGAGGTGTCCGAGGGCCGAGCCCTTCGGGCAGATGTAGCCCTTCGACCACACGTCGGTCCTCGCACCGCGGACGAGCGTGACGCGTTGCGATTCGGACGGCTCCGCGCTGGGCGCGGCCACGTGGATGTCGAGCCCGCACATGCATTCGCACAGCGGACACGTGACGCGGTGGACCGTGTCGGTCGGCTGGTGCTTCACGGGGCTGGCTTCGCTGAGTTGGCCTTCACTGGGCCCGAACGTACTCCCGCAACACCTCGTCGTCGCTGACCGGACGGTAGTCCCACACGTCGACACCGACGTTGACCTGATGGCCGTCGACGCGCCACTGGTCGTGCACGTGGCCGCACAACAGCAGGGTGCCGTCGTCGAGGGGGCGTTGGCTGACGAACCGGTCGTCGTCGTGGCTGTCGCCCTCGTAGGGCAGGTGGCACGCACGTGCCGGCCGGCCGCCGATCGTGACGGGAACCCAGCCCTGGAGGATCTCGTCGAAGCCGGCCTCCAGGTAGGTGTCGATCCAGCGTTGCGACCGTGGACCCGATCCCGCCCAGCACCGGTCGTGGTTGCCGGCGACGAGCACCTTCGTGCCGCGCAGCCGACGCGCCAGCGGCAGCGTCTCGGCGATCGTGCCCAGCGCGAAGTCGCCGAGCACCCAGACCTCGTCGCTGTCCTCGACCGTGTCGTTCCAGCGATCGATCAGCCCCGCGTTCATCGCGTCGACATCGGCGAAGGGCCGATGGCAGTAACGGATGATGTTGGCGTGGCCGAGGTGGAGGTCACTCGTCCAGAACCGTGCCATGCAGCCAGGCTACCGAGCTGTCGGTCAGGGCCAGCTGAGGGGAAGGTGGTCCACGCCGCGGATGGTCAACCGGTCGCGCCAGCCCGGCTCGCCGGCGAGCTGCACCTCGGGGAAGCGGCGGATGACGGAGCTGATCGCGACCTGGGCCTCGAGCTTGGCCAGCGACGCACCGAGGCAGTAGTGGATGCCGCCGGCCAGGGCGAGGTGCCGGTTCGAGTTCGGCCGATCGAAGCGCAACGCGTGCGGGTCGTCGAACATCGCCGGGTCGTGGTTGGCGGCACCCAGCAGGGTCATCACCACGGTGCCCGGCTCGACCGTGACCTCCCGGTAGTGCACCGGAACGAGCGGCACGCGCACGGTGAGCTGGACGGGTCCGTCGTAGCGGAGCAGCTCGTCCACCGCCGTCGCATCCAGCGCCGGGTCGTCGCGCCACATCCGCAGCTGATCAGGGTTGCGCAGCAGCGCGAGCATCCCGTTGCCGATCAGGTTGACGGTCGTCTCGTGGCCGGCCACGTACAGCAGCAGCACGAAGGCGATCAGCTCCTGGTTGGACATCCGGTCGCCGCTCTCCTCCACCTGGATGAGCGCGGAGAGGAGGTCGTCGCCGAGGTGCTTGCGACGATCGTCGATGATCTCGACGAGGTACGGCACGAAGTTGTCGATCGCCTGTCCGGAGCGGTCGATGTCGTGGTCGTCCGCGGTCGGCTCCAGTGACGCGGTCAGGTGCTGCGACCACTGACGCAGTTCGGCCGATCGCTCGGTGGGCATGGCCAGGAGGTCGCTGATCACCTGGAAGGGGACCGGGAAGGCGAGCTCGTCGATCAGCTCCATCGAGCCCCGCTCGGCGGCCTTGTCGAGTGCGTCGTCGACGAGTTGCTGCACCCTCGGCCGCAGCCGCTCGATGGCCGAGGGCGTGAACGCGAGGCTGACGAGGCGGCGCAGGCGGGTGTGGTCCGGCGGGTCGAGGCTGA
>JAOBWO010000427.1 GCA_025463415.1 Acidimicrobiales bacterium | reverse complement strand
TCAATGCCACCAAATCCCAGATCGAGTGCGCTGGGACCAGCTTGCTTCAGCTTTCGCGCTTCTTCGAAGCGGCGATGACGACCCTTCTTCACGGTAGGGCTCCGAATCTAGAGAAAATACATCGGGGGAGATCCTACCGCTTGCAGCGTGCAACCTGACGGATCCGGTGGGCGCGGATCTTACGTGACCTGCCACGTTCCGGCAGATCGGAGCAGATCCCGCAGGTCACCGGGACCCTTCGTCGACGAGGCTTTGGCCAGCTGGGCGCCGACCATCGAGCCATAATTGGGTCGTTCCACATTGCGGAACACACCGAACGGCATCGGCGACCAGGCGCCACCCGCGATGTTCGCTTCACTCGACAAGCGGGCCAGCGCAAAGGCCAAACTCGGGTCTTCGCGGTGCGCGTCGTGGACGAGCAGCGCCTCGACACCCACGTCCGCGACCTCGACCAGCCGCAGCCTGCCATCGGCCCCCATGACGACGCCGGCGTGCCCGTCGACGCCGAACCGTATGGGTTCGCCGTGGACGAGGTCGATCATCATCTCGGACCGGTTCTTGCGGCCGGTGACCGGCTCGAAGGCATCGTCGTTGAAGACGTTGCAGTTCTGGAGGATCTCCACGAACGACGCTCCGCGATGCGCATGCGCCGCTCGGAAGGTCTCCATCATGTGCTTGCGGTCGAGGTCGTGGGTGCGCGCCACGAAGGATGCCTCGGCGCCGAGCGCGACCGCGAGTGGGTTGAAGGGATGGTCGATGGAGCCCATCGGGGTCGACTTGGTGACCTTGCCGAGCTCCGACGTCGGCGAGTACTGCCCTTTGGTGAGCCCGTAGATGCGGTTGTTGAACAGCAGGATCGTCAGGTTGACGTTGCGGCGCAGAGCATGGATGAGGTGGTTGCCGCCGATCGACAGGGCGTCGCCATCGCCGGTGACGACCCACACGTCGAGGTCGGGACGCGCGACGGCGATGCCCGTGGCGAGTGCGGGGGCACGACCGTGGATGCTGTGGATGCCGTAGGTCTCCATGTAGTACGGGAACCTGCTGGAGCACCCGATGCCGGACACGAAGACGGTGTTCTCCGGCTTCACGCCCAGCTCGGGCATCAACGTCTGGACCGCGAGCAGGATGCCGTAGTCGCCGCAGCCCGGGCACCACCGAACCTCCTGGTCGCTTGTCCAGTCCTTCTTGGTGGTGAGTTGGACCGTGTCGTTGCTCATGACTGCACTCCCGTCGAGTGGCTTCCGTTGAACGCGAATGCGGCCGTGTCGAGCGCAGCTTCCAGCTCCGTCGCCGTGAACGGCAGGCCCTGCACCTTCGACACGCACTGGGCATCGACCAGGAACTCGGCACGGACGATGCGAGTCAACTGACCGAGGTTGAGCTCGGGGACGATGATCTTGCGGAAGCCTTTGAGCACCTCGCCGAGGTTCGCCGGCAGCGGGCTGAGGTGCACGAGGTGCACCCACGCGACCTTCATCCCTCGTCGTCGGCTGCGTTGCACGGCGGCGTCGATCGCGGCCCACGTGGAGCCCCAGCCGAGGATGCAGATGTCGGCGTCCAGGTCGCCGACGACCTCGACCAGCGGGATGTCCTTGGCGATGCCGGCGATCTTGGCGGCGCGGAGGTGGACCATGCGCTCGTGGTTCTCAGGCGTGTAGTCGATGTCGCCGCTGCCGTCCTGCTTCTCCAAGCCGCCGACACGGTGCATCAACCCGGCGGTACCGGGGATCGCCCACGGCCGGGCGAGCGTCTCCGGATCGCGCAGGTAGGGCCAGAACTCCGGGCTGCCGTCGGGCGCCGTGTGGTTCATCTCGGTGGTGAACGGCACCGAGATGTCGGGCAGCGTCTCCACATCGGGGAGCAGCCACGGCTCCGAACCGTTGGCGATGTAGCCGTCGCTCAGCAGGATCACCGGTGTGCGGTACTTGAGCGCGATCCGTGCGGCCTCGATGGCCGCGTGGAAGCAGTGACTCGGGCTGTACGCGGCCACGATCGGCAGGGGCGCCTCGGCGTGGCGGCCGTACATCGCGATGTTGAGGTCGGCGGCCTCCGTCTTGGTCGGCAGCCCGGTGGAGGGACCGCCGCGCTGGATGTCGATCAGCAGCATCGGCAGCTCCAGCGAGATGGCGAGGCTGATCGTCTCGCTCTTCAGCGCCACGCCCGGACCGCTGGTGGTGGTCACGCCGAGGTGCCCGGCGAACGCTGCACCGAGCGCCATCCCGGCCGCGGCGATCTCGTCCTCGGCCTGCACGGTGCGCACGCCGAAGTGCTTGTTCTTGGACAGCTCGTGGAGGATGTCCGAAGCCGGGGTGATCGGGTAGCTGCCGAGGAACACCGGCAGCTTGGCCAGCTGTCCGGCGGCGACGAGGCCCCACGCGAGCGCCGTGTTGCCGGAGATGTTGGTGTACTCGCCGGCGCGCATGTGCGCCGACTCGACCTGATACGCGTGATCGAACAGCTCGGTGGTCTCACCGAAGTGGTAGCCGGCGTTGAACGCCGCCGTGTTCGCAGCGCGGACGAGATCGTCTTTGAACTTGGTCTGGATCCAATCGAGCGTCGGCTCCCGGGGCCGGGAGAACAGCCACGAGATCATCCCGAGCGCGAAGAAGTTCTTCGACCGCTCGGCGTCGCGGTTCTTCACGCCCAGCGGCACGGTGGCCTGGATCGTCAGCGACGTCATCGGCACCTCGACGACGCGGTAGCTGTCGAGCGAACCGTCCTCCAACGGGTTCGTCATGTACCCGACCTTCTCGAGGTCGCGCTGCACGAACGAGTCACGGTTGACGATGACCAGCCCGCCCTGTTCCAGCCGTCCGAGGTCGGCCTTCAACGCAGCCGGGTTCATCGCGATCAGCACGTTCGGGGCGTCGCCAGGGGTGGTGATGTCGTGATCGGAGATGTGCACCTGGAAGCTGCTGACACCGTTGACGGTGCCCGCTGGGGCGCGGATCTCCGCCGGGAAGTCGGGCAACGTCGACAGGTCGTTGCCGAAGATGGCGCTCGACTCGGTGAACCGGTCGCCCGTGAGCTGCATGCCGTCACCAGAGTCGCCGGCGAAGCGCACGACCACGCGAGTGATCGTCTCCGCCGCTGGCTTCCGTTCGACCGTGTCGGTCATCGGACACCCCCTTGTTGCCGGGGCGACGCTGCCCCGTGCACCGAGCCCCCGCTCGACGCGAACCGGACGATACACCCGGCTGCGTACGATCGGCTGGCATGGAGGAAGCCCACGAAGCCGAATGGTGGCAGACCAAGGTCGTCTACCAGATCTATCCGCGCAGCTTCGCCGACTCGAACGCCGACGGGATCGGCGACCTACAGGGCATCCGCAGCCGGCTCGACCACCTGCAATGGCTCGGCATCGAGGTGCTCTGGCTCTCACCCGTGTTCCGCTCCCCCATGGCCGACTTCGGGTACGACGTCAGCGACTACTGCGACATCGATCCCGTGGTCGGCACCCTCGCCGACATGGACGCGCTGATCGCCGACTGCCACGCGCGTGGCATGCGGCTGATGCTCGACTGGGTGCCCAACCACACGAGCAACCAGCACCCGTGGTTCGTCGAGAGCCGCAGCAGCCGCGACAACGCGAAGGCCAACTGGTACGTGTGGCGCGACGAGCCGGTGAACAACTGGCTCGCCTCGTTCCCGAAGGGCGAGCCGGCCTGGGAGCACGACGAGGTCCGCGATCAGTGGTACCTGCGCTGCTTCCTGCGCCAACAGCCCGATCTCAACTGGGACAACCCCGATGTCGAGGCCGCGATGCACGACACGTTGAGGTTCTGGCTGGACCGTGGCATCGACGGGTTCCGGATGGACGTCGTGCACCTCATCGGCAAGCACCTGGACGAGAACGATCCGGAGCGCGCCGTCACCCGCGGGTTCGGCCACGTGCCGTTCAACGACGTGCCCGAAACCCACGATCGCATCCGCCGGATCCGTGCCGTTCTGGACAGCTACCCCGGGCAGCGGGCGTGCGTCGGCGAGGTGTACCTCCTCGACGAAGCGAAGATGGCTGCGTACTACGGCGACGGCGACGAGCTGAACCTCTCGTTCAACTTCGCCTTCCTCTGGGCCGAGTGGGACGCGTCGACGCTGCGCGCCAAGATCGCCTCCACGCTGGACCACCTCCGTCCCCGCGGCGCGTGGCCGACCTGGGTGCTGTCGAACCACGACGTGCCGCGACATCGCCAGCGCTACGGGGGCTCCGAGGACGTCGCCCGTGTGGCAGCGGTGATGCTGCTGACCTTGCCCGGCACGCCGTTCATGTACCAGGGCGAGGAGCTCGGGCTGATCGACGCCGAGGTGCCGCCGGACCGCGTCGTCGACCCGGGCGGGCGAGACGGCTGCCGCGCGCCGATCCCGTGGGACAACGAACCCGGTCACGGCTGGCCGCACGCGCCGTGGCTGCCGTTCGTAGCGGACGCCGCCAACAGCAACGCAGGCGCGCTCGAGCAGCAACCCGACTCCATCCTCCACCTCTACCGCCAGCTGCTGCACCTCCGTCGAGATCACGCTGCGTTGCAGTCGGGTGCGTTCTCGATGATCGAGCGCACGGACGACGTGATCGCGTACACGCGCACATCGACCGATCCCGCCGATGCGCGCGCCTACACGATCGCGCTGAACCTCGGCGGGAGCCCTGCCGTGGTGCCCGAACTGGCGGGTGGACAGGTGCTCAACAGCACCGTCGCACGCGACCTGACCGCTCCGGCGGACGCGATCGTGCCGCCGCATGCCGCGGTCGTGGTGCTGCACGCGTGACAACATGTCCGCATGGGCCGCATCGTTGCACTGCTGAACCAGAAGGGCGGCGTGGGCAAGACCACGGTCACGCTCGGACTCGCGTCGGCAGCTGCCGCGGCCGGCCACCGGGTGCTGGTCGTGGACATCGACCCGCAAGCGTCGAGCACCTGGGTCCTCGGCCTCGACCCGGAGACGATCGAGATCTCGACCGCCGAGGTGCTCGGCAAGTCCTCGCTGCAGGGGGCGATCTTCGAGTCGGCCTGGAGCGAGCAGATCCACGTCATGCCGGCCACCAACCGGCTGCAGGCACGTGAGCAGGGCAAGCCGAAACGGCTCCGCGACGCGCTGACGCCGCTGGCCGATCACTACGACGCCATCCTGATCGACTGCCCGCCGAGCCTCGGCAACCTCACAACAAGCGGGCTGACCGCGGCCGATCACGCGTTGATCGTGGTGGAGCCGTCGGCACTCGGGCTGCGCGGCATCTCCGCCGTCGCGGACGTGATCGACGAGGTGTGGGACGAGCACAACGGTGAGCTCGAGCTCGCCGGCGTGATCGTCAACAAGGTGCCGGCCGTCTCCGGCGAGGCCGATCGCCGCTACGAGGAGCTGACCAGGATCGTCGGCAAGAAGGCGGTCTGGCAGCCGGTGATCCCCCAGCGCGTGATCGTCAACCAGGCCACCGGTGAGCGCCGCCCGATCCACAGCTACGGCGCACGCTCGATCGAGGTGTCGACCGCGTTCGATCAGCTCTGGAAGCGCCTGCGCAAGACGCTGCGTTAGAGCAGGGCGTCGACGTCGAGCGGTTCGACCACGACATCGGCGACCGGCGAACTTGGCACCGAGAAGAGCTTGAGGCCGCCGCGGCCGTCGAACGTGAGGCCCGCCCTGCCCTCGACGAGCTGGCGCACCTTGTCGCCCAGCAGCTCGGCGCGCCAGCCGGTGGCGAGCCGCGCGTCCGGATCGTTGCGCAGCAGACCGATGATGTCGCCTCGGGTGCCGAGCAGCGCCGTGTCGATCTTCTCCTGACGGGCGAGCTCGCTGACCCATGCCGACACCAGGGTGATCGCCGGGCGAAGGTTGCGATCGAGCTCGTCGCCCTCAGCAGCCGGGATCGGGATCTCCTCGCGCAGGCCGACTTGCACGGCGGCGATGATCTCCTTGCCGAGGTTGCCCCGCCAATGGCGTTCGTCGATGCCGCGGGCTTGGGCCAGCTCCTCGACCGTCTTCGGCTGCTTCTGGGAGATCCCGAGGATCGCGAGGTCGGGCAGGATCTGACGCACGGGCGAGTCGACGCTCATCGCCCGACGCTCGCGCCACGAGGCGAGCGCGCGGGCCACGCCACGTGCACGCGGCTTGAGCATCCGCACGTCCTTGAGCCGCAACCACGCGCCGTCGGGATCGGTTCCGCTGGCGGGTCGGAGGCGGAGCTCCTCGCACGCGGCCTCCACCCAGGAGACGCGTCCGGCGCGCTGCAGCTGGTCGAGGAGGCGGTCCTGCAGCTCGAGCAGGTTGGCGACATCGCTGGCCGCATAGGTGCGCTGGTCCTCGGTGAGGGGCCGGCGCAGCCAGTCGGTGAGGCGATCACCCTTCGGGACGCTGATCTTCAGCTCGCCCTGCATCAGGTTGGCGAGGGACGGCGTGCCGTAGCCGACGAACCCGGCGGCGAGCTGCGTGTCGAACAGCCGGGCTGGGATCGCGCCGCACGCGTGCGTCAAGACATCGAGGTCCTGCTGCGCCGCGTGCATGACGCAGACGACATCGCTCTCCAGCAGTGGCCTGAGCGCAGTGACGTCGACGGCGAGCGGATCGACGAGGGCGATGTTGCCCGGCCAGGCGAACTGGGCCAGAGCGAGCTTGGGGAAGTACGTGCGCTCACGATGGAACTCGGAGTCGAACGCGTAGCGCGGTTCGGCGAGCAGTGCGCCGACGAGCTCGACGAGCTCGCTCTGCGTCGCGATCCACGTGTAGCTCACGTAGGCGAGTCTCCCTCGACGACGTCTCGCCCACTCATCGTCCACGCCATCGTTCCACCCGCGATGTTGATCGCATCGATGCCGTGGTCGGACAGCAACTCGCATGCCCGCATGCTGCGCCCGCCGGACTTGCAGATCACGTACGTCGGGCCGTCACCACGGAACGCGTCGAGGTTGTCCGCCACGGTGCCGAGAACGACGAGCTTCGCACCGGGAACGTGGCCGCTCGTGTACTCGTCCACCTCGCGGACGTCGATCAGACGCGCCGACGTGCCGTCGATGGATTCGAGCTGGGCAGCCAACTCGTCGATGCTGATCTCGGAAATCGCCATGGTGTGCTCCTCTCCCCGGGCACGCTACTCAACCGGGCAGGTCCGTGGGCATGTTCACGTTGATCAGCGCTCCGTCGCGGATGTCGACCTCGATGACGGACAGCGACGGCAGGCAGCGGTGCACCGCGCGCTCGCCACCGTCGAACAGGGCCTGCAGCGTTGCCGCTGCCGCGGGCGACCAGCGAGCGAACAGCGGCTCGATCCGGCTCGTGCGGCCGACCGCCACGTCGCACGGCGGTGCGTCCAGCAGCGCGCTCACGGCCTCGGCGTCCAGCCACGGCAGATCGCACGCTGCCACGAGGACCGATCCCGGCGTGGCGGCGTCGAGCGCGCTGAGGATCCCACCGAGTGGACCTTCGCCGGCGTGCTCGTCTGGAACCACCGCCAACCCTGATGCCAGCTCCGCCGGACCGACCGCGACGACGTGCTCGATGCCGGCGGCACGCATCGCAGCAGCCACTCGTCGGACCATCGGCACGCCGTCGATCTCGATCAGCGCCTTGTCCCGGCCCATCCGACGACTCCGGCCGCCGACGAGCACCGCGCCGAGCACGGCACCGAGCGCATGGTCCCGCGGATCGGCCGGCAGGTGCGGGTCGTCGACCACGCTGGGGTCACCCGGTCGGCGGGATGCCCGCCGGGTCGAGCTGGAGGATGAAGACGCTGATCCGCTCGGCCTCGTCGGCCTCACCGATCTCGTCGGCCATCTGCCCCAGCCCGCGCAGCGCGCGGAGGAACCCGCGGTTCGTCTCCGCCGCCCAACGCACGTAGCCGGAACCCTTCCAGCCGTTGGCCCGCAACGCGTCGAGGCCCCGGTGATAGCCCACCCGGTAGGCGGCGTAGCGCTCGATCGTGTCGCGACCGAGGTCGCCGAGCTGCGCCCACGCGTCGACGTAGCGGGGCCAGCGCGCGACCACCGCAGCCACCGCGGCGCGGCGGTCGCCCGGCTCCAGCGCGAGTGCCTGCTGGAGAGCGAGCGCGGCCTCGGGATCCGGCAGCGGCAGCACCGTGGTGGGCGGACCCGATGTGTACAGGTTGATCGGACGGTTGTCGCTCATCCCGCCACGCTACGGCCACCACCCCCGTTCGACCCGGAACGGGAATGACGCGTCGGGTGCAGGTCACCGGCATATGGTGTCGCCATGTTCGCCCTCACGTACGACACGGCGAAGACGATCGCGATCGCACTGGTCGCGATCTTCGTGATCCTGGCCGTGATCTCGGCCAAGGTCGCGGCCGGCGTCACCAAGAAGGTGCTCGGGGTGCTCATCCTCGTCGCGCTCTCCGTCGGGGTCTGGTCGCAGCGTCAGGCGCTGCAGACGTGCGCCGCCAAGGTGCGCGCCGGCGGCACGCAGACGTGCAAGTTCTTCGGTGCGGAAGTGCCGATCAGCTCGCCGATCCCGGGGAAGTGACCGCCCAGCTCGAGGCCCACGGGCCCCCTACGGCCTCGACGACTGCCTTCACCACCGTGTTGGCGAACAGGTCCGAATCGCTCATCGGCGCGTCGTGACGGCAGTCGTCGAGCACGATCAGATCGATCGCGGGGAACAGCTCGTGCATCGCATCCATGCCGATCACGTGCTGATGCTTGGCCCCCGAACCACGCGCGCACACGACGGGGCAGCGCACGTTGGCGGCGATCCACGGCCGGTTCGTGCTGAGATCGTTCAACTCGCCGACCATCGCGACACCCTCGCGGCGACGGACCGCTCGCGTCCGCTCCGGCAACGACTCCCAGAGCGCATCGCCGATGACGCGACGCATGAACCCTTCGGCCGCCTCCGCGTGGTCGACGGCATCGCGCGCGATGGCCGAGCCGGTGTCATTCGGCCACCACGGCTCCCACGACATCGGTGTCTCGTACAGGGCGACGCCGACGACGAGGTCGGGGTGCCGTGCAGCGGCCGCCAACGCGACGTCGCCACCGAAGCTGTGGCCGATCAGCACGGCTCGCCGACCCGCCAGGAGGTCGACGAGATCGGCGATCTGCGCGGCCATGTCGAACGGACCGGGATGCGTGCCCGCCGGGTCCACCGACCGCCCGTAGCCGCGTCGGTCGTAGCGCAGCACGCGGTAGCGGTCGTCGAGCCGACGGCTGAGGCGCAGCATCCCCGTCGAACGATCCATCGTCCCGTGGACCAGCGCGATCAACGGTGCGTCGATCGCCCCCTCCTCGTCCGCCCAGATCGCCACCATCCGCAGCGAGGATAACGTGGGGCGGTTGTCCCATCTCGAGCTCCTCCGGAGGAGTTCGCATTTCCTGGCGCGACAACTCAGGTGTCGGCGTGACAACCCAGCCACCCGTCTAACCAGAACAGAGAAGCCCCGCCGGGCCGATGATCGACCCCAAACCGCAGGATTGCACTGGCCAGGGCTGCTAGCCAATGGAGCATGGAGCTGATCCTCATCCGCCATGCACTCCCGGTCCGACGAGAACTGCTCGAGGGCGTCGCCGACCCCGAACTCAGCGAGACCGGAGTTCTTCAAGCCGGCTTCCTGGCCGACTACCTCGCCGCCGAGTCGCTCGATGCCGTGATCACGAGCCCGCTCCGGCGCGCGATCGAGACTGCTGAGCCGTTGGCCCGCCGACTGCAGCTCGAGGTCGAGATCGTCGACGGTGTCGCCGAGTACGACCGGAAGTCCAACGAGTACGTGCCGATCGAAGAGCTGAAGGCCACCAACGATCCACGCTGGCAGCAGATGCTGGCCGACGACTGGAGCAACCGCGAGGAGACCCGCGAGCACTTCGGCGCTCGCGTCGTCACCTCCATCGACGCGATCGTCGAACGACACCGCGGCCAGCGCGTCGCCGTCGTCTGCCACGGCGGTGTGATCAACTTCTACCTGGCGCGCGTGCTCGGGATCGCCGACAGCGTGGGGTTCTTCTACCCCAACTACACGTCGATCCATCGCGTGATGGCTGCACGCTCCGGACAGCGCCAGATCGTCACGGTCAACGAGACGCCCCACTTGCGCGGGACGGGCCTGCCGATCGGGCTCTACGGTACGTGACGTGACTGACTCCGGACCCACCACTGGCGCCATCGACGATCTCCTCGCCTACCTCGACGCATCGCCGTCGCCTTGGCACGCAGTCGCGTCGTCGGTCGAGCGGCTGGATGCCGTCGGGTTCGAGCGGCTCGACGAGACCGATGCGTGGCGCGTGGTCGAACGGGGCTACGTCGTGCGGGGTGGCGCGCTGGTGGCGTGGCAGAGCCCCGCTGCCGCCGGTCCAGCCACGCCGTTCCGGATCGTCGGCGCGCACACGGATTCTCCCTGCCTGCGGATCAAGCCCCGCCCCGACACCGGCGCGCTCGGCTGGCGCCAGCTCGGTGTCGAGGTCTACGGCGGAGTCCTGCTCAACTCGTGGCTCGACCGCGACCTCGGCATCGCCGGCCGGGTGGTGCTGCACGACGGCCGCTTCGTCGACATCGCCGTCCACGAGCCCATCGCACGAGTGCCGCAGCTGGCGATCCACCTCGACCGCGAGGTCAACGATCGAGGCCTCGTGCTCGACAAGCAGCAGCACCTCACACCGGTGTGGGGCACGGGCCCACCCGCGAACGGCGACTTCGTCACCTGGCTGGCTGCCCGGCTCGACGTCTCACCCGGCGACGTCGCGTGGTGGGAGCTGTGCCTGTTCGACATCACCCCCGCCGCAGTGCTCGGCGCCGACCAGTCGATGATCGCCAGTGCCCGCCTCGACAACCAGGTCAGCTGCTGGGCCGCCACAACAGCGCTCGCCGGGTCACCGCAGCCGGCCGACCACGTCGCGATGATCGCCCTCTTCGACCATGAAGAGGTCGGGTCGGAGAGCAGCTCCGGTGCCAGCGGGCCGCTGCTGAGCACCGTGATCGAACGGATCGTCATGGGTGCGGGCGGCGACCGCGACGCGATGAACCGATCCTTGGCCGGCTCGACGTGCGTCTCCGCCGACAACGCCCACGCTGTCCACCCGAACTACCCCGAGCGCCACGAGCCGGGTCATCGCCCGATCGTCAACCAGGGCCCGGCGATCAAGGTCAACAGCAACCAGCGCTACGCCACGAGCGCCGCCAGCGCCGCCATGTTCCAACGTGCGTGCGAGCAGGCCGGCGTGCCATGGCAGGTGTTCGTGTCGCGCAACAACATGCCGTGCGGCAGCACGATCGGCCCGCTGACCGCCACGGCCCTCGGCATCGCGACGGTCGACGTGGGTGTGCCCCAGCTGTCGATGCACTCGGCCCGCGAGCTGTGCGGCGTCGACGATCCCCAGCACCTGGCGAGCGCGCTCACCGCCTACTTCGCCGGCTGATCTGGGCCGGCTGAGGCGCGGTCAGGCCGGC
>JAOBWO010000411.1 GCA_025463415.1 Acidimicrobiales bacterium | reverse complement strand
GTGGCAGTCGGGGCACTCGCCAACTCCGGAACGGCGACCACGGTCACCTTCACCGCGCGGACCGTGACGAACGTCCGCGTGACGGTCAACACCGTCAAGGCATCCACGCTCAACATCGGGCTGGCCGAGCTGCAGGCCTGGGGCACGGCCGCCACGCCCCCGACCACGACGTCAGCGCCACCCACGACTCCTCCACCGACAACAGCCGCGCCCACCACTGCGGCGCCCACCACCGCGGCACCGACGACTGCGGCACCCACCACTGCGGCGCCGACGACTGCCGCACCCACGACTGCGGCACCCACCACCGCGGCACCAACAACAGCAGCGCCGACGACTGCGGCACCCACGACTGCAGCGCCGACGACTGCCGCCCCGACCACCGCGGCACCCACCACCGCGGCACCCACGACTGCGGCGCCAACCACCACCACGACGACGCCGCCGCCCGCTGCACTGACGGTCACGAACTCGGGGACCAGCGCGCTGTGGGCGGCCGACTTCGACTCGACCAAGGCGGGTCTGAGCGCCGACCTCCAGGTGCAGCGCATCGCGACGACGTTGACCACCGAAGTCCCCGTCGCCGTATGGGTGAAGCTCGGAGCGTCGAAGACGCTCGATGCAAACGGCAACGCGACCTTCACGGTGACCGACTCCTACGAGGTCGAACACCGCTACCGGGTCGTGATCACGTCGACGGCGGAGACGACCCCCGAGGTCAAGTTCACGGCTGTCCGGGAGAGCAAGAACACCGGCCTGCCGACGATCTACTTCGACACCAACGAGAGCGGTGTGATCGATTCGACCGACACGTACCTCGAAGGCCGCTTCACGATGACCGGCGGGACGGCCTTCCCGCAGTGCGCCGCCATCGCCCCGGCACTGATGAAGGCTGAGGGGCGCGGCAACTACACGTGGACGCTCGACAAGAAGCCCTACAACTTCTCGCTGGACAAGAAGGCCGATCTGTGTGGGTTGGGCAGCAACAAGAAGTGGGCGCTGCTCGCCAACCACTACGACCGCTCGCTGCTGCGCACCTCGGTCACGATGAACGTGGGCAGCATGCTGACGAACCTCGCGTGGACACCGAAGTTGGTGCCCGTCGATGTCTACGTCAACGGCGTGTACCAGGGTTCGTACGACCTCGTCGAGCGAGTGAACATCGCCGCGAACCGAGTCGCGATCGACCCGCTCACGAACAACCAGACCGGGGCCAACGACACCGCCCCGAACATCACCGGTGGCTACCTCCTCGAGTGGGACTTCCGCCAGAGCAGCGACCACAACGTGATGGCCGGTGTGGACACCGGGTGGGTCGGCATCAAGGATCCCGAGGACGAGACCGACGGCTCGGGAATCACCCCAGCACAGATCAGCTACGTCCACGACTACCTCTTCGCCGCCGACTCCGCCATCTTCGGCCCCAACTTCACCGACCCAGTGAACGGATGGCAGAAGTACATCGACGCGAAGTCAGCCGTCGACTACTACATCGCCAGCGAGCTGACCAAGAGCCTCGACAGCAACATGTATTCGAGCGTGTACATGTACAAGACGCGCGACACCGCGACCACCCCGGGCAAGCTGTTCATGGGGCCACTGTGGGATTACGACACGTCGATGGGCGACGCCAACTATCCCGCCGGCCAGGGATCGCCCGTCGGCTGGTACCTCCGCGACCCCAACCCAGCGCTCCAGGCCACCCAGACCGGCGTGACGTGGTTCAACGTCTTGAACCGTGACCCTGCCTTCCAGGCGATGGTCAAGGCCAGGTGGGCGCAGATCTACCCGCAGCTGCTCACCACCGATGCGTTCTTGGCCAACCAGCAGTCGCTCATCGCCGCCTCCGCGAACGCGAACTTCGCCAAGTGGAACATCAACCAGCGCCTCGAGACAGTGCAGGTCATCAAGGGCAGCTGGACGGCCGAGAGCGCATATCTGCGCGACTGGCTCAAGCAGCGCATCACCTGGATGAACACCCAGCTCAGCTGACATCGGCCGACACGGAGACGTGCCTCAGCGCCGCAAACCGCATCGCTGGTAGCTTCGCCGCATGGGTCGAACGGTCATCGTCACGGGAGCGGCATCGGGCATGGGAGCCGCGACTGCGCGACTGTTCGCGGCGGAGGGCGATCACGTGATCGTCGTCGACCGCGACGGCCCTGGCGCCGAGCGGACCGCGGCCGAGCTCGGCGGCACGGCGGCTGTCGGTGATGTCACGGATTCCGCATTCTGCGACAGGACCGTTGCCGAGGCCGTGGCAGCGAACGGCAAGCTCGATGTCGTGGTCAACGCTGCCGGCACCATCGTGCGCGCGGACGCCGATGGCACGAGCGACGACGACTTCCTGCGCGTGATGAACGTCAACGTGACCGGCACCTTCTACCTGTGCAGGGCAGCGATCCGCGCGATGAAGCAGACCGGTGGCGGGGCCATCGTCAACTTCGGCTCGATGTGGGGCGATGCCGGCGGCAAGGGCCATGTGGCCTACTGCGCCAGCAAGGGCGCGATCCACAACATGACCCGCGCACTCGCACTGGACCACGCCCGCGACGGCATCCGCGTCAACGGGGTGTGCCCGGGCGAGGTGGACACGCCGATGCTGCGCGGTGCGGGCCGCGCCGCGCCCGTCACCGACGAGTACCTCGCGGACATGGCCGACCGGGTGGTGCCGATGGGCCGCCTCGCGCAGCCGGAGGAGATCGGACGGGTCGTCCTGTTCCTCGCCTCACCGGCAGCCAGCTACATGACCGGCGCGCTGGTACCGGTCGACGCCGGCGTCACGGCCGGCTGAGGCCCACGTGACGTACCGCAAGCTCGGTGGCACCGGCGTCGTCGTCTCCCCACTGGTGCTCGGGACGGACAACATCGCCAACCCGACGCCGCGAGACGAGAGCATCCGGATGATCCACGCCGCGATCGACGGTGGGATCAACATGATCGACACGTCGAACAGCTACGCGGCCGGCGAGTCGGAGCGGATCATCGGCGAGGCGCTGAAGATGAACGGCCGCCGCGACGACGTGCTCATCGCGACGAAGGTCCACTACCCCACCGGCCCGGGACCCAACGACCGCGGCAACTCTCGGCTGCACATCGTTCGCGCGTGCGAGGAGTCCTTGCAGCGGCTCGGCGTCGATCACATCGACCTCTACCAGACCCACCGCCCGGATCTCGACACGCCACTCGAGGAGACCCTCGGCGCGCTCGACGATCTCGTCCACTCCGGCAAGGTGCGCTACATCGGCAGCACGACAGCGCCGGCCTGGCACGTCGTCGAGGCACTGATGACGAGCGAGCTGCGCGGCTTGGCCAAGTTCGTCAGCGAGCAGTCGCCGTACAACCTCCTCGACCGTCGCCTGGAGAACGAGATGCTGCAGGCGACAGAGCGTCACGGGCTGGCCGTGTTCGCGTGGTCGCCGATGGCGATGGGCGTGCTCGCCGGCCGCTACCCGGACCCGGGTCCGGACGACGCGCAGACTGCACCGGAGGGGTCGCGCGTCGCCAACCGCGGCGGCATCTACGCCGAGCGCGTCACGCCTGCGGGAGTCCGCGTCGGCAACCGGTTCGCCCAGATGGCCCGCGACAACGGGTTCGAGCCGGCCCAGTTGGCGATCTGCTTCGTCAAGGACCAGCCCGGAATCACGGCACCGATCATCGGCCCGAAATCCGTCGCCCAGTTGGAGAACCTGCTCCCCGTGATCGACATGGCGCTGCCCGCGGGGGTGCAGGAGTTCTGCGACCGGCTGGTCCCTCCGGGCAGCGTGGTGGCCAGCTTCTTCAACTCCGCACCGTGGATGCGCTGGAAGCACCTCTGAGCAGATATATGGTTGCGAAATGAGCACGCCGCCGCCGCCACCCGGGTACAACCCACCACCGCCTGGTTACGGCGCACAGCAGCCGGGCTACGGCGCTCCGCCGCCGGCCTATCAGGCGCCCCCGCCGGGGTACCAGGCACCACCGCCCGGATACCAGCCCTACCAGCAGGCACCGCAACGGCAGTACGCCGGCATCGGCGCGCGCATTGGCGCTCGCCTGCTCGACGGGTTGATCGGGATCATCTTCGCGGTCCCCGCCGTCATCGCGTTCTTCGCGGTGCCGAAGCACTACCAGGACTGCACCGTCAACGGTGAGGCCAGCGTCTGCAAGGTGCCCACCGGCGCCGGTTGGGGCATCATCGCCGCGCTCGGCGTCATCGGTGCCCTCACGTACTTCGTCATCTACGTCAAGAAGGTCGGCAACAGCCAGAGCTGGGGCCAGAAGGCATGCGGCACCCGCGTCGTCGACAAGGACAGCGGCGCACAGATCGGCACCGGCCGCTCCGTCGGCCGCTTCTTCGCCCAATACCTGTCCGGCGCCGTGTGCTACCTCGGCTACCTGTGGGCGCTGTGGGACAAGGACAAGCAGACCTGGCACGACAAGATCGTCGGCTCGGTCGTCGTCAAAGCCTGACTCCTCGGTCCTTATCGGCAGCTGTCGACGGGAGTCGATGAACGCTGTGTGACGCGCCGCAGGACCCTCGATACCGCTCGAGACGACCCTGTTAACGTCGGCCGGGGTCATCCAGCGCAGGGGGCAGAGAGTGGCAGACGCATCGATCTCCGTACGGGGGTTGTGGAAGGTCTACGGACCCAGGGCGGCGCGCATCGTCGGCTCGCCGGACGCCGACCTGCCGCGCGCTGAGCTCGAGGCGCGCACGGGTTGCGTCGTCGCGATGCGCGACATCGACATCGAGGTCGCGCCCGGCGAGGTGTTCGTGGTGATGGGCCTCTCCGGCAGCGGCAAGTCGACGCTCGTGCGCTGCTTGACGCGACTCATCGAGCCCACGGCGGGCACAGTGAGGATCGGCGACATCGACGTCACCACGGCCGATCGCGATCAACTGCTCGAGATCCGCCGCCATCACGTCAGCATGGTCTTCCAGCACTTCGGCCTGCTGCCGCACCGCACGTTGATCGACAACGTCGCCTTCGGGCTGGAGGTGCAGAAGGCCGACAAACGCGCCCGACGCGCCAAGGCCGAGGAGGTCCTCGAACTGGTCGGACTCGGTGGGCTCGGCAACCGCAAGCCCGATCAGCTCAGTGGCGGCATGCAGCAGCGGGTCGGGTTGGCCCGCGCGTTGGCCACCGATCCGGAGATCCTGCTGTTCGACGAGCCGTTCTCCGCGCTGGATCCGCTGATCCGCCGCGACATGCAGGACGAGGTCATCCGCCTCCGTCGCGAGGTGAACAAGACGATGGTGTTCATCACCCACGACCTGTCCGAGGCGTTGCGGCTCGGTGACCGGATCGCGATCATGCGCGACGGCCGCTTCGTGCAGGTCGGAACGCCGGAGGAAGTGGTCGCGCACCCCGCCGACGACTACGTCAGCAACTTCGTCCGCGACGTGCCGCGCAGCCACGTCGTGGCAGTGGGCTCGGTGATGAAGCCACCGATCTATGGCGACTACGCCGGCACCGTGCCGACCACCACCAAGGTGCGCGACGTCGTCGGTCAGGTCGCGGCCAGTCCGCTACCCGTGCACGTCGTCGACGCAGAGGGTGCGATCGTCGGCTCGATCGACCGGGTCACCGTGCTGTCGGTCATCGCCGGCGCAGACCTCGCACCAACCTCCGGCGAATGACATGACGATCGTCGCTCCGATCCACGGTGCACCGACGCGTGATAGCGCCCCAGGCGTCGTCGCGGTACGGCTTCGGCGGTTCGGGCCATCCGCGTGTGTGCTGATCGCGATCATCGCCGTCGGAACCGCCGTCGGCCACGACGTTCCGACGTGGCTCGACGCGCACGTCATGCCGGCGGTGGACCGTTTTTACCACTGGACCGTGATCAACAACGATCGCAACTGGGTCTTCGTGGACGTCTTCCACCCGATCTCACACGCGATCCGGTGGTCCACGGAGCACATGTTGTCGCTGTTGCAGATCCTCCGTTGGCCGGGGGTCCTGGCGCTGATGGGAGTCGTCGGTCTCCGCACGGCAGGCCCACGCGCCGCCCTCACCGGAGTCGTGGTGATGTCCGGTTGCGGCTTTCTCGGCTTCTGGGACCACACCCTCGTGACAATGTCGCTGATGCTCGTCGCAGTGATCCTCTCGCTGCTCATCGGCATCCCGCTGGGCATCTGGGCGGGCCTGTCCGATCGCGCCGAGCAGACGATGCGCGGGTTCCTCGACACTGCGCAGGTGCTCCCCGTCTATGTGTACCTGCTGCCTCTCGTCGTTGCGTTCGGCATCGGCGACTCCTCGGCAGTGGTCGCCACGATCATCTACGCGGTGCCGCCCGCGGTGCGGATCACGAGCCTCGGGATTCGTGCCGTGTCGGGCACGATCACCGAAGTCGGTCAGTCGTTCGGGTGCACCGAGCCGCAGCTGCTGCGCAAGGTCAGGCTGCCGCTCGCCCGCCGGCCGATCCTGCTCGGCGTCAACCAAGTCATCATGATGGCGTTCGCGATCGTCGTCTACGCGTCGCTGATCGGCACCGGTGGGCTCGGCAACGACGTGCTCGCCGGCCTGCAGAAGGTGAACGTCGGTCGCGCGTTCGCTCCGGGGTTGGCCATCGTCTTGGCAGCGATCGCGATCGACCGTGTCACCACCGGTCAGCGCGCCGCGCGCACGAGCAACAGAGCCCCGGTGCGCCTGTTCGGTCAGCGACCGATCGTGACGGCGAGCCTGGCGCTCGCGATGGTCGTCGCGGTTGCGGTGATCGCGAAGGCCCTCAACGCTGAT
>JAOBWO010000298.1 GCA_025463415.1 Acidimicrobiales bacterium | reverse complement strand
GCGCGACACGCTCGGCTGGCCAGACGCGACCATCGTCAGCGGCGACGCCGTCGACATCGTGACCCGACTCAAAGCGCAGTCGGACGTGCCGCTTCGCTCGCAGGCCAGCCTGTTGCTCAACCGAGCTCTCATGGCCGCAGGCCTAGTCGACCGACTGGAACTGACGATCTTTCCCGGTCATCTCGGGGCAGACGGGTACCAGTCCGATCCTTGCCGGAGCCGCAGACTACGACCTCGAACTACTCGACAGTCGCACGCTTGACGGCCGCACCCTTGCGCTCGTGTATCGACCCACGCTCCGCTGACCACGGATCGGCCCCATAAGAGACGCGTATGCCGCCCATCGGCCCGCGCCCGTGTGGCATGCGCGCATGCGATCATCGGACTGCGCAGACCGATCGAGCACCCGACGCATTGCGGAACGCGAAGCGCAGAACGACGAGGCGCCAGCAGGCGACAAGCGCGACATACCGGCGCCTCGGCGTGTTCACCGGCCGGCGATGCCGGGCGCCCGGCACGGGCCGCAGTGCGCCGCGCCGACCGGTCTACCGTTCGGGTCGGGGAGCGGTCGTCACGAGCGGGCGCGGCGCGCGGAAGAGCTGGATGGCGGGCTCAAGGGCTACGAGCTGTCACCGTCGACGGGCAGAATGGAGGAATGACGATCTATTCCGATTCCCACGAGTTCGAGGGTGCAACGTTCTTCAGGACGAGCTTCAAGGGCGCCATCCTGAGATCGTGTGACGTCGGCGGGGTGTCGATGCGCAGCGTCGACGTGGGCGGCCTCGACATCGACAGCCATGACCTGTTCTTTGGCAGCCTCATGGTCAACGGCGTCGACGTAGTGCCATTCGTCGATGCCGAGCTCAACCGGCAGTTCCCCGGCCGCGAGCTCCAGAAGGCGCAAACGCCCGAGGGACTGCGCGACGGCTGGGTCGCAGTGCAGGCTGCGTGGGAGACGACGGTGACGAACACGCCCCGAGAACACGTGGACGCCCATGTCGGTGACGAGTGGTCGCTGGCCCAGACTCTGCGTCACCTCGTACTGGCGACCGACGCCTGGCTCCGCGGCGGGATCATGGGGATGGAGCAGCCGTTCCACGAGATCGGCCTGATCTTCACCGGTGCGGCGGAGATGGGCTTCGACATGTCGATCTTCCAGGCCGACGCGCCAGCGTTCGAGGACATCCTCGTGGCGCGAGCCGAGCGGCAGCAATTGGTGACCGGCTTCCTGTCGACTGCCACGCCGGACCTGCTCGTCGAGGAGCGCGACAACCCATGGGGCGGCGGCGACTGGCATCCCACTGTCGGTGATTGCGTGCGCGTGATCCTGGAGGAGGAGTGGGCACACCTGCGCTACGTCCGGCGGGACCTCGCCCCCCTGGGGTGAACGCGAGTCACAGGCCCCTCAAGCCGTCCAATCAGAAGCCACTTTCCGATCCACGGCGCGCCCTCGCCCGAACGAGGATTCCTCCAGCAGCCGAGGGCCGGGTCCTCGCGAGCGCGTCGTCTGAATCGACGGCTGTCCAGACGATGGAATACCGATGGGCCATTCGACGACGGAATCGTGCGCCGAGCGTTGCAGAGTCACGTCGCCCCCTCGTCAACTGCTTGTCGGCGCGTCGGCGCCAACCGGTGGGGAGGGCGACTGGAATTGCGCCGGAGGTGCGGGTCGTCGCCTCGTTCGTCGATGTTCTCAACAGATCGGAACGAGGTTGTTCGTCGATGGTCGTTTCAGTGTCTCGAACGGATAGCGCCGAGATGGGCACGGACCAAGAGGTCGACCTGCCGGGCGCAGGCACGGAAGGGTTCCGCGCTCTTGGCGGTGCGGGACAGGACGAATCCTCCCTCGATGATCGCGACGATCGCGATCGCCAGATCCGACGCCTCGATTGTTGCGATGCCTGCATGCTCGAAGCGCAGCGTCGCAGATTCGACCCACGACCTGAACACGCGTTGGGTCGCGATGCGCAAGGGTTCGTTGACGCTGGCCACCTCGCGAGCGATGCCGCCGATCGGGCAGGGATCGATGAACCCGGTCTCCTCCAGCAACAACGCTCCGCCGTCGAAGAACTCGACGAACGCGTCGATCAGGTTCGGCGCGCCGTCGACGAACATCTCGAACAGCTGGAGGTACGCCGCACCCGAGCTCTCCACGACATCGGCGGTGAGTTGGTCCTTGCCGCCCGGGAAGAAGTGGTAGAGCGATCCCGTCGTTGCCTCGGACGCAGTGGTGATCATCTTCAGTGACGTGCCGTTGTAGCCCCGCTGGCGGAACAGGTCGGTCGTCGCGGAGACGATTCGCTGCCTGGTCGTGCTCACCACACGATCCTACCGCGCCCACTTGACGACTAAAACGATCGCTCTACTAGAGTGGGCGTTCTAGTCGACCGACAGGGAGCTACCGATGTACAAGACGGTGATCAAAGCGGCGCTGCGCTACAGCATCAAGCGACTGAATGCAGGCGATGCGACGTTCCTGCTGAGGATGGCTTCGCCTGATTGCGAGCTGGCGTTCCCCGGCGACAACTCGTGGTCGACCCAGTTCCGCCCGGTCGAGAAAGGCCGCCAGCGTCACGTCACCCATCGCGGCCTGCCCGAGTGCCGAGCCTTCGCCGACCGCTACGTCGCGGAAGGGATCCAGTTCGTGATCGAGGACGTCCTGGTGGCCGGCCCCCCGTGGAACACCCGAATCGCCCTGTGCGTTCACGACTACGCGCCCGGCACCGACGGACGCGATCGCTACAACAATCGAGCCGTCGCGATGCTCAAGATCCGTTGGGGCCGGCTCACGCGGTGGGAGGACTACGAGGATTCTGAGCGCGTCGCCGCGTGGGACGCCGTGCGACTCTCCGGGGCAACCCCCGGCGTCGCACTCACGACTGCATGACCTCACCGAGCGCCCCGCCTGCGACAGCGCCGCCGGTACCGATGCAGAACGCGCGGCGCAGAACGACACCAGTCGACCACGCGGAAGCCGCACCGAACGGCGCCTATGCTCCAGCGCTTGATTCAGACCAACACTGAGGCAATGACGGCCGCCACCACCTTTGGCGGTACTTCACCTGTCCAGCTTCGCTTCGATCCGTTTCAATTGTGCTGACGTTCTCACGGTGGTAACCGTAGGCGGGAGCGCGCCGATCACGCTCCATACGCGGGTGCGCGGGATGTCAGCGCAGATGATCGACGAAAGACGGCACGGTAGGGCGGTCAGATCGGCGCGTATGGGTCGTCATCGTGCTGTGGGGATGCGTGCGATCAGCTGGCGAGCTGGGCGTATTTGCGTTGGGCGGCTTGTTTGGAGACTCCGAGCATTGCGCCGATTTCGCTCCAGGATCGTCCGTCGCTCCGAGCCGATCGGACAGCTTCGGTGAGTGCCGAGTCCAGCCGATCGCGGCGGTCGGCGATCTCGCTGATCGCTTTCAGCGCATCGGTATCAGTGACGACCAGATCGTCGGAGTCGACTTGGTCGGCCCACGTCTCAAGGGCTGCTGCTCGTTGGGCTCTGGTTGTCATGGTGTCCACCAACCTTTGAGGAACTTCGGTCGTGCCGCCATCGCGTGAATGATTGCGACACCGTCATCGTCGGCGACGACGCCGACCTCGAGTGGCTCACCCGCCAAGGTTGGGCCGATGAACATGGTGACGTCGGAGTCGTCGGTTTCGAATGCTTTCCAGTGATGTCTGAAGGCGTGGATCATGTCGTCGTCGGCAACACCGTGCTTGCGTGCAGACGGTCGATGTCCACGAAGCAAGCGTAAGCCCTCGACTCGCCGAGCGTCAACACTTGTTGACGACTCGCGGTGCCAGCCTTCGAAGCTTGTCCTTGAGCAGGGTTGGATTGCGTTCTAGGTGAATGAAGAGTGGGATCCAAGCTGCAGACATGAGCAGGGCGACCAGCGCGTACAGGACGACGGCGGCCTTCTGGTTCGCGAGGTTGCCGTTGCGGAATGCGTCGGCGAGTACGCCGGTGGGAAACGGGATCAGCGTTGCGGTTCCGAGGATTCCGAGGTTGATCCAATTGAGCAATAGATCGGTACGGGCAAGCCGGTTGAACACGTAGTGGTGGTTCAACCAGATCACCCCGACATACGTGAATGCCATTGCGTAGGCGAGGTAGGACGGCCACTCCGCGATGAGCTCACGGGCGAGTTCGCCGGGCCGGGCATCGGGCCGATGTATCTCGATGACCAGCAATGTGATCACGATCGCGAATGCGCCGTCGCTGAGTGCTTCCAGGCGGTTGGTCTCGGCGAGCTCGTTCGTCTTGTTCTCGGCCTGCATGGAGTTCCCTTCGAGGTGTCACGGGCGAGTTCTTCGGTCTTCTGTGTCCGTGGAGTTCATGGCTGGTGGAGGGTGCCGGGCGTGCTGGCACCCTCCACCACTTGCTGTGCACGCATGCGAAGCGTCGGTTGTCCTCACATCGTTGGGTGCGCCGGATGACTCGCGGCACACAGTTGTGTCAGGCCGGCTTGATCAGTGCGAGTTGCTCGAGGACCGCGACGCCGTCGTCGAGCCCGAGTTCCTCGGTGATCCGCCCGTTCTCGACCTTGAGGATCGAGATACCTGTGAATCGCATCGTCTTGCCCGTGTTGGCCGGCAGCGCACCGATTGGCATGTCGTCGAACGCATCTCCGGTATGGGTCCCTCCGCCGATCCATTGGCCGACCACGTAGTCACCCTCGGCAATCAGGTCGGCTCTTCCCCCAAACGCGAGGTCGGGAAACGCCGCGCGAAACTTCGTGGCGAAGGCGCGCACCTCATCTCGGCCGCGGCATGGCGCGTGCAGGGAGTATTCGAAGCGGATGTCGGGGTCGGCGAGCTCGTCGATGATGGCGGGGTTGAAGTCGGCGCCCCAGAACTCGGCGAACCACCGTCCGACGATGGCCTTGTTGTCTTCGATGCTCATGATGTCTCTCCTGTGGTCAGGCAGGACTCCTAATGAGCGCTGCGGCACGAAGACGTCCACGCACCACACAACGTGAGATGTGACATCGGTCGGGCAGAAGTTTCCGAACCCACCTCACGAAACGAGGAGTTCTTCCGTCTACGAGTCATGACACGCCAGCTCGAAGTACCCGCAGCACGTCCTGCAAGCTTGACCAGTTCGCAACTCGCCAAGGTGGAACGCCTCTGGCAGCTCGCCGGGTTCCCGCCCGTGTCTGGCTACGGAACAGCTCTTCTCGCGATCGGAGTGGCATCGGACGAGACGATCACCGACATGTTGCCGTCAGTCAACTTCGACGATGCAGGCTCGGTCGCCCCGGCGGTCGAGGCGCTCATCACCTGGCGTCAGCGCACGTTCGGGTGACGTCGTAGCGTCGTTGATCAACATGCAGACCCGCCAACCGTTCGAGACCGTCGTGGAGATCCATGGGCCGACCGTGCTCCGAGTCTGTCGCGCTGTCGTCGGGACCATCGACGCTGACGATGCCTGGTCGGACACGTTCCTGTCGGCGATGCGGGCTTATCCGTCACTCCCCGACGACGCCAATGTCGAGGCGTGGCTCGTGACGATCGCCCACCGCAAGTCGATCGACATCGGACGCGCTCGCTCCCGTCGAGCCGTCCCGACCGACACACTCATCGATCGTGCCGACAGCAAGGAACGGATCGAGACCGATCCCGACCTCTCCGCGGCGCTGGCGCGGCTACCCGACAAGCAACGCCGGTCAGTGGCCTACCACTATCTGGCCGGGCTCCCTTACGTCGACGTCGCCGCGATCGTGGGTGGGACCGTCGAAGCTGCCCGCCGGGCTGCCGCCGACGGAATAGCGAGCTTGCGACGGTCCTCGACCCTCGCCATGCTGCGGGCCGAGCCGACGCCGGCAGACACCACATGATTGCGCCCCGAGCAACCCACACCGCTTGTTCGACGACGCGAGCGACCGGCATCCCACCCGCACTGCTCTACATCACAGAAAGGAGCACCCGATGAACCCTCAAGCCGAAATCGCCAGCATGCTGCAGCACGCCATCGACGTCGAGCCCGACCACCTCCGCCGACTCCACGAACGACTCGCGGCCGCAGCTGAGGCTGAGCACCTGCTCGACATCGCATACCGCACCATCGACACACCCGTCGGCAGCCTGCTGATCGCCGCGACCGAAACCGGCCTGGTCCGAGTGGCGTATGCGAGCGAGGACCACGACCGCGTCCTGAATGACCTTTCCGATCGGATCAGTCCGCGGATCCTGCACCATCCTGCTCGACTCGACGATGCCGCCCGGGAGCTCGATGAGTACTTCCACGGCCGCCGCCGAAGCTTCGACCTGAACCTCGACTGGCGCCTCTCGGCCGGCTTCCGGGAAACCGTGCTGCGACACCTCACGGACATCGCCTACGGGCACACCGCCAGCTACGCAACCGTCGCCGAACTGGCCGGTCGTCCCAAGGCTGTGCGCGCAGTCGGCACAGCCTGCGCCACAAACCCGCTTCCCGTCGTCGTGCCCTGTCATCGCGTCATCCGGTCAGACGGCAGCATGGGCGGCTATCTCGGTGGGTTGGACGCCAAAACGACCCTGCTCGAGATTGAGGCCGCAGCATGACGCCCGCCACGGCCCAACGCGGGGACATCGCACACCGCATCGCTGCGCTCGACTGGACCAACGTAATGGCCGATCTCGACAACATGGGTATCGCGCCGATCGGCCCGTTGCTCAGCACAGCTGAATGCAAAGACCTCCGCGCCCTCTACGACCGGACCACACTGTTCCGCTCGACGATCGACATGGCCCGCCACCAGTTCGGCGAAGGTCAGTACCGGTACTTCGCACACCCACTGCCCTCCCTCGTGGTCGAGATGCGCGCCTCGTTCTGGCCGCATCTGGTCCCCATCGCACGCGAATGGGCGGCCCGACTCAAAAGGGCGGCACCATGGCCGGAGGACTTCGACGCATGGATTGCGCACTGTCGTGCCGCGGGCCAAACACGACCCACCCCACTCCTGCTCCGGTACCGCCCTGGAGATTGGAACGCACTGCACCGAGACCTGTACGGCGACCTCGTGTTTCCGCTGCAGGTCGTCATCGGACTCGACGCTCCCGCCACCGACTACACCGGCGGCGAGTTCGTCGTTGTCGAGCAACGCCCCCGAGCCCAATCGCGCGCAACCACGCGAACCATCCCCCAAGGACATGGCCTCGTGTTCACCACCCGCGACCGGCCGATCAAGTCCGCTACACGCGGATGGACCGCCGCCCCGATGCGCCACGGCGTCAGCGTGCTACACACCGGACAGCGCCACACTCTCGGTCTTGTGTTCCACGACGCCACGTAAGCAGCCGTCAGCTTCAGGCGACGAGCGCTGGCCTTCCGACTCCTCCAGCCCTCGACACCCCTTCGAACTCCTTGCGAGTCCGCCGCTACCGCGCAATGCGCCGGCCGCGATCACCGCCGTGGCTGTTGCCACGTCCCGAATGGAAGCGTCGCCCGGTACCCCGCCTACGCGCAGCGGTCTACTGCGAACCTGTCCGAACCGTTCGAGGTGCACATCGCCATTGCGACGCCTCGCAACTGGCTGCGCACGCAGCATCGTTTCCCCTGCCGAGCGATACACGCGGGAACTGGACGGACCACTGTCAGCTGGACTCGACGGCGACGCAAACTGCGGCCGCTGCAGCCACGCAAAACTGGACCTCACGAAATCAACACTGTCGCCGTCTACACCCGAGTCGACCGACTCAGTGAGAGAGCGAAGAGCAGACCATGACAATTGCCATTGATTCCTTCCTGACCGCCAACGCCGGCGCAGCTGTACGCGCACCGCTCCGCCCGCGCAATTCCAACCACTGCCGGCTTTCGGCGACGTCCACGCCATATCCCGGGCGCGAGACAACACAGCGCGACACAACCATGCCTGTGCGTCAGCCGCGACAACACTTGCCCGCCTACTACCTCGGTCGCCCGGCGCAGACGTGGATCGACGCTCTCGCAGCAACGGCCAAGGTCGGATCTGCCTCGCTGGCGAGCATCGAGCGAGGACGACCGACATGACCTGCACAAACCACAGCGACACGCGGGCTGGCGCCGTCAACCATTGCGCAGTCGGCTCGCCGGTGGGTGAGCTCACCTTGGTGGCGCGCCAACACACCATGATCGGCGTCTACTTCCCAAGCCACTGGTACATGCCCGATCCTTCGACCTTCGGTAACGCGGCGGAGGCCTCGCTGAATTGGAAGAGCAACTCGCCGAGTATTTCAACGGAGACCGTCGTGAGTTTGACGTGCCCGCCATCGCCGATGGGAGCGAGCTCCAACGCAGGGTGTGGGAACTCGTCAGCGAGGTCCCGTACGGGGAAACCACGACCTACGGGTACCTTGCCCGGCAGCTCGCAGACGGAACAACTCCACAAGAAGTTGGCGCGGCTGTCGGTCGAAACCCGCTCTGCATCCTGATCCCGTGTCACAGGATCATCAGCAGCACCGGCAAGCTGACCGGATACGCGGGTGGACTGCGACGCAAACAGTTCCTGCTCGACCTCGAACGTGAGGTCGTCGGCCGACCGTCGCGCCTCTTCTGATGGCCATGGGTCCTTACACCGTGA
>JAOBWO010000378.1 GCA_025463415.1 Acidimicrobiales bacterium | reverse complement strand
TTGCGGCCCTTGGGCCCGAGCGTTACTCGGACGGCATCGGCGAGCTTGTTCATGCCCGCTTCCAGCCCGCGACGAGCCTGCTCGTCGAACGCGATCATCTTTGGCATCTGGTGTCCTCCATTGGACGGTCTTGGCATTGGACGAACTGATGGTCCCGCTCGCCGTTCGCGAGCCGTTAGCACTCTAATGCCACGAGTGCTAACGGGACAACCCCGCAGCAGCCCGCGACGAGCCACTCGACACGCCGATTCGACGCTCGTGGGCCCGCCATCCTTGGCCGAGCCTCAACCGCACCGGTCGAGAAATTCGGTGGTGACCCAGCGCATCCGGCCACCAAGATGAGCCGATGGACACCGCAGCGCGAACCGTCGACCGATCCGTCGATCCCCTGTGGGAGCGCGCCGGTCAGGTGGCGTCCGGGATGCTCGATCGCACCTTGCCGAAGGCGGAGTGGACGCACGAAGGCCACGTGCTGGCGTGCGTGTCGATCGTCGACCGCATGGGTGCGGTCAGAGCGCTCGACGTGATCCGCGCGGCCATCCCGCCGTACAACGAGGCCACGGGTGTTGCCAACACGGCCACGGGCGGCTACCACGACACGATCACCGTCTACTACGTGTGGGCCGTGGAGCGACTGCTCGCCGCGGGCGCATCGCCGACAGAGGTGCTGGCCGATCCGCTGGCGTCGCGCACGGCGCCGCTCGCGTGGTGGGACAGAGACACGTTGATGTCGTCGCAGGCCCGCGCGACATGGATGCCTCCAACGCTCAGCGACGGCGACGGCCCCGGGCTCCCTCGCTGACGACAGCAGTCTGCGCTGCATCGCTGAACCCCGCCACGGCTGACGTATCGTCACGCCGCATGGACGTGGCCGGATGAGGGTGACCGTGGTGGGTGGCGGCATCGCCGGGTTGGGGACGGCGCTGGCGCTGGCGCGCCGTGGACACGAGGTGACGGTGGTCGAGCGTGACCACACGCCGATGCCGACCACGGCCGACGAGGCATTCGAGTGGGATCGCCGCGGTGCGCCGCAGGTGCGCCACAGCCATGCCTTCCTGGGCCGACTGGTGCAACTGCTCCGCAACGACTACCCGGACGTCTACGCCGAGCTGCTCGCCCAGGGCGCGACCGAGATGCGCTTCGGCGAGGACCTGCCGCCGGAGATGATCGACTTCGTACCCGAGCCCGGCGATGCCGAGCTGGTGATGCTCGCCTGTCGGCGGACGACCTTCGAATGGGTGCTCCGCGGCGCCGCGCTGGCCGAGGGACGGGTCAGCTTCCGCACCGGTGTGGCGGTCGAGGGTCTCGTGGCCGAGCCCGGCCACACCGACGGTGGGCCGGACGTTCGCCCGGTCGTGCGCGGTGTGCGGCTGGCCGACGGCAGCGAGATCGAGGGCGACCTCGTCGTGGTCGCATCCGGACGGCGCAGCGCGGTCCCGGAGTGGCTGGCTGCGATCGGTGCGCCCGACGTGAGCGAGGAGATCGAGGACACCGGCATCGTCTACTTCAGCCGTTTCTACCGGCTGCGCGACGGACTGGAGTATCCGCCGCGCAGCGGCGCGATCGGAGGCGATCTCGGCTACCTCAAGTACGCCGTGTTCGTCGGCGACAACCGCACCTTCAGCATCACCCTGGCGGTGTCGACCGAGGACGCCGAGCTGCGGCGCTCATTCGGCGATGCGAAGGTCTTCGACCTGGCCGCCCGCGAACTGGTGGCGACCGAACCGTGGCTCGACGGACGCGCCGAGCCGCTGACGGCAACGGTGTACGTGATGGCCGGGCTGCTGAACCGCTGGCGCGAGTTCGTGATCGACGGCGCGCCGGCCGCGGCCGGACTGATCCCGGTGGGCGACGCCGTGTTGTGCACGAACCCGCTGTACGGCCGCGGGTGCTCGACGGCGTTCTGGGGTGCGGCGCTGCTGGCGGACGCGCTGGATGCACACCCCGACGACATCGCAGCGGCTGCAGTCGCCTACGACACTGCGCTGCGGGCCGAGATCCGACCGTGGTACCGGTCGTCGGTGGAGCAGGACGGCGAGGCCCGACGGGTCGCTGCGGCACTGCTGGCGGGACTCGATCCCGATGCCGATTCCGACGATCCGCGCACGTTCATGCGTGGGGTGCTCCGCGACGGCTTGCTGCCCGCGACTCGCAGCGATCCGGTGGTGCTTCGCGCGTTCATGCGCAGCCTCAACCTGCTGTCTGCCCCGGATGCGATCACCAAGGACGCGGACGTCGGAGCAAGGATCTTCGCGGTCTGGCAGGATCGTGACAACCGGCCACCGCCACCAGCGTTGGGGCCGAAGCGGCGCGCCGACTTCTTGGAACTGCTGCCGGGCTAGAGCCGTTCGAGGCTCGTGACGGGCGTCAGCCGCCGGCGACGGCGGGGATGATCGACACCGTCTCGCCGTCGGGGACCACCGTCTCCAGCCCGTCGAGGTACCGAACGTCGTCGTCGGCCACGAACACGTTGACGAACTTGCGCAGCGCGCCCGTCTCGTCGAACAGCCGATCGTCGAAGCCGGGGAAGTCGGCGTTCAGGTTCGACAGGACCTCGGCGAGCTTGGTGCCCTCGACCTTGACCGAAGAGCTGCCCCCGGCCAAAGGGCGCATCGTTGTGGGAATTCGAACCGTGACGGACATGCAGGAAACGCTACCGAGCGGGTC
>JAOBWO010000349.1 GCA_025463415.1 Acidimicrobiales bacterium | reverse complement strand
CGATCGCGTCACCGGGGACGCGTCGCGTGACGGGACCACGAGCAGCAGGTCGGCGTCGGCCTGGTGCATCGCGCGTGCGTCCAGCGCGAAGGGGACCTGGTCGAGGTCGATGCCCGTGGAGGTGACGACGTCGAGCGGTGTGCCGTCGGCTCGGCTGCCGACCGCGACGGACGGCACCGGGTCCTTGACGTTGGCCCGCACCACCGGCGGTGCGGCGGCATGCAGTTCGGCGGCACCGAGCCGCTGCGGATCGCGCAGGACGGACCAGCGGAGGAAGCGCTCAGCACCGAGCTTGTTCAACGGATGGTACGGGGCGCCTTCGCGGCGATGGAGCTCGACTGCCGCGACGACATCGCTCAGTGCTTCCACCGTCGGTCGGCCGCCGTGGATCATCAGGAACGCCTCGCGGTCGTGCGCGCCGACGCCCACCTCCAGGCGCACCTCGCCGGTGGCCGGATCGGTCACGACGCGGCAGACCTCGAGGCCGCGCACCTCGCCGGACAACACGCCGTGCTCCTCGATCGGCTCGGCGCCTCCCGCCTCGATCAGCGCGCGCATCTCCTCGTGATCCGATGTCACGGGACCCGGAGCGGGGTACGGCTCCGACACCGCGGGAACCAGCATCCGCTCTACCGCGTGCCACACGGAGATCGGGAGGTCGAACAACTCGGCCCGTCGATGCAACACGCCGGTGCCGGCATCGGCGATGATCGCGTACTCGGTCGCTGCCGGCTGGCGGGTCGCCCATGCGAGCGCGCCGCCGAGGCTGCGCTCCGGCTGGTCGGCCAGGAGCAGCCATGCAGTGCCGTCGACCACCAGCGCAGCGCCGCGGCCGAACGGCACCGGTTGCGTCCCGCTGAGGTCGCCGATTTCGTGCCCGACGTGATCGCGCACGAGCGTGCGGAGCTTCACGTTGAGCAACGCGGCCCGTCGCGTGGGGTCGGTCGGCATGCCTGCAGCAGATGTCACCACGGCAGGAAAGGCTACGAGCTACCCCGTGAAGTAGCCGACCACGTCGGCGATCAGATGGATGGCTCCGGAGGAGTTGAACATGGCGACGGCACCGTCGGGCCCGACCTTTGCGATCACCAGGTTGGCCCGAGCCTGGCCGGCGGTCGTGTTCAGGTTCGATGCCGTCGGTGCGTCCTGGCCGTTGGGGTACACGGTGACGTAGCTGCCGCGTGTGCCGTCGGTGGCGGTCACGTTCAGGACCACGGCCGTCACCCCTGAGGAGGGCACGCCGCCACGCCCGACGACGGGGACCACCAGCGGCGTCTGACCGACGGGACCGAACGACGGGCCGGCAGGGTCGCGAGTGTCGAGCAGGCGTGCAGGGGCGATCGACGTCAGGCGGGATCCGCCCGTGGGACCGAAGTAGCCGAGCACATCCGCGATGATCTGCGTCGAGCCCGCTGAGTTGAACAATGACACCTTGCCGCCGACGCCGAGCTTGGCCAGCACGAGGTTCGGCACGGTCTGCGCCGGCACGAAGTTGAGGTTGGAGGCGGTGGGCATCGCCGCGCCGGTGGGCCAGACCGTGACGAACCCGGATGCGCTCGGCTCCGTGACCGTCACGTTCAGCACCACGGTGTCCGCGCCCGGATCGACGCCTCCCTGTCCGGTGACCTGGAGGTCGAGGACGCCGCCGGGACCGACGGCCGCGGCGGCGGCTCCGAGGCCGCTGCGTGTGTCGAGGATGCGGGCCGGCGAGAGCGAGGTGAACCGGCTGGCTGCTGCGCTCTGGAAGTAGCCGACGACGTCGACGACGCAGTGCACCTCGCCCGCATGGTTGAAGATGTCGACCTGACCGCCGTCGCCGAGCTTGGCGATGACGAGGTTCGGCACGACGTCGCCGCCGGCCATGTTGAGGCTGGAGGTACCCGGCCGAACGACGCCGGTGGGCCAGACGGTGAGGAACGAGGACGACGTCGCCCCGACGGCCGTCACGTTGAGCACCGCAGCGACAGCGTTGGCAGGGACGCTGCGCACGCCGGCGACAGGCAGGGTGATCGACCCGCCGGCGCCGATCGGGGTTCCTGCGCCGAGCCGGGTGTCGAGCAGTCGATCGGGCACGATGCTGACCAGGTCCGCACCGGCCGCGTTGCTGCCGCCGCCGGCCGAGCCACCGCCCGAGCCGCCGGTCGTGGTGCCGGCAGCACGGAACAGGTCGAGTTTGGGATAGGCAGCCCCGAGCACCGTCGACGAACCGCCGCCGAGCAGACCGTCGAGCACGGTCGCGTAGAGGGAGCGGAAGTCGACGTTGAAGTCCACCCGGTCCCACTCGTCGAGGTCCTTGGGGACACCTCCGACGACCTTCTGCAGCGACGGCTGCTGGCCGTACAGGCCGCCGTTGACGTTGTTGCCGATCACGAAGTGGTTGTTGGTCGTGCCGTGGTCCGTGCCCAGCGAGCCGTTCGACCATGGCGTGCGCCCGAACTCGCTGAACGTCATCACGGTGACGCGCCCGGCGAAGCGAGCATCCAGCGCGGCGAAGAAGCCCTGCAGTCCGGCGTCCAGCTCGGCCATCCGCTTGCCGTGCTCGTCCGGCTCGTCGGAGTGCGTGTCGAAGGCGTCGAAGCTGGCGTCGATGACGCGCAGCCCGATGTCGGCGTTGATCAGCCGGGCCGCGATCGTCAGCTTCTTCAGCAGTGCGCCGTCGGGTGGATCGGGCGTGAAGGCCGGCGCGATCGTGTGGGTCATGTCGAGCTGGCTGCGCTCGGTCGCAGCGAACGCATCGTGCCACGGCCCTCGGCCCGCGAGGCTGGCGGAGTAGGCGCGCACACCGTCGTACATGCGGGCCGATGTCGCATCGGTGCCGGCGCCGTAGCTGAGCCCGTACTCCGGGATGGTCACGGCCTGACGACCGGCACCGATCATGTGCAGCGGCAGGTCGGTGCCGATCACCGCCGTCGTCAGCAGCTCCGCCGACGCACCAAGGCCGTCGACCCAGCGGCCGACCCACCCGGTGGTCGGCATCGAGCTCGGCACCGCATTGCCGTACATCCACGTCGCCATCGAGTCGAAGTGGCTGAGGTTGGGGTTCGGATAGCCGACCCCCTGCACCACCGCCACCTTCTGCTGGTCCCAGAGGCTCTTCACGAACGCCAGGTTCGGGTGGAGCCCGACCGCAGCGTCGAGCGGGAGCACCGAGCTCGGGGACAGCGCGATGTTCGACCGGTACGCGCCGTACTTCGGGTTGGCGTACGGGACCACGGTGTTCAGGCCGTCGTTGCCGCCGTACATGCCGATCAGCACGAGCACGCCCTGGTCGGCACCCAAGGGCGCCGCGAACGCGTTGCGCAGGCTGCCGGGGATCCACCGGTCGAGCCCTTCGATGCCGACCGTGTCGAGCAACATCCCGCCGCCGACGCCGAGCCCGAGCATCTGCAGGAAGCGACGTCGGTCGAGTGCTGTGGAACCGGGTGCGAACGACGACTGACGGGTGGAGAGCAGCGCGAACGCGTCGGCCGCGGAGATGTCGGGATCCATGGTTCGCTCCTCAGGCCTGGTGCATCTCAGGGGCGAGCATCGACATCGTCAGCAGGTTCGTCGGCTCCCACCAGTCGCCGTAGGGCTGCGCGGCGCGCTGGGCCGTCAGGTACCCGCTCAGCGCGTTGTAGCTCGTGGCCGACAGCGGGTTGAGCCCGAACAGGGTGGCCATCGTCGTGATCGCCGTGGGGATCGTCATCTTGGTGATGCCGTCGTAGGAGTCGCGGAGGTGCCAGGTGACCCCTTGCGCGAACTCGGCCCTCGCGCCGACCGTGGTGGTGTTGATCCAGTAGCCGTTGGACTTCCACCCGGCCACGTTCGGCGGGTTGAACGGGACCTGGCCCATGTAGCCGACGTACCACTGGGGGTTCAGCACCGCCGACCGGAGCCCGGTCTGGTACATCGTCGCCACCACCCAATCGACCGGCGAACGCAGGAGGCCCTGCTTGGCGGTCGGTGAGTAGAACTCCTCGCGCAGGAACATCCGCTTGAGGAGGCCCTTGATGTCCCAGTCGGCGGCGAACCCTGCCTGGAGCGCGTCCAGCACCACGGCAGGCGGGCCGGGATGGGCGAAGTACTCCCACAGCTTGGCGATGATGAACCGCGCCGACACCAGCTTCTTCGAGGCGTCGTTGACGAGGATCTGATCGATGATGTCCGGTCCGTCGAAGTTGAAGGTGCGGCCCAGGAACGTCTTTTGCGACTTGTCGTGCTGGGTCGACGTGAACCTGTACTGCTCGTAGGTCGGGGAGGTCTCGGTCCAGTCGATGCCGTGGCCCGTCCACGCCTTGGCCGCGGCCTCGACATCCGACTCGGCGTAGTTGCCGATGCCCAACGTGAAGAGCTCGAGCAGCTCGCGCGCGAAGTTCTCGTTCGGCGAGCCCTTCCGGTTGTCGACGTTGTCGAGGTAGACGAGCATCGCCGGCTGCAGTGCCATCGCTTGGGTCAAGGTGCGGAAGTTGCCGAGCGCGTTGTCGCGGTACAGCTTGTTCTGCCGCATCATCATGAAGGTCGAGTTGACCTTGTCCCATGCGCTCGTGAAGTGGCCGTGCCAGAAGAACGTCATCTTCTCCTGGATCGGCTTGGGCGAGTCGACCATCCGGTCGAACCACCACTGGGTTGCCTCCACGTACTGGTCCCAGCCGTGGCCGTCGATGTCGTGATCGATGGTGGTCGGCAACGCGACCGGGGTGGTGACGTCGAGGATGTCGTCGATCGCGGCGTCCAGCGACGACAGGCCCACGAGCGTGCTGACCCGGGTCGGCCGGGCGACGTACTCCGTGCGGCGCAGAAGGTGGGTGATCGATGCGGAATCGTTGGTGGGCAAG
>JAOBWO010000289.1 GCA_025463415.1 Acidimicrobiales bacterium | reverse complement strand
CCGACGACCTGCTCGGTGGCCGGGTTGATGATGTCGTACGAGCCGTTGTCGCCGTCGAACCATTCGCCGCCGATGAGCATCCGGTACTGCTTGGCCATCTCGTCTTCCCCCTGTGCGTCTGTCGGGCTCGCCGCCGCTGATGGGCCGCAGGTCGCCACTGTACCGAATCGAAGTCTAGGATCTGACGGTCCGTCAGATTCCAGTGGGAGCCTCACCATGCTCGATCTCATCCTCAAGGGCGGCCTCGTCATCGATGGCACCGGAACGCCAGGATTCGTCGCCGACGTGGGCATCCGCGACGGCCGCATCGTCGAGATCGGCACCATCACCGAGGACGCCGCGGAGACCTTCGACGCCACCGGCCTCGTCGTCGCGCCGGGCATCGTCGATCCGCACACCCACTACGACGCGCAGCTGCTCTGGGACCCGACGGCGAGCCCGTCGAGCAACCACGGCGTCACCACCGTCATCGGCGGCAACTGCGGGTTCACCCTCGCCCCGCTGATCCCCGGCGACGCCGACTACCTCCGCAAGATGATGGCCAAGGTCGAGGGCATGCCGCTGGCCGCCCTCGAGCACGGCACCGACTGGAGCTGGGAGACCTTCGCCGAGTACCTCGAGCGCATGGACGGCAACATCGCCGTCAACGCCGGCTTCCTCGTCGGCCACTGCGCGATCCGTCGGTACGTGATGGGTGGCGAGGCCGTCGGCAACGCCGCCGATCCGGAGCAGGTCAAGGCAATGCGCGCCGAGCTGAGCCTGGCTATCGAGGCCGGTGCCCTGGGGTTCTCGTTCACGAACAGCTCCTCGCACAGCGACGGTGAGGGCGAGCCCGTCGCCAGCCGTTGGGCCACGCCCGACGAGCTGATCGAGCTGTGCGAAGAGACCGGGCTCCACGAGGGCACCACGTTGGAGGGCATCGTGCCCGGCTGCCTGGACATGTTCGCCGACGACGAGATCGAGCTGCTCGGCAAGATGAGCGCCGCCGCCAACCGCCCGATGAACTGGAACGTCCTCACCGTCGACTCGCGCGTTCCTGAGCGGGTGCCTCGCCAGATGCTGGCCAGCCAGCGCGCCACCGAGCTCGGCGGGATGGTCGTGCCGCTCACCATGCCGGTGCAGGTGCCGATGAACATGAGCTTCAACACCTTCTGCGGCCTGTGGTTGATCCCGGGTTGGCAGGCGATCTTGGGCGTGCCGGTGCCCGAGCGCATCGAGCGGCTCAAGGACGGCGACATCCGCCTGCAGCTGCTCGAGCTCGGCCAGTCTCCCAAGGCCGGTGTGTTCCGCCGTCTCGCCGACTGGGGCGATTACGTGATCGGCACGACGTATGCACCGGAGAACGAGCAGCACCGCAACCGTCGAGTCGCGGACATCGCTGCGGAGAAGGGGATGAGCAGCTTCGGGACGCTGCTCGACATCGTCATCGCCGATGAGCTGCGCACCGTGCTGTGGCCGCAGCCGGCCGACGACGACGGCGAGTCGTGGCGGATGCGCGCCGAGCTGTGGAACGACCCGCGGGCGATGATCGGTGGCAGCGATGCCGGCGCGCACCTCGACCGCATGTGCGGTGCGCCGTACCCGACGAGGTTCCTCGCCGACTGCATCCGTGGCCGCCAGTTGATCCCGATCGAGAAGGCGATCCAGCTGATGACCTCTCGTCCGGCTGCGCTGTTCGGTCTCGTCGATCGCGGCACGTTGACCGTCGGCTCGAACGCCGACGTGTTCGTGTTCGATCCGGCGACGGTCGACAGCGAACCGGCCACTCTGGTCACCGACCTGCCCGGCGACTCCGCCCGCCTGACGGCCGGCTCGTTCGGGGTCACGCGCGTGCTCGTCAACGGCGTCACGATCATCGCCGACGGCGCTGCCACTGGCGCGACGCCGGGGACGGTTCTGCGCAGCGGGCGCGACACCGCTACCGTCCTCGCCCGATGAGTGACACGCCAGCCCCCGACACCGACCTCCTGTACACACTCGACGGTGGCATCGCCCGGATCACGCTCAACCGGCCCGACGCCGCCAACGCGCTGACACCGGACCAACGCAACCGGTTGATCCAGCTGTTCGAGACCGCCAGCGGTGACCTCAACGTCCGCGTGGTCGTGTTGAGCGCGAACGGCAAGCACTTCTGCACCGGCGCCGACCTGCGCGTCTCGCGCATCCCCGAGGCACCTCGGCCTGCGGATGCGCCCGAGCGCTCGATGGGCGATGTCGGCCGCAACATCAAGCGTGGCGCGCAGCGGCTCGTCAGCAGCATCATCGACTGCGAGAAGCCGGTCATCGCCGCGGTGAACGGAACGGCCGCCGGCATCGGCGCGCACATCGCCCTGGCGTGCGACCTGATCATCGCCGCGGACACCGCCCGGTTCATCGAGATCTTCGTGCGTCGGGGCATCACCCCCGATGGCGGCGGGGCGTACCTGCTGCCGCGCATGATCGGGCTCGCCAAGGCCAAGGAGCTGATCTTCCTCGGCGACGACCTCGCCGCGCCGGACGCCGAGCGGATCGGGCTGATCAACAAGTGTGTGCCTGCCGCCGACCTCGCCGCTGCCGTCGACGACTGGGCCGGCCGTCTGGCCAAGGCGCCGACCAAGGCGGTCTCACTGTCGAAGTGGTTGCTCAACCGTTCCATCGACAGCAACCGCCAGGGCGCGTTCGAGGACGAAGCCTGGGCTCAGGACCTGGCCAGCACCACAGAGGACTTCAAGGAAGGCGTGGCTGCGTTCATCGAACGCCGCGAGGTCCAGTTCCGCGGCTGGTGATCAGCCCGTAGACGGTGTGCTCGGCGGCCGGCTCAGATCGCGCGGATGGTGACGCGGTTGTCGTGGTAGACGGCGCCGGCGCCCATGTCGCTGTCACCTTCCAGCACGGTGGCGTTCACCGAACGCCCACCCGTGTATGCCTTCGTCCACCCGCCCTTGGTCGTGACAGCCACACCGGCTCGTGCCGCAGGCCCGACGCGCAATGTTGCCGTGAACGAACCACGGTCGTTGCCGACCTCGACGGTCGTTCCGTCGCTGAGACCGTTGGCGGCAGCGTCCGCGAGGCAGACCGTCACCGTGGGCGGGCCACTGCGCTCGATGTTGCGATCGATGCCAGCGAACGCGGAGTTGATGTGGAAGTGGCTGGCCGTCGCAAGCAGCGCGAACGTGCCGTCCGCATCGACGGACGCCTCGTCGGGTGCGCGGAAGTTGGGCAGCCGACCGTGACCATCGCGTTCGGCGCGATCGGAAGCGAACTCGAACCGTCCTGACCGGGTGGCGAAACGCTCCGCGAACGGCGCATAGTCCTTGGTCGCTGGGATGCGCAACCATCGGGCGGCACGCAGTTCGGCGACACCGATCCCGGCATCGCGCCACAACGGCGCATCGAGCAGGTCGGCGGCAAGCTCGAGGTCGGTGGCGTGCAGCGCCGGGTCGCTGAGTCCCATCGCTGTCGCGAGACGGCGCATCAGCTCGGTCCGGCTGAGGCACTCACCGGGCGGCGCGACCGCCGGTTCGTTCCAGTTCAGGTACAGGTGGCCGAACGAATCCATGATCTCGACGTGCTCGGTCTGCAGCGTGCACGGCAGGAGCAGGTCGGCGTAGTCGGCCGTATCCGTCTGATAGGCGTCGAAGACGACGGTGAACAGATCGTCGCGGCTGAGCACGTCGCGCACCTGCTGCTGATCGGGGTTGGAGACCACCGGGTTCGCCCCCATGACGAACAGCGCCTGCACCGGTTGGTCCTCACGCCTGAGCTCGCGGACGAGCCGGGTCATCACCAGCGTGCGTTGATCATCGGGTCGGAGGTCGGCGCGCGAGAGCTTGAACGAGTTCAGCCCGTACGCATCGGAGGTGCTGTAGACGAGACCACCGCCTCGCTGCCCGTAGGCACCGGTCAGCGCGGCGATGCACGAGACGACGCGGGCGGCTTGGCCGCCGTGGCGCTGACGCTGCATGCCCTGGCCGAGCTTGATCGCGACCGGGCCGCGCGTCGCGAGCCGCTGGCCGAGCGCGATGATCTGCGCCTCGGGCACGTCGCAGATCTCCGCAACTCGCTGAGGCGTGTAGTCGGCGAGCGATGCAGCGAACTCGCCCCAACCTTCTGTGCGCTCGTCGACGAAGGCCCGGTCGATGCCTGTCGCCGCGATGACGTGGCACAGACCGAGCGCGAGTGCAGCGTCGGTACCCACACGGATCGGGACATGCTCGTCGGCGCGGTCGGCTGTGCGATGACGGATCGGATCGATCACGACGACGTGGGAGCCGGCGGACCGGGCCTCTTCCACGAAGGGCCAGAGGTGTTGGTTCGACGTGAGCGTGTTCGAGCCCCACA
>JAOBWO010000332.1 GCA_025463415.1 Acidimicrobiales bacterium | reverse complement strand
ATGTCGTTGGCGTGCTCGAACATGTAGCCGAAGCGGGTCAGCTCGAGCAGCAGTCGGCGCTGCTCGGTGACATCGAACGTGGCCGCGATCGCGAGCGGCCGATCGGGATCGGGGATGACCGCGAGGTGGGTGTTGACCCAGATCTCGGTGCCATCCGGGCGCACGACGCACTGCTCCAGCTCGGCCTTGGACCGGGTGCCATAGCGCAGGTGGTTGCCGACCGCGCTGGCGTCCGGGCGATGGTCGAAGTGGATCAGTGACACGACGTCCATCCCGACCAGCTCCTCGGCCGGGCGACCGGCCTGTTCCGCGAACGTCGAGTTGCAACGCAGGATCGACCGGTCGGTGTCGAGGATCGCCAGCCCGACGGGGGCGGTGTCGAGGGTGGCATCGAGGACGCGCTGAGCAAGGCGATCTTCGGTGATGTCGGTGAACGTGATCACCAGCCGCTCGTCCCCGTCGGCGTTGGGCACACACGAGAGGCGGAGCAGGATCCGGGTGCCGTCCGGGCGACGCCAGCCGACCGTCTCGCCGATGACCGCCTGGCCCGTCTCTGCGACCCGCACGAGAGGATGGCGGTGGCGCGGCAGCCGCATTCCCGCCTCGTCGAAGATCAGCCAGTCGCCGCTCTGCCAGAGCGCCGTGAGCTCAGCCGCGGAGTGTCCCAGGAGCCGCACCGCGGCTGGGTTGATGCGATTGATCTCGCCTTGGAGATCGGCCAGGATCACGCCCTGCTCCAGTGAGTCGAGGGACACGCGCGACGTCTGTTCGCTACGGGCGAGGGCTTGCTCCAGCTCGTGCTCGCGAGCCCGCTCCTCGACCTCGGCGGTGACGTCGGCGAACACCGTCAGCACCTGGCGGGCTCCCGATGTTCTGTCGAGGATCGGCTGCGAGCTGAGCCGGAGCCACACCCGATCAGCGTGCGGGCGATGGATGCCCATGACGACGTCGGTGATCGCTTGACCGGTGCGCAGCACCTCCATCGGTGGGTGCGTCTCACCCGGCCAGTCGCTGCCGTCGGCGTGACTGGCCGCCCAGCGCGGGTCGGTCGATGTGCGTCCGGACAGCTCATCGCCGGACAGGCCGAGCAATCGCTCGGCGGCAGGGTTCCATTCGACGATCGAGCCGTTGGCATCCTGGAGGAGGACGCCCTCACCGAGCACATCGAGGATCAGCGCCTTCTTGCGCTCGCCGACGTCGAGATCGACCAGCAGCTGCATCTCACTGCGCCGGTTGAGCTCCTGCTCGGCCAAGGCCGCGAGGTGGGAGAGGGCTCGGCGCTGGTCGGCGTCGAGCGTGCGGGGTGTGCGATCGATCGCGCACATCGTGCCCAGTGCGTGCCCATCCGGGTCGCGGAGCACCTGTCCGGCGTAGAAGCGGATCCAGGGAGCCCCTGTGACCAGGGGGTTGTCGGCGAAGCGAGCGTCGAGGAAGGTGTCCTCGACGGTGAACAGCCCTGGCGAGTCGAGCAGGATCGCGTGTGCGCAGAAGGAGATGTCCCGAGACGTCTCGGTGACCTCCAGTCCGACGCGGGACTTGAACCACTGCCGGTCGCGGCCGATGAGCGATACGAGCGCGATGGGCACACCGAGCACGATCGACGCGAGATCGGTCAGCCGATCGAACCGCTGCTCAGGGGCAGTGTCGAGCACGTCGAGTCGGTGGAGCGCCTGGAGTCGGAGCTCTTCTCGCGGCGGCAGCGGAGCGGAGATCACTCTGTGTCATCGGCATCCGAGCCAGTCGACGTGAGCACGAGATGAAGCTCGGACGGGCGGCCACGTAACCTGGCGCGATGGCCGACCGGGACGCCCTGAGAGCGAAGTACCGCGCGGAGCGCGACAAGCGACTGCGCGCGGACGGCCGCGAGCAGTACATCGAGCCCACAGGGCGGTTCGCCCACCTGCTCGAGGACCCGTACGTCGCCGTCGTCGAGCGCGAACCCCTCTCGGACGAGGTCACGGTGGCGATCATCGGCGGCGGCTTCGCCGGGCTGACCACCGGGGCGCGGCTGCAGCAGGCCGGCATCACCGACGTGCGGATCATCGAGGGCGGCGGCGACGTCGGCGGGGCGTGGTACTGGAACCGCTACCCCGGCGCGATGTGCGACACGGCAGCGATGATCTACCTGCCACTGCTCGAGGAGACCGGGCACATGCCCAGCCACAAGTACGTGCCGTCCACGGAGATCTTCGGCCACGCCAAGCGGATCGCGCGTCACTTCGGACTGGCCGACCAGGCGCTGTTCTCGACGAGCGTGACCAGCATCGAGTGGAACGAGGAGTCGGCGCGCTGGGTGATCCACACCAACCGGGGCGACGCGATCCGCGCTCGCTTCGTGGCGATGGGCACCGGCCCGCTCCATCGTCCGAAGCTGCCCGGCATACCGGGCATCGAGTCCTTCGGCGGTCATGCGTTCCACACCAGCCGATGGGACTACGAGTACACCGGCGGCGATCCAGCCGGGGCGCCCTTGGTCAACCTGGCCGACAAGCGGGTCGGCATCATCGGCACCGGGGCGACGGCGGTGCAGTGCATCCCGCACCTGGCCCGCAGCGCCCGTGAGCTGTTCGTGTTCCAGCGCACGCCGTCGTCGATCGACGTGCGCAACAACCATCCCATCGACCCGGAGTGGTTCGCCACGCTGGAGCCGGGCTGGCAGCAGCGCTGGCTGACCAACTTCTGCGTGTTGCAGACGGGCGGATTCGCCGACGAGGATCTCGTCCGCGACGGTTGGACCGACATCTCCCAACGCATCCGCGACCGCATCGTCGCTGCGATGAGCGAGCCCGGCGCGACGTTCGGTCCCGAGCTGGCCCAACTCGCCTACGAGGACAGCGACGACCAAAAGATGACCGAGATCCGCGCCCGGATCGACGCGATCGTCGCCGATCCCGACACCGCCGAGGACCTGAAGCCGTGGTACCGCCAGCTGTGCAAACGGCCGTGCTTCCACGACGAGTACCTGCAGGCGTTCAACGAGCCGGGCGTGCACCTCGTCGACACCGACGGCAAGGGTGTCGAGCGCATCGACGAGACCGGGGTCTGGGTCGGCGGACGTCACATCGAGCTCGACTGCTTGATCTTCGCGTCGGGCTTCGAGGTCGGCACGAGCTACGCCCGACGCGCCGGATTCGAGACCACCGGCCGCGGCGGGCAGACCCTCTCCCAGCGCTGGGCAGATTGCATGCAGACCATGCACGGAGTGCACGTGCACGGCTTCCCGAACCTGTTCATCATCGGACCCAACCAGGGTGCCAACCTCATCTCGAACATCACCAGCAACCTGGCGGACGCCGGCAAGACGATCGCCAGCGTCGTCGCGCACGCGATCGCGGAGGGGGCCGACGAGGTCGAGGTCACGCTCGATGCCGAGCAGGCGTGGGTCCACACGCTGGAAGGCGCGGGCTCCACGTTTCTGAACAACCCGGATTGCACGCCGGGCTACTACAACAACGAGGGCAAGACCGTCGGGCCACGCGAGCGGCTCAACGCGGTCGGCTACCCACCCGGACCCGTCGCGTTCTTCGAGTACATCGACGGTTGGCGCACCTCGGGAGAGTTCGCCGGACTCGAGTTCCGGAAGGTCGCGACCTGAGCGGCG
>JAOBWO010000303.1 GCA_025463415.1 Acidimicrobiales bacterium | reverse complement strand
CTGTGCTCGCGGCGATGGCCGAGATCGAGGCCGGGCGCTACGAGAGCGCGCTCGTCATCGGTGCCGAGCAGCAGCGCAACGTGCCCGGCGACCTCGCCGCGCAACACCTCGGCGCGGCGGCGTGGATGGGGCACGAGGGCCAGGACGCGAAGTTCATGTGGCCGCACATGTTCGACAAGCTGATCGACTTGTACGACGAGCGCTACGGCGTGCAGTACACCTACCTCGCCGAGATCGCCAGGATCAACCTCGAGAACGGCAAGCGCAACCCCAACGCGCACACCCGCGCGTGGAAGTTCGACGACCGCAGCTTCACCGAGGACGACCACGCCAATCCGGTCATCGAGGGCCGCGTCCGCCGTCAGGACTGCGGTCAGGTCACCGACGGTGGGGCGGGCGTTGTGCTGGCGTCACACTCGTTCGCAGAGGCCCACTGCCGACGACACGGCCGCTCGATCGAAGATCTCGCCGTCATCCGCGGCTGGGGTCATACCACTGCCTCGCTGAGCTTCGACGCCAAGGTGCGGCGCAGCGCGGGCGACCCGCTCGTGCTGCCGCACGTGAACCAGGCGATCACCGACGCGTTCGCCCGCGCCGGCGTCGCCGACGCGCACGCACTCGATGGCATCGAGACCCACGACTGCTTCTCGATGACCGAGTACATGGCCATCGACCACTTCGGCATCACGGCGCCGGGCGAGAGCTGGAAGGCGATCGAGGACGGCACCATCGGCCACGACGGCGCGCTGCCGATCAACCCCAGTGGCGGCCTGATCGGCCTCGGCCACCCCGTCGGAGCCACCGGCGTGCGGATGCTGTGGGACGCCGTCAAGCAGGTCACCGACCGCGCCGGCGACTACCAGGTCGATGGTGCGAACACCTTCGCCACCCTCAACGTGGGTGGCAGCGCGACCACCGTCGTCAGCTTCGTGGTGTCGTCTCCCTGACCGACGGATAGGCATCGCTGTCAGGATCTCGAGGCGAGGTAGGCGCGCCAGCCGCCGAAGTCGGAGATGTCGGCCGCTCCGGTGAGGGCGATCGGCTCGCACAGGAAGCCCTTGTGCGCCGTGCCATCGGCAAGGGTGATCGTGCCGATCGACAGCGGAGGCGGGATCGCGGCCACGAACGAGCCGAACTCCTCGATCCCCATCGACCAGATCTCGACCTCGATCTCGACACCCGTGCCGGGTTCGACGCGCACCATGCCGGGCTTGGCGGGCACGGTGCCGTCGAGTGCGTAGAGGCGGTAGTCCGCAGATGTGCGCGCCGGCCCGACGAGCGTCGCCCGACGCTCCGTCAGCTGGTGGTTGAGCGGCAGGCCCAGCAGGTGTGCGCCAACCACGACGACGGTCGCCGGCTGCACCGCTGTTGCGAGATGGCCCGTCTCGAAGCCGCTCGCCAGGCGCTCAAGCTCGAGGTCGCTCCACGCCCGCCCGATTAACTGGAGACCGCACGGGATCCTCCCGTCACCCATCGGCACGACGACCGCAGCCAGGTCGAGCAGGTTGACGAACGTGGTCAGTCGACCGAGCCGCTCGTTCGGCCCGAACGGGTCGGCGCTCACCTCGTCGAGCGAGGCCGGACCGGTGGTGGTCGGCAACGCGAGCACGTCGATCGCATCCCACATCGGTGCCGCCACAGCACGGAAGCGAGCAAGGTCGTACTCGGTGGCATAGGCGTCTGTGGCCGACATCGAGTTGCCCCGCCCGATGATCGCGCCGACGGCGACGTCGAGGCCTTCGACGCCGGTGTCGACCGCGGCGCCCACGGCGGTCGTTCGCTCAGCGACGAGCGAGCTGCTGTAGAGCAGCGCCCCGATCTCGACCAGTCGCTCGATGTCGACGTGCTCGATGCGACATCCCAGCGCTGCAAGCTGCTCGACCGAGCGGTCGAACGACTCGGCCGTCACCGGGTTGAGCTCGGTCCCCGGCGGCCAGCGCCGGGGCACGCCGATCACGGGTTCCGCGCGGAACACCGTTCGACGTGGCACGCGGCGCGTCGAGTCGTCGTCCGGATCGTCGTGACGCAGCAGTGCGGCCACGGCCGCGGCGTCGGCGACGTCGCGCGCGAAGACAGACGGGCAATCCAGCCGGCGCACCGCCGGCACGATGCCGCGCGTGCTGCAGCTGCCGAGCGTCGGCTTGATCCCGACGATCCCGTTGAGCGCGGCCGGCACCCGCCCGGATCCCGCGGTGTCGGTGCCGAGTGAGAACGGGACGAGACCGAGGCCGACCGCGACAGCGGAGCCGGAGCTCGATCCGCCCGGAACCAGCGCGGGATCGAGCACGTTCGGCGGCACTCCGTAGGGCGTGCGCGTTCCGACCAGCCCGGTGGCGAACTGATCGAGGTTGGCCTTGCCGACCACGATCGCGCCCGCTGCGCGGAGCTGGGCAACCACGGTCGCATAGGCCGACGGCGTGTAGGCGTAGCCCGGGCAGCCGGCCGTCGTGGGCACGCCTGCGACGTCGATGTTGTCCTTGGCCACGAACGGCACGCCGTACAGCGGCAGCGAGCTCGGATCGATGTCGGCCAGGCGCGCTGCGTCGGCGAGCGCGAGCCGGTCCAGCGGCGGGCCGATCAGCACACCGATGGGGGCGCGCCGAAGCAGGTCGAGGGTCGCCTCGATCACCGCGGTGACGGAGATGCCGGACCGGTAGGCGTCGGCGAAGTCGCGCAGCCCCCATCCCGTCGGATCGAGCATCACGCGTCCATCGCCGCCAGCAGTTCCACCGACGACGCGACCGCGCCGAACACGCCGCCCTGCATCGTCACCATCGCGAGTGCTGCCGCGTGGTTGGCAGCATCGGTGGCACCGGTGCAGTCGCTGAGGATGAGGCACTCGTAGCCGCGGTCGTTGGCCTCACGCATCGTCGTGTGCACGCACACATCGGTGGTGATGCCCGTGAACACGATGTGCGTGATCAGGTTGCGGCGCAGGATCAGATCGAGGTCCGTCGCGTAGAACGCACCCTTGCCGGGCTTGTCGATGATCACCTCGCCGTCGATCGGTGCGACCTCCGGCACGATGTTCCAACCGCGCTCGCCGCGGACGAGGATTCGCCCGCACGGACCGGCGTCGCCGATGCCGGCGCCGATGTTCTTCGACCGCCAGAGCTTGTTCGGCGGGCAATCGGAGAGGTCGGGCCGGTGGCCTTCGCGAGTGTGGATGATCGTCCAGCCGAGCGAGCGGGCCGCGGCGAGCACGCGCGAGGTCGGCTCCAACCCGGCGCGGGTGAGGCCGAGGTCGTAGCCCATCGTGTCGACGTAACCGCCGGGGCCGCAGAAGTCGACCTGCCAGTCGATGCAGATCAGCGCGGTGTGCGCCGGATCGATGACGCCGTCGTAGGGCCAGGCGTATGGGATGGAAGCAACGGGCGTGGTGATCACGGTGTGGTCTCCTGGATGAGCGTGGATGTGAGCGTGGATGGATGGGTGAGGCGGTCGAACAGATCGAGCACCGCCGCGGTGGTGCCGTGGGCACCGAAGATGCCGCCGGACATCGTCAGGCTGTGCAGGGCGCGAACGCCGAGGCCGACGTCCAGCGGCGCGCACGCGTCGGACACGACGAGGCATTCGTGGCCCTGGTCGTTCAGCGTGCGGACGGTGGAGTCCACGGTGACTTCGCTGGCGAACCCGGTCAGCAGCACCGTGCGGATGCCCCGGGAACGAAGGGTGTGATCGAGCACCGAGGAGAAGCAGCCGTCCCAGCCGACGCAGTCGATCAGGTCGTCATTCGGCGAGGGCGTGATCGCCAGCTCCCAGTCCGGCGTGCCGTACGTCGGCATCATCGGTCGCGGTCGCTCACGCTCGACGCGGCTGCCGTAGCGCAACCACATCACCGTGGACCCGTTGGCACGGGCCGCGACGATGATCGCGCTGACGTTCGCCATCACGGCCGAGGCGCCGCACGCGCGGTCGATGATGTCGGGCTGGGCGCCGCACACCACAACGGCCATGGACTCGAACGAGACGAGACCGTCGTAGGGCCAGGGGTACGGGTTGGTGTCGTTGACGTGCATGCGTCGGAGCTTCCGGTCTGCAGGGGGTGCCTCGGGGAAAGAAGAAGACATGGGTGGCGATCGACCGTCCTCGATCGCCACCCACTCGATGTGCCGGATCGACCGGCCGGGCTGACGCCCGATCAGCCGGCCGGAATCGCCCCGACGACGCCTTGGACGAAGGCGGTGTTCTTCGACTCGATGTCGGCATAGGCGGGGGCATCACCGGCCGCGAACAGCGTGGATCCGTCCTGGGCCAGGATCGGACCGGTGAAGGGCGAGCCCGTCGTCGAGATGACCTTCAGCTCGTCGGCGATCTTGGCCTTGGTCGCATCTGTCACCGAGGGGCCGTACTTCGACTGGACGAACGGGTTCTTGCCGTCCTTGTAGCCGACTCGGTAGTTGGCGTTGTACTTCGATCCGGTGAAGCCGCCGGCCACCGTCGTGTCGACGATGTCGTTGTACACATCGGCCCATGCCCACTCGGAGCCGGTGACCCAGCCGTTCGGGGCGAGGCTGGAGGCGTCGGCGTGGTAGCCGACGACCTTCTTGCCGGCCTCTTCAGCGGCCTTCGTGATCGTCGCCGTGCAGTCCTGGTGCTGGGTGATCACGTCGACGCCCTGAGCGAACAGGCTGCTCGCCGCCTCCGCCTGCTTGGCCGGGTCGCACCAGCTGGAGGTGTTGACGACGTAGGTCTCCGCCTTCGGGTTGACCAGCTTGGCGCCGAGCTCGAAGGCGTTGATGTTGGCGATCGTCTGCGGGATCGGGAAGGCGTACACGTAGCCGAGCTTGTTCGACGTCGTGGCTGCACCGGCGGCGATGCCGGCCAGGAACACCGGCTCGTACACCGTGCCGAAGTAGGTGCCGACGTTCGCGGCGATGGTGCCCTTGATGAAGTTGCCCTGCTGCACGATCGCGACCTCGGGGTGCTCAGCGGCCACCTTCAGCGCGGGGTCGAGGTGTCCGTACGACGTCGCGAAGATGATGGTCGCGCCGTCGGCGATCATCTTCTCCATCACTCGCGTGGCGTTGTCGTCCTCGGGCACGTTCTCCGCGGTCAGCACCTTGATGTCCGGGTGCGCCTTCGCCACGGCCTGGCTGCCGGCGTAGGCGGCCTGGTTGTAGCCGAAGTCGTCCTTCGGGCCGACGAAGATGAAGCCGATCGTGGTCGCACCCTTGCCCGGAGCCGTGGCGGACGCGGTCCCTCCGGAAGCGGCGGTAGAGCCTGCAGTGGAGCCGGCGGTGCTGGCCGCCGGCGCTTTGGTCGTGGCGCTGTCCGAGTTGTTCGAACCACACGCCGCGATCATGATCGTGGCGGCGGCGAAGGCAGCCAGTCGTCGGATGTTCACGGTGTTCCTCTGTTTCTGTTGCGGGTTGGTGTGCGGGAGATCGCGGCCTTCGGCCGGAGATCGGGCGTGCAGATCGAGCCCGTCGGCGTCGTGCGCCGTCGGGTTGGTGCGGGTGGGGTCGTTCAGCCGAGCGTCGGCGCTTCGAAGACCTTCGAGAGGCCCTCCGGGATCTCGCCGGATCGCCTCTTGCCGAGTGCGACGAGGACGAGGATGGTGACGACGTAGGGGATCGCGTCCAGGGCGAACTGGTTGATGCCGTAGCCCCGGGCTTGCAGGGCCGGCGAGAGTGCGAGCGCAGCACCGAAGAGGTAGGCGCCGGCCGCGACCTTGAACGGCTGGCGGGCGGCGAACATCACGACAGCGACGGCCACGAAGCCGCGTCCCTGGGTCATGTTCTCGAACCACGACTTCGTGTACGCGATCGACAGGTGGGCCCCGCCGATGCCGGCGAACATGCCGCCGACGACCACGGAGATGTACTGGATGGGAATGACCCGGTGGCCGTGGGTGGTCAGCACCTCGCTGCGCTCACCGGCGGCACGGAGCAGCACGCCCCAACGACTGCGGAAGATGAACCACCACATCACTGGCACGGTCACGTACGACATGTAGACGAGCGGGTCCTGCTTGAACGCGATGCCACCGAGGAACGGGATCCGGCTGAGTCCAGGGAGAGCGATCGGCCTGAACGTCGGCGCCAACGCCTGCACGTAGTCGACGCCGAACAGTGACGTCAGCCCCAGGCCGAGGAACAGCACGACCAGTCCGGTGGCGAGTTGGTTCGCCTTCCGGCTGAGCACGAAGTAGGCGTGGACGAGGGCCAGCAGGCCACCGGCGATCGCAGCGCCCAACACGCCCAGCCACGGGTGGCCGGATCTCGAGGCCACCGCGTAGGCGGCGAGCGCACCCATCAGCATCGATCCTTCGGTGCCGAGGTTGACGACGCCGGCCCGTTCGGAGACCGACTCGCCGAGGGCGGCGTACTCGATCGACGTGCCGCCGCGGATCCCGCCGGTGAGGACTTCGCTCAACAGGCTCACGCGGACACCGCCTTCTTGCGGCCGAAGCCGAACACCATCAGCAGCGTGACGGCCATCAGCACGTTGACGCTGGCGGCCGGGAGCTGGCTGTCGATCTGCAGGCTGTCGCCACCGATGACGATGGTCGAGAGGAGCAGCGCGGAGAGGACCACGTACCCGGGACGGTGACGACCGAGCCAGGAGGCGAGGAACCCGATGTACCCGTACCCCGCCACGAAGCCGGAGCGCAGCTTGAACTCGGCGCCCGCGAGTTGGGTCAGGCCGCCGATGCCGGCCAGTGCGCCGCCGACGGCCATGGCTGAGATCAGCAGCGCGCCGACCTTGAGGCCCGAACGGCGAGCGGCTTCGGCGTTGCCACCGACGACCCGCAGGCGGAAGCCCCACGAGGTGAACGCGAAGATCAGGCCGATGATCACCGCCGCGCCTACGGCCAGCAGGATGCCCTCGTGCACTCGCCCGAAGAGCAGGGGCAGTCGTTGCCCGACCGGCAGTGCGCGTGACGTCGGTTGACCGGAACCGCTGCGATCCTTCCAGCGGTCATAGATCAGGAAGAACATGATGTCCAGCGCGACGTAGTTGAGCAGCAGAGTCGTCACCGATTCGCTGATGCCCATGAACTGCCGCAGCACCGCAGCGAGGGCGGCCCACGCGGCACCGGCCAAAGCCGCAGCGAGGATCATCAGGACGAGCGTCACCGTGCCAGGGAGGCGAGTCCCCAGCGCCAGGGACGTGCCCATGCCGGCCACGCCGCCCATCAGCAGCTGGCCCTCACCGCCGACGTTGATCAGCCCGGCCCGGGCGGGCACCGAGACCGCCAGCGCGGCGAGGATGATCGGGGTCGCCCGGACGAGGATGTCGCCCATCGAGTCCCAGCTCTTGAACGTCGACGAGAGCATGTCGTGGTACGCGGTCAGCGGGTTGGCGCCCTTCAGCCGCATGATCACGCCGAAGATGATCAGCGCGCCGATCAGGGAGACGGCGATGCGCGCGATCCCGCTGAGCTTGTCGAACCACTCGCGGACATCGAACTTCTCCCGCTCCCGCTGCGGCGCGGGGAGACCCTCCACGATGGCCGTCATGCTGCACCCGCTTCCTCGATCTCGTCGGCACCGTGCTCGTCGGCGCCGAGCATCATCCGGCCGACCATGTAGCGGTCACTGGTGCGCGGATCGACGATGCCGACGACACGACCGCCGTGCATCACCGCGATCCGGTCGGACATCTCGAACAGCTCGTCGAGGTCCTCGCTGATCAGCAGCACGCCGGAGCCACTCGCCCGCCGTTCGAGCAGGAGTTCCTGGGTGCGGCGCGTCGTGGCGATGTCGAGGCCGCGACTCGGATAGGCCGCCACGACCAGCTTGGCCTCGCCGGCGATCGCCCGCACGAGCATCACGCGCTGGATGTTGCCGCCCGACAGCGATCCCAATGCCCGCTCGCCGTCGGCGCCGCGCAGCTGGCTCAGCTCGTTGCGCGCCCGGTACCGGTCGCGCACCTTGGCCCAGTCGAGTCCGAGGCCTTTGCGCACCGAGCGGAGCACGTCGAGCGCGACGTGGTGGTGCACGGTCAGCCCGGGCACGACGGCGTCACGGACCGGATCCTCGGGAACCCCGACGACGCCGGAGGAGATCACCGCGGCAGGGGCCGATCGCGCCCGGCGGGTGCCGGCGATGTCGATCGTGCCGGACGTCGGCGCCTTGAGTCCCATGGCCACCTCGTACAGCTCGAGCGGCCCGTTGCCGGCCACCCCTGCGACGCCGACGAGCTCGCCGGCACGGACGTCGAGATCGACGTCGACTAACAGCTCACCCCTGCGAGGATCGCGCAGGCCGACGCGACGCATCGACAGCGCGAGGTCGGCGTCGGGTCCGGTGGGCGTCCGTTCTGAGGGCAGAGCGGGCACGCTGCGACCGACCATCGCCTCGATCAGCTCGAGGTCGTTCAGGTCGCTGGTCCTGGCCGCGTCGACGATCAGCTTGCCGCCGCGCAGCACGGTGAGCCGATCGGCGATTGCTCGCGACTCGGCGAGCTTGTGGGTGATGATGGCGACGGACAGACCTTCGGCCTTGAGCGCGTTCAACCCGGCGAAGAGCTGGTCGACCTCTTGGGGAGCGAGCACACTGGTCGGCTCGTCGAGGATGATCAGCCGTGACCCGGTCAGCAGCACCTTGAGGATCTCGACCCGTTGACGCTCACCGATCGACAGGTCGCGCACCAGTGCACCCGGCGATACGGCGAGGCCGTACTGCTCGCCGGCTTCGGCGATCTTGGCCGAGAGCGCCTTGCGGTTGAGCCGCAACCCGCCGAGGGGGAGTGCGAGCGCCACGTTCTCGACCACGGTCAACGCGGGGACGAGGCGGAGGTCCTGGAACACCATGCCGATGCCGTTGGCGCGTGCCACCGACGGCGAGGTCAGTGCAACGACCGTGCCGTCGATCGCGATCCGGCCCTCCTCGGCTTGGTACAGGCCGTAGAGCACCTTCATCAGGGTCGACTTGCCCGCGCCGTTCTCACCGAGCACGGCGTGCACCTCGCCGTGTTGGATCGTCAGCGAGACGTTGTCGTTGGCCAGCAGCGAACCGAAGCGCTTGGTGATGCCAGTAGCAGCCAGCAGCGGAACGGTCGACGTCGAGGTAGTGGATGTCGAGGGTGCGTCGGTCAGTTCGGTCATGTCGTTCGGCCTCCAGTCAGCATCCGCACGATTGCCCCACGCACGCGCTCTTCGACGACGGCCATCGAGTCACCGAGGTGCTGGGTGAAGGCTGCCTCGGCGGCGACGATGTCTCCGGAGAGGACGAGCTCGACGAGGTTGAGGTGCTCGGCGATCGTGGCCTCGATCCGCTGGTGGATCAGGAAGTCGTGCATCCGCACCAGCCGGATCCGCTCGTTGATCTGGCGCAGCACGTCGACGGCGACGTCGTTGCCCGCCGCAGTGGCGAGGGCGACGTGGAACGACTCGTCGAGCAGCACGAAGTTGGGGTCGGGCGGCGGGAGCGGATCGATCGACAGCTGCCGCCACTGGTCGCGCAGCGGCTCGATGATCGCCGGGTCGTGGCGGGTGCCCATCCGGCCCGGACGCTGCAGCGCCTGCAGCTCCAGACCCGCACGCACCTCGTACAGGTGGCGCATCACGGTCACGTCGGGGACGATCGGCTGGTACCCGCCATCGGGATGGTTGGCGACGAGGCCCTCGGCCTGCAGGCGCTTGAGCGCTTCGCGGATCGGCGTCCGCGAGACCCCGATCATCGCCGCCAGTCGCTCTTCGCCGAGCCGGACGTTGATCGGGAACTCACCCGTCAACACACGCGTCTTCAGCGTTCGGTAGGCGTGATCGCTGCGCGAACCGGTCTGGTCCGGCTCTTGGGCTCGCTCCTTGGGCCGGACTGCTCGTGTCCGCGACGTGGTCATCGCGCCAACGTAAGCACCGATTGTTTCCGGCACGTGTACAGCGCTGTATACAGCGCGTTACATGCCTGTGTGTGTACACAGCTGTATACAGCCAGTTCACAAGGTGGAATCAACCGCTTCGAGAGACGTGACGCGCGTCCTGCCACAACCTGCGCCAGGGCAACGCGCGCGACCCAAGAGGCCCCAGCCACCGCCGTCTTCTCGCCCGCGGGACGGATCCCGCCCATGGTGTGGTGTTGTCCCGCACGGCGGGACGATGTCGCACCATGGGCGGGTTGCGTCCCGTCCAGCAGAGAGCGTCAGGCCCATCGACGGGCGAGCGCGATGGTGGCAGCGACGTCGGCGACGGCGTCGGCGAGTCCGCCGGCCACGTCGAGGCTGGTGATCCGACAGACACGCCAGCCCTGCGCCGTCGCCATCCTGTCGCGCTGCTTGTCGGCGTGCGAGGCGATCTCGCCGGCATGCCAGAACGGATGGTCGACCTCGACGGCGATCATCAGGTGCGGCCAGGCGAAGTCGAACCGGATCCGTTCTCCGCCGCGCAACAGGACCCGGTGTTGGATCTCCGGTGGCGGCAAACCCTGACGGCGGAACTCGGCCAACACCCGTGCCTCGAGATCGGACTGCAACGCGCTCGACCACGCCGGACGCGACGCGATAACGCGCACCATCGTCGCCGTGCCGTGTCGGCGGGAGTGCCCGAGTCGGGACGCGGTGGATGCGTGGGTGGCCATCGTGCCGCGACCGTCGTTGATGAGCTGTTCGAGGATCGACGTGACGGCGCGATCACCAGCGAAGTCGGCGATGTCGAAGAGCGTCCGGGTCGGACTGGTCAAGCGGATCCCGTCATCACGCTCAACGATGTCGACCGGATCGATCCGCCTGGAGCGGTGCACGACGGCGCCGGTGAGCAACAACGAGCGTCCGTGAGGGATCACCACGTGGAGAAGGTCGTCCTTCGGCATCGATCGCAGCTTCCAGATCCGCGCCGCGGTGGCGAACCCGATCGCGATCTCGGGATCCCGCACGCTCGCGGCGGTCATCCGCTGCATCTCGCCCGTCGGCCACAGCGTGCTCTGGAAGACGGCGGGTTGGAGGACGATGAGCTCGCCTCGATCGACCATTCGATAGACGGCACTCCGTGACACCCCGTGCTCGATCATCGTCCGGAGCCCGGCGACCCCGTTGTGCCGGGCGAAATACGTGTGCAGCTCAGGAACTCGGACACCAGACATCCCACACCCACCTTCGTCGAAGACATCGGGGGAAGCCGTGCAGAGAGGATAGCGCCCGCGTCCGAACCCGCCCGCGGGACTGAAACCACCCATGGTGCGATGTCGTCCCACCACACGGGACGGCATCACCCCATGGGCGACAATCGTCCCGGCGGCCGTGCGGGTCAGTCGGGGATGGCGGAGACGTGGGCGCGGGCGATGCGCCAACCCTCCGGGTGGCGGACCCAGGTCTGGGACTGGCGGCCGAGGCGGGGCTCCTCGCCGTTGCGGAAGGTGATGTCGACCGCGACGACACCGGGCGCGAGGCGGCGCACGGTCTTGGTGACGGTGCGCCGGGATGCCGGCACCGGCACGGCGTTCGCCCGCCAAGCGACGACCGCATCGAAGCCGAACTGCATGTCGGCCACGCCGAATCGAACGACGTCGGGTGACGACCAGAACATCGCGTTCATCGCATCGAGGTCGTTGGCCACAAGGGCCGCCTCGTATCGATCGGAGAGCGCGGACACCTCGGCGACTTCGGCCGCTGCCAACGGATCGAGGTCGAGCTGCGCCACGGACGCACGGTATCGCGATTGGTTGCAACGGCAACTTTCACGCTCCGCGCCTATCGGACCACTGTGCGGACCCGCTACCCTCGATCCGTCATGAATTCGACACGTTGCAGCGGTGGGGCTGGCGCTCGGCACAGGCGTCTCCTGCCGCGCCTCGCCGCGATCACGGCTGTCGTGATGATCGTGGTCCCCGTGGCAGCCGTCGGCGCGTCGAACTCCGGGCAGACGTCGAAGGACGTAGCGGATCGCATCATCCAGCTGCAGGACAAGGCCGACAAGACGGCCGCCGCGCTGGCCCAGGCCGGGATCGAACAGGAAGACCTTGCCGGGCAGATCGCCGTCGCCCAGGCGAACGTCGCGCAGAAGTCGGCCGACTTCGCCGGGCTCCAGGCGCAGTTGGCCCAGATCGCGGTGGATCGGTACATGAGCGGCGGGACGGACTCGGCCAACATCTTCTTCGGCAGCCCGATCGACGCGCTGCAGACCGAGGCCCTGTCCGCCGCTGCGTACGACGCCGGCGCGACGACACTCGATCAGGTCGAGACCGCCAAGACAGACCTGGAGGGCGAACAGGTCAAGCTCGAGAAGTTGCTGGCCCAGAACGACCAGCTGACCGCGACGATGGTGGCCAAGCAGACCCAGATCAACGATCAGCTCGCGCAGCTCGTGGCGCTCAAGGCCACCCTGGTCGATGCCGAGGCCAAGCAGGCCTACGCCGATGCAGTCGCGGCGAAGAAGGCCCGGGAAGCCAAGGCCGCGGCCGAGGCGGCTGCCAAGCAGGCCGCCGCCCAAGCGGCCGCGCAGGCGTCGTCGAACACCTCGCACTCGTCGGGCGGCGCGACCGCGACGGTGATCGACGCGGGCACGGGCACCACCGTCGCCGGCGCACCGGACAACGCCATCCCGGCCGTCACGCCCACCACGGTCTCCTCGAACGAGAAGCCGCCGGACACGCCGCAGCTGCCGACCGCCCCTCAGCCGGCGACGGACAACTCGGTCGAGAACCCCGACGGCACGTCGGGGTTGGTCGATCCGCCCAAGGATCCAGTGGTCGTCATCGACACCAGCTTCCTGTGCCCGATGGCCGGCCCGACGGCGTTCGGCGACACGTGGGGCGATGCCCGCTCCGGCGGCCGCCACCACGAAGGGGTGGACATGATGGCCGCGTTCGGCACGCCGGAAGTGGCCGTGGTGTCCGGGTTCGCGACGTTCAAGACCAACGCCCTCGGCGGCAACGCGATCTCACTCGTTGGCGACGACGGCAACCGCTACTACTACGCCCACCTCAGCTCGTGGGAGGGCCAGTCCCGTCACGTCGCACAGGGTGAGGTGATCGGCTACGTCGGCCACACCGGCGACACGACCGCCAACCACCTCCACTTCGAGATCCACCCGGGTGGCGGGGCGGCGGTCAACCCGTACCCGACGGTGCGCAAGTACTGCTGATCTCAGGCCGGCACGGGCTGCAGTCCCGTCACGGAGAACGTGGTACCGACGCCGACCTCGGACGTGACGCTCAGCGTTCCGCCGTGGGCCTTCACGAGCTCGGTCGCGATGGCCAGGCCCAGACCAGCGCCACCGGTCGCGCGCGTCCGCGAGCTGTCGCTGCGCCAGAACCGCTCGAACACGTTGGGGAGGTCCTCAGCGGCGATCCCTTCGCCGTCGTCGGTGACGTCGATCTCGCCTCGGCCGACACGAACCGAGACGTGCCCACCCGCGTTGGTGTGCCGGAGCGCGTTGCCGACGAGGTTGCCGACCACCTGACGCATCCGCGACGGATCGATCCGCACCGGCACGGCTCCGTCGATGCGCAGCTCCAGCGTCACCGACGCGCGCTCGGCGACGGGTCGATGGGCATCGAGCACCGAAGACGCGACCTCGACGAGATCGCCGTCGCGGAGCTCCACGCGCAGGCCTCCGTCGTCGGCCACCGACAGGTCCTGCAGGTCGAGCACCAACCGGTACAGGTGCTCAGTCTCCTCCATCAGTGACGAGATCACCTCGCCCGTTGGCTGGTACACACCGTCCTCGATCGCCTCGAGCGTGCCGTTGATGGTCAGCAGCGGGTTGCGCAGCTCGTGGGCGATGTCACTCACCATCTGCCGGCGCAGCTGCTCGTTGCGCTCCAGCGACGATGCCAGCGAGTTGAACGCGTTCGAGAGCACGCCGATCTCGTCGTCGCCCGTGACGTCGACGCGATGGGTGAGATCGCCCGACGCCAGCGCGTCGGCTGCGGTGGTGAGCCGCCGCAGGGGGCGGGTCAGACGCCGGGCGAGGAACCACGCGGCGGCGGTGCCGAGCACGAACAGGCCGAGCATCAACGGCAGTGTCGTGCCGAGCGTGGAACCGGTGAACAGCCCCGTGGCTTCGTCTCGCGTGCCGAGGTAGAGCATCACCGGCGGAGCGATCCGACTGTTCTCGGCGGTGGTGTAGCAGTCGTCGAGTGCGGTGTACGCGTCGTCGCTCTGCTCGACGACATCGACCGATCCCTGCGAGCGGACGGGCGTGAACCCGGCCTTCTCGACGCACGTGGTGATGTCGGCGTTGAGGTGCTCGGTGTAGCCGACGGCGTTGCCGGCCAGCGGATCGGTGCAGTCGTTGTAGTGCTTGTACTGCTCCTCGGTGATGTCAGCGCCGGGGGAGGGATACGCGTCGGCGCCCTCACCGTCGAGCGTGTAGGGCACCTTGGCGTCATCGAGGCACTGGACCACGTGGTCGATCGTGTTCGGCGCGATCGTCGTCGCCGGCACGAGCTGGTCGCCGTAGCCGCCGATCGTCGGGTTCGCGGCGTCGATGCGGGCCGATGCGGTGCGTGGCAACGGCCGCGACGTCGTGCCGGCGAGCAGATCGGAGTCGGCGATGATCCGTCCGCGATCGTCGGTGATCGCCACCCGACGGCCGGTCGTCTGCTCCAGCTCGGTCAACACCGCGCCGACACCGTCCCAGCTCTGGTGCGTGGACCCGTAGTCGACCAGCGCCTGATAGATGCCCACGTTGGTGTCCAGCGACTGCTCCGCGTGGGACTTGACGGCCTGCTCGGCCGAACGGGTGGCCAGCCACGCCGTCACGGCGATCGCGACCGCTGCCACACCGACGGTGAGCGCGATGACCCGGGCGCGCACGCTCCACACGCGCATCAGGCGCAGCCTCACGGCGGCGCCGACGATTCGGCCAGCTTGTACCCGCGGCCTTTCACCGTCAGCACGTACTGCGGCTCGGCAGGGTTGGCCTCGATCTTGCGACGCAGGTTGACGACGTGCATGTCCACGGTGCGCTCCAGTGCGTAGTGATCGAACCCTGCTGCTTCGGCCAGCAGCTGACGGCGGGTGAAGACCCGGCCGGGCTTGGCGGCCAGCGCTTCGAGGATCGAGAGCTCACGCGGCGTCAGCTCGATCGACCGTCCGTCGACGCGCACCTCGCAGCGTTCGTGATCGATCTGCAGGCCATCGATGGTGGTGACCGCGTGCTCGTCGTCGGCACCCGTGCGGCGCAGCACAGCGCGGATGTGCGCCATCAGCTGGCGCAGGCTGTACGGCTTGGTGATGTAGTCATCGGCGCCGTAGTCGAGCCCGGCGATCTGATCGTCCTCGCCGACCCGGGCGGTCACCATGATCACCGCGGTGGCGAGGCGCTCGGCGCGGATCGCCTGGCAGATCTCGAAACCGTCCAGGCCGGGCAGCATGACGTCGAGGAGGACGAGATCGGGTTGGCGGGCACGAAGCTCGGCCAGGGCCTGGTGGCCGTCGTGGGTGAGCACGACCGCGTGGCCGTCCCGCTCGAGGTAGCTGCGGAGGAGCTCGGCCTGCTTGCGATCGTCTTCTGCGACAATGATGCGCGCCATCTCTCCCCTTCGCCGGCCCTGAACCCAGCGGGAACAGTACGCCGACGCGGCCACCGGATGTCGCGCACGCTGCCGCTTCGAGACAGCGCGGGCATCCAGTGGCCGCGAGGGGTTCGGTTCCCGCCGATCGTGTGCTGCGCTCAGCAGCATGGGCTTCAGCCGACGGCCGTGCCGTCGGTGGCGTCGGTCCCGTACACGCCGTCCACGCCGTACTGAGTCGACCAGTAGTCGTCGAGGGCGGTCCAGACCGCGTCGTCGTTCTCGTCGTACACGTCGGTCTCGATGCCGTGCTTGTCGGTCGTGATCGTGGCAGTGAAGCCATGGGCGACGAGGTACGCGTTCTCCGCCTCGGTGTCGGCGTTCATCGACGCGATGTCCTCCGGGCTGGTCGGGTACTGGTCCCACTCGTAGTCCTCGTACACCGACTCGGCGTTGGCGTCGTCGTAGTTCCACTCGGCGTCGCGGTAGCCGTGACGATCGGTGGTGACCGTGACGTCGACGCCATGGGCCTGGAAGTAGCTGACCAGCGAGTCGGTCTCCGCGTTGTAGGCGTCGATGTCGGCCTGGCTGGTGGGGTACAACGACCAGTAGAAGTCGTCGACCGTGTCGCTGGCGGCCTGGTCGGTGTAGTCGACATCGACCCAGTGCGACGTCTCGGCCGGCGTCGCACCCTCGTCGGTCTCGATCGTGTAGGCGATCCCGTGGGCGTCGAGGTAGGCGGCCAGTTGGTCCTGCTCGGCGTTGGACTCGGCGATCCACTGGGTGTCGTCCCAGTTGCCCCAGTCGCCGACTCCGCTGTCGTCGACGGTCGTGTCGTCGGTGGCGCTGGAATCGTCGGTGGTCACGCCGTCGGTGGATGTTGGCGAATCGCTCGTGCCGTCGTCGGCGGTGCCATCGGCGGGCGCAGTGCGCACGGTGGCCTGGTGGGCGGGAGCGGCGTGCGCAACGCCGGAGAGGGTGATGCCGGTCAGGCCGAGGCTGCTCAGGGCGATCGCGCCGCAGAGCATCAGGCGGCGGGAGCGGCGGGGGGCGGAGGTGTTGATCATGGCGGTGCATCCTTTGTTCGAGTGCACCGGCGGACCTCGTTGGTGCGAGATCATCGTCTTCCTCGAGCCATCAAGGACGCGTCAAGGACTGATCAGAGACACATCAGATGTCGCGCGGGCCGTTCCCCGGCGGACGCGCACGCAGGCAGCACATGTCGCCCCCCAGCGACATGTGCTGCCGGCGTCGATCTACGGGTGCGCCAGGCGCACCAGATCCTGCTCGACCGACCAGAACAGCATCGGGAACGCCACCGTGCCGGTGACGATCATGGCGATCAGGCCCACAGATGCGAAGTTCAGCCCGTTGATCGCGACGCACCGCCGAGACCGCACCCAGACGCCGGCGCGGTAGCCGACGCCCTGCGCTCCGATGAGTGCATCGAACTCGCACTTCCCCTGCTTCATGTCAAGCCCCTCGACTCGCCTCGCGTTCCCCCCGGAACGCATGACGACAGACAGAGTATGCGCACCTCACCGGCCGTCGCACAAGTGCGGGCCACGCTGGTACGGAACGTTCGCGTCGGCGGACGTTCCGTACCAGCGATCGGCCAGGAGTGGTCAGCCTCCCGTCGAGAACTGCTGTGAGATGCGGTTCGCGTCGAGCTTGGCTGCTTCGAGGGCCGGGGTCGATGCGATCTTCACGACGTAGGACGGATCGCACTGGAACGTGCCGGGCTCGGTGGGCACGACTCGGTCGTACTTGGTGCCGTCCAGCTTCAGCAGCGCGGTGCACTGCGTCGGGTGGTTCGCGCCCGGGTCGGTCTCGGTGTAGAGCCCGTGCCCGGTCCAGTTGTGGATGTTCTTCAGGTTGGCGATCGTGCAATCACGGGTCAGCGATGCACCGCACTCCTGCGCAGCCGTTGCCCAGAGCAAGAACGCGCTGGCACCGGTCGAGCCGAGCTGGGAGATGTCTCCGCCACTCGCCTGGAGCAGATCGAGGTAGTCCTGGACCGCGTGGGTCTTGTCCGCGGCGGCCTCTTCGAACGGGATCGACGAGATGCGCACGTACAGGTTGTTCATCGCGCCATCGGTGTTCGCTGCAGCGCAGTCCGCTGAGTAGTGGTTGGCCTCGGTCAGCACCGGGATGTCGAGACCGTTGGCCACCGCGGCCTGCATGAACAGCTGCAGGTTCGGCAGGCAGGTGCCCGACCAGTAGATGACTCCGGCGCCGGCGTCCTGGATCTGCTTGACGAACGGAGTCCAGTCGGCCTCGCCGACGGGGTTGTACTCAATCGTCGTGTTGACGAAGTTCCAGCCGAAGTCCGTTGCGGCGATGACCGCCTTGTCACGAGACTCCTCGGTGGCCGAGAAGGCACCGACGAGCGTGACTGCGTTCTTCACAGCGTCGGGGAACAACTTGGCGAACTGGTCGTACATGCCGGCAGTCGTCTCGTCGGATGGTCCCGGCGTCGGTGCGAAGACGTCCTTGCCGTGGGCAAACGCCGCGCTGACGGCGTAACCCGGAACCGCCGGGAGGCCACAGCCGAGGCGGATCTCCTCCTGGTTCGAGTCGAACGCCCAGCCCTCGCCGACGAGGAAGAAGTCGCCGGAATCGCAGGCAGCCTGCATCGCCGGTCCGACGTTGAACAGTGCCGCGTCGTAGTAGTCGAACGTGATCTGACGGCCGTTGATGCCGCCGAGCTCGTTGCACTTGGCGATCATCGCCTTCATCGCGTCGGACAGCTCGTGGTTCAGGCCGGGCGAGCCCGAGTAGCCGGAGTCGTCGCCGCCGCCGATCTTGATCGAGTCCTTGGTGACGCCCGGCGTGCTGCCGTCGTCGGTGTTGTTGCCGTCCCCGGCTCCGCACGGCCATGGCGCATCACCGAACATCGGCAACGCCGGTGCCGTCGTGGTGGTCTCTGCGGGCAGCGTCGTGTCGGCGGCGGTGTCCACGGTCGACGCCGCAGATGCTTCCGTCGTGTCGGCACCACCGGTCTCCGGTGTGGACGCAGGCGCTGCCGTGTCACCAGTGGTGGCGGCCGTGGTGGCCGCAGCCACGCTGGTGGTGGCCGCCGCCGTGCTCGAGCTGGCTGTGCTCGCCCTGTCCTTGCCACATGCACCGGCGACCAGCGCCAGCACGGTCAGTGTTGCGGCGACTCGAATGGATCGCTTCTTCTGCATTGCATCCCCCACGTCTCTCGTTTGGTCAACTGGTCCTGGTCCCCGCAACCGCTTGACGATTCGAGGGCGATGACCCATGGATCGGTCATCGACGCCGCACGCCCGTGCACATCGTTGCAATCGGCCCCCAAGCCGAAGCGGTTCCCACAACGCAGTGGACGATATTGTATGCATTGTCTGCGGCGCAACGTCTGGTCGAGGACCCACACCGTCGCCGGCGACGTCCAAGGAGCACCATGTCCACGCACGGCCGCACGCTGCCTCGCCGTCTCAAGCGCGAGAGCAGCTCGGAGCAGGTGGCCGAGCACATCCGTCGGCTGATCATGTCCGGCGAGCTGGTCAAGGGCGAACGGCTGCGCCAGGAGGACCTCGCCGAGGAGCTGGGAGTCAGCAGGATCCCGGTGCGCGAGGCGATCATCGCGCTGGACCGCGAGGGATGGCTCGACTTCGAGGCCAACCGTGGTGCCCACGTCGCCGGGCTCGCGGCCGACGACATCGGCGACCACTACGAACTGCGCGGCCTCGTCTTCGGTCTCCTCGCGCGTCGGGTTGTGGAGACTGCCACCGACGAGGACGTGAAGGTGTTGAGCGCGCTGGCGGCCGAGATGAAGCGCACCGCCGATCTCGTCGAGTTCGCCGTCACCAACGAGCGGATGATCCGCCAGATCATCCGTGTCGCTGCATCGCCTCGCCTCACCGCGGCGCTGCTGGTGACGCCGGCGATCATGCACCACGACTTCTACGAGTTCGTCCCCACCGGCCGCAAGAACCAGGAGGCAGGTATCGCCGCGTTCCTGCGCGCCGTGAAGCAACGGTCCGCTGACGCGGCGGACACCGCGATGCGAACGATGCTGCGCCGGCAGGGACAGGCGGTGCTCGCTGCGTTCACCGCGAGCGGCGTGGTCGGCGGGCAGTGAGCGTTCCGGCGCATCGTCCGCTTCCGTATACTTGATCCATGTCACGCGCTGCCGTTCGACCGGCCCCGCATGCGCCCTTGCCGGGCGAGACCATCGCCGACGCGGTCGCGCGGTTCGTGCGAACCGAGATCTTCGAGGGCCGCCTCGTCGGCGGCCAGCGTTTGCCGCAGGACGACATCGCCGAATCCGTCGGGGTCAGTCGGATCCCGGTCCGTGAGGCGATCATCGCGCTCGAGCGCGAAGGCTGGGTGCGGGTCGAGCGTCACCGCGGCGCGTTCATCAACGCACTCGACGAGCAGGCCGTCCTGGACCGGTTCGCGCTGTACGGCCGGTTCTACGGGTTCGCCGCCCGGCGCGCGCTGGAGCGCATGTCTGGCGAACAACGCGAGACCCTGCGTCGCCTTGCGCTGGATCTCGCTCGGCCCTCCGGCGCAAAGCCGTTCGAGCGTGCAAACGGCGCCTACATGAGCACCCTCGTGCACTTCGCCGGTTCCGCCCGGCTACGCGGGGTGCTCCGCTCGACGGCGCAGATCGTGCCCGGCAACTTCTTCGTCACGGTGCCGAAGAGCATTGCGATCCAGCGCGCCGGCATCTCTGCGCTGCAGGCAGCGCTCGACGCCGACGATGCACCGGCCGCCGAACGGATCTGCGCGGACATGGAGCATCGTCACGCGCTGGAGGTGATCGCCGTCATGCACGCCCGACATGCGCGTGCGGCCACCGCTCAGGCCTGATCGGTCTCCTGCAGCACTTCCCAGACGTTGCCCTCGGGATCGGCGACGAGTGCGAACCACGCCCCGGGCCGGTGGTTGCTCAACGGCACCAGCACGGAGCCACCGGCACCCACGGCGCGGGCCACTTCGGCGCGTGCATCGTCGACGTGCAGCGCGGCGTAGCAGATGCCCGCGTTCGCGTGCCATGGTTCGGCGGTCAGTCGATCGGCGGCGCCGGCCGCGGGTTGGTAGATCTTGCAGCACGCGTCGTCGCGGCGCAGCCGGTGGACCGTCCCCTGTGGGAACTCGAGCACGCGTTCCACGGTGAAGCCGAACCCGTCGCGGTAGAACGCTGCCAGCGCGGCCGCATCGACGGTGACGATGCCGACCTCGAGCGTGGTCATCCGACAAGCTCCGTGCGGCGCACCTTGCCGACCTCGGTGCGCGGCAGCGCGTCGACGCGCACGAAGCGCACCGGCACCTTGTACGCAGCGAGTTGGCTGCGGCAGGCGTCGGCGAGATCGGCGTCGCTGACCTCCGCAGTGGTGGCGAGGTA
>JAOBWO010000280.1 GCA_025463415.1 Acidimicrobiales bacterium | reverse complement strand
GCGAGCTCGAACGGAGGACCGATGAACGGCACGAAGTCGGCCGGCTTCGGATGCCCGAGCAGGTCGTAGGCGTGGTGCAACGAGGCGTCGATGCCAGGTGCGGATTCCGAGAGCGTGCCGACCAGATCTAAGATGACGGTGTCGTACGGCCGGCTGCCGGATGCGTCGGGCGCAGGTTGTGGGGTGGTCGTCACGGCAGGTCGTGGGTCATTTCAGCAGGAGGAACTGCAGCCTGCGGGACACGACCCACAAACCGGCGAACGCCATCGTAAGGAGAAACGCGACGTGTCCGGCAATTCCCCACGACACGACCCCGGCGTTGGCCGCCCGCACCAAGGCCACGCCGTGATAGAGCGGCGAGAGCTGCACGACCCACCTCCACGGCCCGTACGAGGCGAGCGGGTAGAACGTGGCCGAGAACAAGAACAGTGGCATCGTCACGGTCGCGACCCACTCGAAGTCGGTCCAGCCACGCATGTAGGACGTGCAGGCCATGCCCACGGCTGCGAAGGCGAACCCGATCAGCACGCAGATCGGCACGCTGGCGAGGATCCACCACGAGCTGGTCAGCCCCAGCACGGCCATCGTCACCAGGAACGCCGTCGAGTAGAGCACGCCGCGGATCAGCGCCCACACGATCTCACCCAGGGCGACGTCGCCGACGGTCATCGGCGTGGCCAGCACGGCGTCGTAGACCCGCGCGTACTTCAACTTGTGGAAGACGTTCATCGTGCTGTCGTAGACCGCACCGTTCATCGCGCTCGCAGCCATCATCGCGGGCGCGACGAACTCGGCGTACGACAGCACGTGCCCGTCGACGGAGATCGTGCCGACCAGCTTGCTCAGCCCGACGCGGATCGACAGCAGGTAGAACAGCGGCTCGAAGAACCCCGAGAGCAGGATCGGCCAGGTGCGTCGATAGCACATCAGCTGTCGCTCGACCATCCGGTGCGGGCGACGGGAGATGCGCACGACCGGCGGAAGGATGCGCAGCAACGGGAAGCCGGCGCCGGCATGCCGCGCAGCCGCCGGGGACGTGGCGGGATCGGTGACGGTCACGCGAACAGCCGATCCTTGGCCAGCCGACGCATGTACACCGAGCCGACGACGACGAACACGGTGAGGTAGGTGACGTGTCCGACCGCGGCGAGCGCGGTCATGTGAGTGCCGCTGACCCACGATCGGCACATCTCCACACCGTGCCAGAGCGGACTGATGTAGCCGATGATGCGGATGCCGATCGGCAACTGCGACAACGGGAAGAAGGCGCCGCCGAAGAGGAACAGCGGCACGATGATGAAGCGCTGGATGAGCGGGAAGGACATCTCCCGTTCGCGCGACACCGCCCAGGCCGACAGGGGCATGCCCAGCGCGACTCCGCTGAGCATCGCCGCCGGGATCGCTGCGACCAGTCCCCACGAACGGACGTCGGGGAACAACGCCATCGCCGCAGCCACCGCGGCGGCGGCCGTGCCGGTGCGGAACATCAACCACAGCACGTGAGCGAGGACGATGTCCGCCGGTTCGAGCGGCGTCGCCGACATCGCCTCGTACTGCCGGCCCCACTTCATCGCGTCGTGGACCGGCCACAGGCTCTCGATCGCTCCGACCATCATCGCCGTCGTGGCCAGCAGCCCGGGCGCGACGAATGCGATGTACGGAACGCCGCCCAGCAACCTGGCGCTTCCACCGTTCTTGTTGACGAGCGCGCCGACGCCGAGACCCATCGCGAGCAGGTAGAGGAGTGGCTGCAACAGCGAGGTCAGCACATTCGCCTTCCACACCCGGCGGTAGACGGCGAGCTTCCACTCGAACACGCGCATGGGCGCCGGCGTGCTCATCCTGTCTGGCCCATCACTCGACGCTCATCACTCGACGCTCATCACTCGACAAGGGTGCGGCCGGTCAGGCGGAGGAAGACGTCTTCGAGCGTGCTGCGCCGCACGAGCGCGCTCTCGGGTTGGGCGCCGTTGGCGATCGCCTTCGCCAACGCCTCGTCGCCGTTGTGGGCGTAGACGAGGATCCGATCGGGCAGGACCTCGTGTCGGTCGCCGACCCCGGACGCGTACTGCACGTTCTCCTCGTTCGATCCGGCACGGAACCGCAGCTCCAACACCTCGCGAGTCGCGTGCTCGTCGATCAGCTGCCGTGGTGAACCCTGGGCGACGATCTTGCCGGCGTCCATCACCACCAACCGGTCGCACAGCTGCTCGGCTTCATCCATGTAGTGCGTGGTCAGCACGAGCGTGACACCCTGCTGCTTGAGCCGATACAGCCGGTCCCAGAGGATGTGCCGAGCCTGCGGGTCGAGCCCGGTGGTCGGCTCGTCGAGCAGCAGCAGATCCGGCTGGTTGATCAGCGAACGGGCGATCGTCACGCGTCGCTTCATGCCGCCGCTCAGCGGCTCGACTCGGCTTGTCGCGCGGTCGGTGAGCTGCACGAAGTCGAGCAGCTCCTTCGCTCGCCGCCGGGCCTCCGCACGGGACAGGTCGAAGTACCGGCCGTAGATGACGAGGTTCTCCTCGACGGTCAGCTCGTTGTCCAGCGAATCCATCTGCGGAACGACGCCGAGCCGCCGGCGGATCGCCGGCCCGTCCGTGGCCGGATCCAGGCCGAACAGCTGGAGCGTGCCGCCTGAAGTTGGCGAGGTGCAGCCGATCATCCGCATCGTGCTGGACTTTCCGGCGCCGTTCGGGCCGAGGAACCCGAACGCCTCACCGGGCTGAACATCGAAGTCGATGCCGTCGACCGCGACGAAGTCGCCGAACTGCTTGCGCAGTCCGGATGCATGGATCAGCGGCGCGACGGGCGCGCCTGCGCTGGCTGATGCTTGATCCCCGACCGTCATCCCGCACGAGGATACCCAGCAGAGGAGCTGGCCGAACTCTGCCGTCTGAGTGAGGGAGCCGCCGTAGTCTCGGCCGATGGACATCCGCCTGCTGCGACCCGACGACCTGGCGAGATGCGTGACGATGAACAACGACGCCGTCCCGGCGGTGAGCGAAGCCGATCTCGCCAAGATGACCGCCCTGGTCGATGCCTCGTTGCTCTCGCTGGTGGTGGAGCACGAGGGTGAGATCGTCGGGTTCTGCGTCAACTTCGGCCCAGGAGCCGACTACGCAAGTGTCAACTACCAGTGGTTCTGCGCGCGCTATGAGGAGTTCGCCTACCTCGACCGGATCGTCGTCTCGCCGGCGGCACGCAACATGGGGCTCGGCGCGGCGATATATGCGGCGGTGGAGGAGCACATCGCCGGCACGCCATGGCTGCTCTGCGAGGTCAACCTGCGACCGCGCAACGAGGGATCCCTCCGCTTCCACGAGCGCCTCGGCTTCGTCGAAGTCGGCCAGCAGGAGACGCCGTACGGTGTGCTGGTGAGCATGCTGGCCAAAGATCTTCGCGGCGCCGCAGCCGGCGCCGACTGACATGCTCGAGGCGGCCCGCGACCTGTACGCACTGCCGCCCGGTGACTTCACCGCGAGCCGAAACCAGCTCGCCAAGTCGCTGAAGGCCGCTGGCGACGCCGAGGGCGCGGCCGTGATCGCGAAGTTGCGCCGCCCCCGTCTGGCGGAGTGGGCCCTCAACCAGCTGGCCCGCACGCAGCCGGAGATCGTCGCTCGTTTGGCTGCCGCGATCCATGCCGCGCAGGAAGCACAGTCCGCAGCGATCGGCGGTGATGCTGCGGGCCTGCGCAGCGCGACGACCGAGCTGCGCCAGGCCGTCGGCGCGACGGCCGATGCAGCAGTCCGACTGCTCAGCGCGGACGGCGGAAACGGCGAAGGCCAACGCGACGACCTGAACTCGATCATCCGCGACCTCGTCAGCAGCGCCGAGCCTGCGCCGCTGGTGGCCGGAGTGATCGGCTCCGAAGCCCTGGTCACACCCGACGACCTCTTCCCGGGCGCGCCGGACCCCGCACCCTCGCGGGTGAAGTCCGCACCCGCAGCGACGCCGGCGGCGGCGGCCGCGCCGCGTGACGCTCCCCCGGCCAAGGTGCACTCGCCACACCTGACGGTGGTGCCGAAGCCGAAGCCGAACCCCGCGACAGCCGCAGCCCAGCGCGCGATGGTTCGTGCCGAGCGACTGCGCCTCCAGCAAGAGCTGCGTGCCGCAGAGACCGCGCAGTCCAAGGCCACGGCCGCTGTCGACGAGGCCACCGCCGAGCTCGCCCGCCGCAAGACCGCCCTGAAGGACGCGACGGCCGCCACCCGTGCCGCCGCAGCCGCGCTCGAAGCCTTCGACGGCGCCGACTGACCTTCCCTGGCGCGGGGCGACGTGAGGGAACCCTGCAATGACGGGGGCGATGCTGTGGGTTGGTTCCGGCTGCGGCGGCCGCTCCGTTTCCCTGGCTTTTTCGCTCAGAATCGCACGTCGGTGCGATGTTGGGCGACCTGTCCGCACAGAACCGAACCGACGTGCGATTTTGAGCGGAAATCCTCGTGCCGCAGTCGACCTTGGCCCTCGAAGGCGCACGCCACGGGAGCATCGTCCCACTTCAGTGCGGGGTTTCATTGCGGGGTTCATTTGCGGGTTCACTGCCGTAGCAGGCCAGCGGGTCAGCGGACGAGGTGCAGCTGCGGGCGGGACACCGGTACGGCGGTGGTCTCCGCGACCGCGGGGTCGGTGCGGCGGGCGGACGCCGGGCGGGCCGGGTGGTTGGCCGAGATGTCCTCGCGGCGGAGGCGTCGGCGCTGGGCTTCGGTCATGCCGCCCCAGATGCCGAACTTCTGCTTGGTCTCCAACGCGTACTCCAGGCAGTGCCGGCGGACCGGGCAGCCCTTGCAGATCGAGCGCGCGTACGACGTGTCGGCACCCGGCTGCGGGAAGAACAGATCCGGGTCGGCGGTGTCACAGCTGGCGGCGAGGGACCAGGTCATCGGGTCGGCTTCGAGGATGTGTTCGCTCATGAGCACACCATGACAGAGGGGTGTCACAGTGCTGGCGACGCAACATCGCGCCAGGTCAGAGCGTCATCGAGCGGCTCCAGAAGGACTCAGCCGCGGTGGCGACCAGGTCGACGACGACCTCGATCGGGAACACGGTGGCGTCGATGACGAGGTGGTAGAGCGAGGCATCGGCCGGGTCGCGGTCGAACAGGCGCATCACGAACTTCGACCATGCCTTGTCCGTGTCGGCTTGGCGAACGCGCGCCTCGGCTTCCGGTACGGCTTCGATGGCCATCGCACGCGCCAGGCAACGGTCGGGGCTGCCCGTGAGCCGTACGTGGAACGCCGCCGGCTTGCCGGCCAGCACGACCGCGGCGGCTCGGCCGAGGACGACGCCGCCGGTCGAGGTGCGGATCTCCTCGACGCTGGTCTCGACCTGGCGGCGGAGCTGGCGACGAGGGTCGGCGTCGGCTCCCGAGACGGGAAGACCGAGGACGGACGTGAGGTTGGCGAGGCTGGCCAGGATGCCGGCCGGTGGCACCTGGTCGCGCTCGGCTTGGGTGAGGCGTTCGGCGATCAGCGCAGGGTCCTGGCCGTTCTTGCCGTGGATCAGCCGGTCGAAGAACGGCAGCTGGAGGCGCTCGGCGAGCCGCGGCGCGATGACGCTGCCACCGGCGCCGTAGACCGCCGACACGGTGATCGTGCCCGGCGTGCCACCGAGTGCGTCGCTCGGCAGGCCCTCTGGCTGGTTGCTGGACTCACTCGTTGACGGCATGTTGCCCCTGACGCTCGACGTGCCCGACTTCCTGGCCACTGACGATAGGCGACCCGCCTGAGATCGCGAAACGACGCTCAGTGGGTGCGGCGATCGCGCAGGAACGGGAACCGCTCGCGCGTCGCGGCGACGTGACCCGCACTGATGTCGGCGAGCAGGATCGATTCCGTGCGCGCGGCCGTGGCGAGCAGCTCTCCCAGTGGGTCGACGATTCGGCTGTCGCCGCTGTACGTCAGCCCGCCACCCTCACCGACGCGGTTGCACCCGACGACGTACGCCTGGTTCTCGATCGCTCGGGCCTGGAGCAGCGCCTGCCAGTGGAGCCGACGTGCCTCTGGCCAGTTCGCCGGCACGAGGTACAGGTCCGTCGTCGTGGCCAGCTGCCAGAACTCGTCGGCGAAGCGGAGGTCGTAGCAGACCAGTGGGCTCACCCGGAGGCCTTCGATCTCGACCGTGATCAACGCGTCACCGCCCCGGAAGTGCTGATCCTCGCCGCCGTAGGTGAACGGATGGATCTTGCGGTAGCGGTGCAGCTCGCCCTGCGGACCCGCGAGCACGAAGCTGTTGTACGGGCGCTGATCCTCCGCCGATGCGTCGAGCGGGATCTCCGGGCACGTGCCACCGACCCAGATCCCGCACTCGGCGGCTTGCTCGACGATGAACTGCGCCGACGGCCCGCCCTCGGGTTCCCCGATCGGCCGGTCGGTGACGAAGCCCGTGCTGAAGGTCTCCGTCAGCAGCGCCAGACGTGCACCCGAACCTGCGGCAGCGGCGATCATCGGCGCGAGCCGCGTGAAGTTGGCATCGCGGTCCCCCCACACGATGTCGTGCTGGATGGCAGCGATGCGCACCGACCCCGCCGGCGAGATCGTCACGAAGCAAGCGCCTTGAGACGGGACACTGCTTCGTCGAGCACCTCGAACCGCTTGCAGAACGCGAACCGCACGAGGTGGCGGCCCCGGCGTGGGTCGGTGTAGAAGACCTCGTTCGGGATCGCGACGACGCCGCACGCGTGGGGCAGCTCGCGGCAGAACGCGTAGCCGTCGCCATCGGCCCGAAGGGGCCGGATGTCGACGGTTACGAAGTAGGTGCCACTCGGCTGGAAGACCTCGAACCCGGTCTCGACCAGACCGGCGCAGAGCCGGTCGCGCTTGGCCTGGAGGTCGGCCGCGATCTCGTCGTAGTACGAATCGGGCAGGCGCAGACCAACGGCGATCGCCGGTTGGAACGGACCGCTGTGCACATAGGTGAGGTACTGCTTCGCCGTGCGGACCGCCGCCACGAGCGGTGCGGGGCCGACGACCCAGCCGACCTTCCAGCCGGTGGTGTTGAAGGTCTTGCCGCCCGACGAGATCGTGAGGGTTCGCTCGCGCATGCCGGGCAGTCCGGCGATCGGCACGTGCTGCAACCGGTCGAAGATGAGGTGCTCGTACACCTCGTCCGTGACGACGATCAGATCGTGCTCGATGGCGAGGTCGGCGATGGCCTGGATCTCCTCGCCCGTGAACACCTTGCCGGTGGGGTTGTGCGGGGTGTTGAGCAGGATCAGCTTGGTGCGTGGTGTGATGGCGGCGCGCACCTCGTCGATGTCCGCGTGGTAGTGCGGCGGCCGGAGGGTGACGGGCTTGACCGTCGCTCCCGACATCGCCGCGCATGCCGCGTACATGTCGTACATCGGCTCGAACGTCACGACCTCGTCACCGGTGTCCAGCAGTGCGATCAGCACACTGGCCAACGCCTCGCTGGCGCCGGCAGTCGACAGGATCTCGGTGGCGGGATCGAAGGCCAGCCCGTAGAAGCGCTGTTGGTGCTCGGCGATCGCCTCGCGCAGGGCCGGGACACCAATCAGCGGTGGGTACTGGTTCTGTCCGCCGTTGATCGCCGCGATGGCGGCGTCGAGCACCTCGCGCGGCCCGTCGGTGTCGGGGAAGCCTTGGCCGAGGTTGACCGAGTTGGTGGAGACGGCGAGCGCCGACATCTCACCGAAGATCGTGGTGCCGAGGCCTTGCAGCTTGGCGGACAGGTACGGCAGGCGTGCTGACATCGCGTCGATCGTAGATCAGCCCAGATGTGCGGGTCCGAACGAGTGCGGCAGAAGCTCGTCGAGCGTGAAGGTGGCTCGGACCCCCGTCGCATCGGCCGCGTACACCGGTATCGAGAGCTTGGCGAACTCGCGGATCCGTTGACGGCAGCCGCCGCAGCAGGTGCCCAACTGCTCGCCGTCGCAGACGGTCAGCACGGCGACGATCTCCCGCTCGCCCGCGGCGACCATCGCCGCGATCGCCCCGGCCTCGGCACATGCACCCTGTGGGTAGGCAGCGTTCTCGACGTTGCAACCGACGAAGATCCGTCCGCTCGGAGTGAGCAGTGCCGCGCCGACGCGGTAGTTGGAGTACGGCGCGTGCGCGTTCTGCTGCACGGCACGTGCTGCCGCGAACATCTCGTCGACGCGCCCGTGCTGCGAGTCGCCCACTGAGGTGTCGTCGTGGATGCCGTCCATCCGGCCGACGATAGTGGCGTCCGGTCAACCGGCGCGGGTGGCCTCGGTGACGAGTTCAGGCCCGAGGAACCGAGTGACCAGATCCAACGCGCTCGTCGCGTCCTCGTGAATGCCGTCCGGGCGATAGGCCGGGTCGTCGGCCACCCCGACCTGCTCCATCCAGGCCCGGAGGTCGAGGACCACCGCGCGCTCCGGGTGGACCGCGGCGACCGTCGCCATGACGTGTTCGATGGAGGCGTGCGCCGCAGGGTCGCGCGCCGGCATCTCTCGATCGACCCAGAACGGGTTGATCTCCGGAGGTCGGATCCACGCGACGTGAGCGTCGGAGTGGTCGAGGATGTACTCCTCGATCGCGAGGTAGTCGGGGTAGGCCCTGGTCAAGAAGTCGTGGTCGAGGGGGGTGAGGTATCCGACGGCGGGATCGAACACGCGAGGCAGGACGTCGTTGATCGAGTTCATCAGCAGCACGACGTCCGGGTGCAGCTTGTTCAGCGCCTTCGGCAGCAAGACGTCGAGCTGCTTCTGGCAGCTCGCCGCGAACGCGGCGACGCTCTCGACCATGTCCGGGTCCGCCAGCACGGTGCCACTGCGGATGAACCCGCAGCCGGGTCCTGCCAACACGGTGACCTTCGCGACGGTTGGGTTCTCCGCTGCCCACTGCACCAGCCCGCTCCCGACCGCCTCCGCGGTCGAATCGCCGACAACGACGATCCGCACCGGCCGGTTGAGCACGGGGAGCGGCGGCACGACGATCAGCGGATCCGGCACGGACGAGTTCGTCTCGGTGCTCGCCACCTCCGTGCTGCCGGGCGAGGTCGTGCTCGACACGCTCGAACTGGTGGACGTCGGCGGCGTGGTCGTCTCACTCGTCGTCGGCGTGGTCGTCTCGGGCGTGGTCGTCTCGGTCGTGGTCGTCTCGCTCGTGGTCGTCTTGGTCGTCGTGCTCGTGGCCGGCGGCACCGTCGCGATCACGCCGACATCGGAGTCCGCAGGGATCTCGGCGGCGGCAACGGCAGCCGTGCTGGCGGTCCAGTACGTCGCGTTGCGCGTCGGCACTGCTGCGATGACGAGCGAGGCGAGGGTGAGCGCGACGACGGCCCGCATCAACGTGCGTCCGCCGGTCCAGGAGGCCCGCCGGATCGGACGCTCGACCAACCAGTACGACGCGAGCGCGATGGCGAGGGTGACGCCCAGTCGAACGCTCAGCAGCATCCATCCGCCGCGGCCGAGGCGGTCTGCCGAGAGGAACACGAACACCGGGAAGTGGAAGAGGTAGACGCCGTAGCTGATCGCGCCGAGGCCGACCAGCGGACGCCACGACAGCAGCGTCACCACCGACCCCGGCTGTTGCAGGCCGAGCAGCAGACCGGCACTGGCGACGGCGAGCAGCGGGAACGCTCCGTGGTACGCCGGTCCGCCGGCCGCGGGCAGCAGGACCGCGATCGCGACGATCGCCGCACCGGCGACTGGGGCCATCCAGCGGTGAGGCGCCACCTTGCCCTCGTGGAGGGCGACCGCCAACAGCGCGCCGATGAGGATCTCGGCGGCGCGCGCGGGTGTGGCCCAGTACGCGGCATCTCGTCCCCACACCGCAGCCACCAATGGCGCACAAGCCGCGAAGGCGAGGGTGATCACGACCAGGATCCGCGTCAGCGACCAACCCCGTCGCCGGGCCATGACCGCGATCCCCCAGAAGCACAGCGGCCAGAGCCAGTAGAACTGCTCCTCGATCGCCAGTGACCAGTAGTGGTCGAGCGGTGAGAGCAGGCCGGCCGACTTGCTCTGCAGATCGGTGTAGCTCCCGCCGCCGCCGAGCTGCACCCAGTTGGCGACCTGGAACAACGCGCCGAAAGCGTCGCGACGCACGTGCAGCGCTCCCCGCCACACGTCGCGGCCGGCCATGATCGACACGATCGCGAGGCACAGCGTGCTGGCCGGGAGCAGCCGCTTCGCCCGGCGCGCGTAGAACGCAACCGGCGCGATGCGCTGCTTCACGGAGAACTCGCGGACGAGCAACGAGGTGATCAGGAACCCCGAGAGGGTGAAGAACACCGAGACCCCGAAGTAGCCGCCGTGCATCCACGACACGCCGCCGTGGAACAGCAGCACCATCGTGACCGCGGCCGCGCGCACACCATCGAGCGCCGGCTGGCGATCCAGCTTCGAAGATCCGCTTGTTGCCCCCACGACCGGGGACGACCGTATCAGTCCGGTTGCGTGCCGAGGATGCTGATGAAGCTGACCATCTCGCCGGGATAACCACCGAGGTTGTGGGTGAGCGCGAGGTTGCGCTGACCGTACGTGCTGATCCGTCGCTCCTCGGGCACCTCGCCGCGCAGCTGCAGGAACGCCTCGAACATCATCCGCAGACCGCTGGCCCCGGTGGGGTGGCCGAAGCTCTTCAGGCCGCCGTCGGGGTTCACGGGGAGGTCACCGTCGAGATCGAACGCGCCGGCCTCGATCTCCTTCCACGCCGTGCCGCGTTCGCAGAACCCGAGGTCTTCCATCAGCACCAGCTCCGTGGGCGTGAAGCAGTCGTGCACCTCGGCCATCGCCAGCTCAGTGCGAGGATCGGTGATGCCCGCCTGCGCGTAGGCGTCCTGCGCGCAGGCGACGATCTCGGGGAACGTCGTGTAGTCGTACGACGGATCCATCAGCCCGTTCCCGTTGCCGGCCACCATGCTGAGCGCCTTGATGTAAAGCGGCTTGTCCGTGTACTTGTGCGCGTCCTCGGCACGAACGACGATGGCCGCAGCGGCTCCATCGGCCACGCCGGCGCAGTCGAACACGGAGAGATCGCCGGCGACGGCGGGCATCGCGAGCAGCTGCTCGACGCTCATCTCCTTGCGGAACTGAGCGCGCGGGTTCTTCGCACCGTTCTTGTGGTTCTTGGACGCGATGCGTGCCAGGACCCGCTTCAGTTCGGCGCGATCGACCCCGTACTTCTGCGCGTACGCAGGGGCCACCATCGAGAACATCGCCGCTGCGGTGAGCGTGCGCGACGTGCCGTCGTTCGGCACCGGGAACGCGTTCAGGCCCTGCATGCCGCTGTCCTTGACCTTCTCCGCGCCGATCGCCATCGCGATGTCGTAGGCACCGCTCGCGACGGCGTAGGCGGCTTGGCGCAGCGCCTCGGAGCCCGTCGCGCAGTAGTTCTCGACGCGCGTGACCGGCTTGCCCTCGAGCTTGAGCGGGCGAGCGAGCGCGATGCCGCTCATCGCTGATTGCGCGGTGCCGAACCAATAGGCATCGACGTCGGGCTTGGCGACTCCCGCTGATGCGTATGCGTCGTCGCTGGCCTGGATCAACAGATCGTCGAGGCCTTTGTCCCAGTGCTCGGTGAAGCGCGTGCACCCCATGCCGATGATCGCGACCCGGTCCTTGATCCCGTGCGATGCCATGTCAGCCAGCCTCTCCGTGTTCGACCTGCTCGCCGCGGATCGGGCGAGCTTTCCAGAAGTAGTTGTGCACCCCGTCGGCGGTGAACAGCTTGCGGAACGTCATCTCCACCCGGCCGCCGATGGCGACCTCCGTGGCATCGACGTCGGTGAGCTCGATGGGCAGCCGACCCCCACCGTCGAAGTCGACGACGGCGAACACCACGGGAGGGTTGAGCGAGTACGACAGCTTGTCGATCGTGTAGGTGACGATCGTGCCGAGCGCCTCGGCCATGGCCCGCCGCTCGGTGTCGATCTGTGCCGGCGGCATGTGCACCTCGCCGGAACCGTCGACCGAGCCGACGAACCCGAACTTCCACTCGCGCGACCTGCTCGACGCGGTGGCCGAGGGGCGGACCGGCTCTGGCCGGCGGGGCGGATCGATGCTGAGGTGGCCACGCCAGCCGAGGTACTTGCCGTACGTGATGGCGCCGCCGGCGGCAACTTGCGCGGCAACGGTGCGGCGTGGCGCGTACTCGGCGACGGCGGCCGTGGTGCGGAAGGCGAAGACCTCGACCCCGTCGGCGAGCACGACGAGCCCGATCACCTGACCGGGCGACGATTGCTCCAGCGCTGAGGCCAGCAGCAGCGCCGGCGAAGCGGCGCCGGTGTTCCCGACCGTGGCGGCCAGCGAGTCGATGACGGCGGCCGATGGCACGCCCAGTGAGCGGGCCACGCTGCCGTTGGCGCGGTCGTGGGTGCCGGTGACGACCAGGTGGTCGACGTCCTGCGCCTCCAGCCCGGCGTCGCCGAGCGCGGCCTTCCAGGCGAGCGCCGCGAGCGACGCGTAGTGGGTCTCACCGGGGCGCTCCTCCCACAGCTTGGAGCGGTTGTCGCCCGGCGTGCGCCAACGATCGAGGAACTCCTCGGTGGCGACTCCTTGCCCGATCAGTTCGGCCAGCAACGTTCCGTCGGCATCGCTGCCGACGACGAGCGCTGCCGCCGCGTCACCGCCGTTCGACTCGTCGCCGGATCCGGGCAACCCGCCGCGCAGGTCGCTGGAGACCACGAGCGCCGCGCCGGTGCCGGAGAGCCCCGCCCGCAACGCGCCGACGGCGGACTTCACGGAACCAAGCGCGTCGTACGCGCCGACGTCGGTGCCGAGCCGCAGCGCGGCATGCAGCGTGGTGGCGTTGGTCTTGTCGAGGTACGGGATGGCCACGGTGCTGAACCACACCGTCGACGGCGAGATCCCCGAGCTGGCCAGCGCGCCGCGGGCGGCCTCGACACCCATCGTCGTGGCATCCTCGTCGAACGACGCCACCGACCGGCTGCCCTTGCCGCCACCGGTACCGGCGACCGCAGCGATGGTCGACCGGTCCAGACGTCGATACGGCAGGTGGGTGCCCCAACCGAGAATGCCCTTCATTCGACTTGCCCCTCTCGACGTCGCCGTCCTCGGCCTTCTGACGCAGCATCAGATTACGGCTGAGATCCGCTCGCGGCGCATTCCTGGCTCTCGTTCGCAGAGCGACTCACTGTTATGGTCACCGATCCATGGAGGAACATGACGGTGTGTCAGAAACGGACTCTGGCGCCTTCGAGGTGAGCCTGGAGTCCACCACGATCGCCGCGGTCGTCGATCGCGCGGCACTGTTGTTCGGCGACCGCGAGGGCCTGGTGGACGGCGCGGGTGACGCGGCCGTGCGGCTGACCTTCGCCGAACTGGCCGACCGGATCGACACCGCCGCGCAGGGGTACATCGCCGCCGGCATCGAACCCGGCGATCGGGTCTGCATCTGGGCGCCGAACGGCCTGCGCTGGCTGCTCGCCGCGCTCGGCGCGTACCGAGCCGGCGCCACCCTCGTGCCGCTGAACACCCGCTTCAAGGGTCCGGAGGCCGCGTATGTCCTCCGCACCGCCGGTGTGCGGATGCTGTTCACCGTGACCGACTTCCTCGACACCGACTACCCGGCGCTGCTCACCGGTGACAACGCCGTGGAGTCGCTGGAGCGCACGGTCGTCATCTCGGGTGAGGTGCCCGACGGCTGCACGTCCTGGGACGACTTCATCGCAGCAGGCGCGGCCGTCGACCGCGAGGTCGTACGCGCCCGCAGCGCGGCGGTGCGGCCGGAGGACATCAGCGACATCATGTTCACCAGCGGCACCACGGGGAAGCCGAAGGGGGCGATGATCCGTCACGGCGCATCGGTGCGCGGCTTCGATGCGTGGGCCACGGTCGTCGGTCTTCGCGCTGGCGACCGCTACCTCATCGTCAACCCCTTCTTCCACACGTTCGGGCTCAAATCGGGCATCGTCGCCTGTTTGATCAAGGGCGCGACGATCGTGCCGCAACCGGTGTTCGACGTGCCCGCGGTGATGGCCCGGATCCCGCAGGAGCGGATCTCGATGCTGCCCGGCCCACCGTCGATCTACCAGACGATCCTCGATCATCCCCGCCGCGCCGAGTTCGACCTCTCGTCCCTGCGCCTCGCCGTCACCGGCGCCGCTCCCGTCTCCGTCGAGCTCGTCCGCCGCATGCGCGAGGACCTCAACTTCGAGACCGTCGTGACGGGGTACGGGCTGACCGAGACGACCGGCATCGTCACGATGTGCCGCCACGACGATCCCGACGAGACGATCGCCCATACATCCGGCCGGGCGATCCCCGATGTCGAGGTGCGCGTGGTGGACGATGACGGCAACGACGTCGAGGTCGGTCAGCCAGGCGAGATCTGGGCCCGCGGCTACAACGTGATGGCCGGCTACTTCGGCAACCCCGAGGCGACGGCAGAGACCATCAACTCCGACGGCTGGCTGGCCACCGGCGACATCGCGGTGCAGGACGCGCAGGGCAACGTGCGGATCACCGATCGCAAGAAGGACATGTTCATCATGGGCGGGTTCAACGCCTACCCCGCCGAGATCGAGAACGCGTTGGCCAGCTACCCGGGCGTGAGCCAGGTCGCGGTGGTCGGTGTGCCGGACCACCGGATGGGCGAGGTCGGCAAGGCCTACATCGTCCCCCGTCCGGGCGCGACGATCGTGCCCGACGAAGTGATCGCCTGGAGCCGCGCGAACATGGCGAACTACAAGGTTCCCCGCTATGTCCAGATCGTCGAGTCACTGCCGATGAACGCCAGCGGCAAGGTCCTCAAGGTCGAGCTGCGCGCTCGCGAGTGAGCCGAGCGCTGTCACCGAATGTCCGCGTCAAGCGGACGTTCGGTACCTGCGGTGGCCCTCAGCGCCCGAGGGCCTCGGCTTCGGCGCCGATGGTGGTGCTCTCGCCGTGACCGGTGTGCACGATGGTGCTGGCGGGCAGAGCGAACAACCGGCTCCGGATGCTTGCGACGATCGTGTCGTAGTCGCTGTAGCTGCGGCCCGTGGCGCCCGGACCGCCGCAGAACAGGGTGTCGCCGCTGAACAGCACATCGCCGCCGTCGGCACCTGCGCCCACGACGTGGAAGCAGCAGCAGCCGGGTGCGTGACCCGGTGTGTGCAGGACGCGCAGCGCGCTGCCACCCGCAGTCAGCAGCCCGCCGTCGACCAGGCTGCGGTCGGGCTCGACGTCGGGGTAGACGACGTGCCAGAGCATCAGGTCCGCAGGGTGGAGGTGGATCGGTGCGTCGACCTCCGCCTGCAGCGCGAGCGCCGCGTTGATGTGGTCGTTGTGGCCGTGGGTCAACGCGATCGCCTTCACGCGCCGACCGTTGATCGCGTCGACGATCGGTGCTGCGTCGTGGGCGGCATCGATGACGATCACCTCGCGGTCGTTGCCGACCAACCAGATGTTGTTCGTCACCTCCCACTCCCCGCCGTCGAGGGCGAAGATGCCGGTGGTGTTGACGAGCTCCACGCTCATTCGACTCGCCTCACAACACCACGACGCTGCGGAGCACTTCACCGCGCTCCATCTTGTGGAACGCCTCCTCGATGTCGCCGAGGCCGATGGTCTCGCTGACGAAGTCCTCGAGCGGGAGACGGCCCTGCAGGTGGAGGTCGACGAGCATCGGGAAGTCGCGGCTCGGCAGGCAGTCGCCGTACCAACTGGGCTTCAGCGCGCCGCCGCGACCGAAGAACTCGATCATCGGGATGTCGGGCATCGTCATCGTCGGGGTCGGCACGCCGACCTGCACGACGGTGCCGGCGAGATCACGGGCGAAGAACGCCTGACGCAGCACCTCCGGGTGGCCGACGGCCTCGATGCACACATCGGCGCCAAGTCCACCGGTGGCCGCCTGCACGGCGGCGACGGCGTCTTCCTTCGAGCCGTTGACCGTGTGCGTGGCCCCGAACTGCCTGGCCCACTCCAGCTTGCGGTCGTCGAGGTCGACGGCAACGATCGTCGTCGCGCCGGCCAGCTTCGCGCCGGCGATGGCGGCGTTGCCGACGCCACCGCACCCGAAGACCGCGACGCTGCTGCCGCGCTGCACCTCACCGGTGAGCATGGCTGCACCGATGCCGGCCATCACACCGCAGCCGAGCAGGCCGGCGACCTCGGGCTTGGCGGCGGGATCGACGGGTGTGCACTGGCCGGCGGCCACGAGCGTCTTCTCTGCGAAGGCTCCGATGCCGAGCGCGGCGGACAGCGGCGTGCCGTCCTCCAGCGTCATCTTCTGGGTCGCGTTGAACGTGTTGAAGCACAGGTTCGGCTTGCCGCGCAGGCACGAGCGGCAGGTGCCGCAGACGGCGCGCCAGTTGAGCACGACGAAGTCGCCGGCCTTGACGTTGACCACATCGGGGCCGACGGCTTCGACGACGCCCGCAGCCTCGTGGCCGAGCAGGAACGGGAAGTCGTCGTTGATCCCGCCCTCGCGGTAGTGCAGGTCGGTGTGGCTCACACCGCTGGCCTTCACCTTGTCGAGCGCTTCGCCGGGACCGGGATCCGGCACGAGGATCGTGGTCAGCTCGACGGGCTGGCCCTTGGCCCTTGCGACGACGCCCTTGACTGCATGTGCCATGTGGATCGAGCCCCCCGTTGAGTGGTTGACGGCGGGAGCGACACTACTGGTCGAACGCGAGCACCCGCTGGACGAACCGGTCCGCATCGACGAGGTGCCCGTAGTGGCCGATCTCGCCACCCGGCGACG
>JAOBWO010000233.1 GCA_025463415.1 Acidimicrobiales bacterium | reverse complement strand
CGGCGAGCACCCGGTCCAGACGTGCCGCGACCCCCGGCAGGGCCTCGTGGCGGTGACCCATGCCGAACCAGCCGTCACCGTGCACCACAGCGCGGCGCAGCGCGGCGTCGCTCTCCCCGCCCACGTGCACCGGCGGGTGCGGGCTCTGCGCCGGCTTGGGGTACATCCGGCACTCCGGGAGTCGGTAGTACGCACCGTCGTGCGCCGACACCGCCTCGGTCCACAGCGACTTGATCACCTGGAGATGGTCGTCGACCCGGGCGCCCCGCCGCTCCCACGGCATGTCGAGCACCTCGTACTCCTCGCGCAGCCACCCCAGCCCGACCCCGAACTCAACCCGGCCGCGCGCGAGCACGTCGAGGTCGGCGACCTGCTTGGCGGTGTACACCGGATTGCGCTGTCCCACCAGACAGATCCCGGTGCCCAGCCGTAACGTGCTGGTGCGCGCGGCGATGTAGGTGAGCGCGACGAACGGGTCCAGCAAGCCGAGGTCCGGCGGTATCGGGACGCTGCCGTCCGGGGTGTAGGGGTAGCGGCTGCGGTAGGAGTCGAACAGCACCACGTGCTCGGGCACCCACAACGACTCGAACCCGCGCTCCTCGAGCTCGCGGGCAAGGACGTCTGGGCGGATCGACAGGTCGGTCGGGAAGATCAGTGCGCCGATGTCCATGAGGCCAACCATAGAGCCGGCGCGTTCAGCAACTGTCGTGGTCGGTGCACCCCAGTTGAATCTCGGATGACGAGGACTGCGTCGAGCGCGTAGGTTCTCGAGATGTCGCCAGAAGAGCAATGGGTGGAGGAGCTCTCGTCGCCGATGTTGCGCATCGAAGCCATGCGTTGATCAATGGCCTCTCTCATCGGAATCCGCAGGTGCGGTGGTGGTCGGTTCAGCTTCTGGCTCACTGTTCGGACAGCCGGGCAATCGATGTCGTCATCCCGATGCTCGACGATCCAGTTCCTCGCGTTCGACGCAACGCCGCTCACGCGCTCAGCTGCACGACATGCAAGCCCGCCTGGTCGGGTGAGCTGTCGGACGCGGTTGTTCGACGCCTCGCCGAGATGGTCCGGTCGGACCCCAATCCCAAGGTGCGCGATGAGGCCGTCCGCGCTCTCTTCATTTGTGCTCGGGCTTGCGCATCGTCATCAACGCGTGGTAGACACTGAACCGTATGGTTCAGTATGCGAGGGCGCACCTCGACACCTCGCTCGCCGCCTTGGCGGACTCCACGCGACGTGGCGTGCTCGAGCAGCTCGGCCGTGAGGACGCCTCGATCACCGCTCTTGCGGACCGGTTCCACATGACCCTCACGGGCATGAAGAAGCACGTCGGGGTCCTCGAACAGGCGGGACTCGTCGTCACCGAGAAGGTCGGCCGCGTCCGGACCTGCAGGATCGGCGCTCGCCGTCTCGACGAAGTGGCTGCGTGGATCGCGAGCTATCACCAGCTCTGGGATGCGCGATTCGGCGAGCTGGACCAAGTCATCGAAGAACTGAAACAGAAGGAGAAGTCAGATGGACACCACCAGCCAGAGTGAGCAAGCGCCGACGAAGAACGTCACGAGCGTGGAACGGAGATCCGATCGCGAGGTCGTCGTCACGCGATGGTTCGACGCTCCAGCGCGCATCGTGTTCGAGGCGTGGTCGAAGCCCGAACTCTTCAAGCGGTGGTGGGCACCGAAGTCGATGGGGATGACGTTGCACTCGTGTGAGATGGATGTGCGCACCGGTGGCACATACCGCCTCGGATTCGGCGATGGCATGGACTTCTTCGGCACGTACCTCGAGGTGACACCGCCATCGCTCATCGTCTGGACGAATGACGAGGGCGGAGAAAGCAGCTCCGTCACCACGGTCACCCTGACGGAACAGGATGGCAAGACGCTGCTCGTCATGAGCGAGCTCTATCCCTCGAAGGAGGCGCTCGACGCAGAAGGCGGCGGTGCGGCCGATGCGACGCACGAGACGTTCGGGCAACTGGATGAACTGCTCGTCGAGCTCGCCTCGGAGTCGTGACCCGCACTCGTGCGAGGCTGCCTACCGGAGAGCGTGAAACATTCGTGGCCAAGATCGTCTACATCACCAACATGTCGCTCGACGGCTACATCGAAGACCAGTCCGGCGCGCTCGACTGGGCGCCGCCGGACGACGACGTCTTCGCAGCGACGACCGCGTTGCTGAAGTGCTTCGGCACGTTCCTCTACGGACGGCGCCTGTACGAGGCGATGGCCCCCTGGGAGACCGACCCGGCGCTTGCCCAGCAGTCCGACCTCAGAGCCGAGTTCGCGAGTGCCTGGCTGGCTGCCGACAAGGTCGTCTACTCCACCACGTTGCCCACCGTGTCGACGGCCACGACTCGGCTCGAACGCGACTTCGATCCCGCGGCGGTGCGGGAACTGAAGGCCACAGCCACCGGCGACCTCACCATCGGCGGGGCGAACCTGGCCGCCCAGGCGTTCGCTGCAGGTCTGGTCGACGAATGCCAGCTGTTCGCCTGGCCGATGCTCCTCGGTGGCGGCAAACCGGCCTTTCCGGCCGGCATCTGCACGAACCTCGAGCTCCTCGAGGAACACCGATTCGACAACGGCGTCGTACGACTTCGCTATCGCATTCCAACGTGACCCCTCCGCCTCACGCGCGGCGGAGCACGGCGATTTCGGGGAAGTCCTCGACGTTGCCGTAGCCGTGCTCGCTCAGCCAACGGACGTTCGACAGACATCGGAAGGACCACCACGCACGGATCAGATCGACGTCGACGTGTTTGCCATAGCCCGCGAGGACGTCGTCGAGGTGCTCTGGGTGCCCGAGCGTGAGCGTGGCGAGGTCGTACATGGCGTCGCCCTGGGATGCCTCGGACCAATCGATGACGCCGGTGACGACGTCGCCATCGACGAAGACGTGGTCGACCTGTAGGTCGCCATGGACGAACGCCGGCGTCCATGGCCGAAGTGCGTACTCCGCGAGGCGGCGATTTCGCGTCACCACGTCAGCGGGCAGGACATCAGCGGCGATGAGCCATTCGCACTCGGTGGCGAGGTGCAACCTGAGTTCGTCAACACTCCGGCCGGGCCATGGCGGAAGTGGCGTGTCGTGCAGTTCGCGCACTGCGGCGCCCGCGGCGGACCACGCTGCCGATGAAGCGGTCGACGCCTCGCCGAGGTGGCCGAGCGCCCTTCCCGGCACAGCGGCGAGCGCGAGCGCAGGCGGCATCCGCCAAACGATCTCCGGCGTAGGGATCGGCACCATCGCCATCGCTTCGACCTCGACGTCCGTGCGCCGCTGATCACTGTCGATCTTGATGAACACGTCTCCGACGCGCAGCGTCGCCCGCTCGCTGTGCGCCACGATCACTTCGACCTCGTCCACGTCGGTCATCATCGCGAACGAAGCGCGCCGAGTTCAGGGAATTCCGCTGTCAGCGGCGCTCCGAGCTCATCGACGCCACGAACATCCGCGGGCCGCATGAGGCCGTCGTTCACTTCGATTCATGCGATGGGCGAGTATTCAGCCGTGGCGATCGTGGTCAGGCGAGCAACCGTCGACGATGTGGATCGATCGGCAGCCGTGTTGGGCCTCGCGTTCGCCGACTATGCGTGGACCCGTTGGACCGTCGACGCCGACGATCATGTTCGTCGCGTGACGGGTCTCCAGCGTCTGGCGCTCCAGGCGTACGGCCTCGCCTTCGGCCAGGTCTGGCTTGCGGTCGTCGACGGCGTGGCCGAATCCGTGGCGGTGTGGATGGACAGCGCGGTTGACATCCCGTCCGACGTCCATCTCCGGATCGCGGACGCGACGGCGGCACTCGCCGGAACTCGATCACGAGCTTCGCTCGACGCTGAATCGCAACTGAACGACTGGCGGCCGCGGCAGCGGCACCTGTACCTCGCCACAGTGGGAACGTCGCCGACGATGCAACGTCAAGGCTTGGCCGAGCGGACGATCACGCCCATGCTCGCGACCGCCGACGATGAACGGATTGCAGCGTTCCTGGAGACCTCGTCCGAGACGAACGTGGCCTTCTACCGAAGACTCGGCTTTGTCACCGTTGACCACCGTGTCATCGCCGGAGGTGGCCCGGACGTCTGGGCCATGCTGCGCGAGCCGATGTGAGAGTCGGGCACAACGACGCAGCCCGCACTACGCCAGAAACCAAGCGCGCTCGCCGACACAGGAGCCGTGACGCCGTCAGGTCAACCTTCCACGATCGGCAGAGATGGCGATGCGCTCGAGGGTCGCCCGTCGAGCCTCCCAGAACGCGCCGTCGCGCGGTTCGAAGTGCACGCTGTCACGATCGACGCCGACAGCACCATCGAGTGTCTCCCGCAAAATGTCGGCATGCCCTGCGTGACGTGTGGTGTCGGACAGACAATGAACCATCACGTTGAACAGCGGAACGTCTTGCTGCCACCAGGGCACGTGACCCATCGTGCCGAGGTCCAAGGCGTCGATGGTCGCGTCTGTGTGAGTCCACACACGTCGATAGAGGTCGACGACATCGGCGCGACTTTCGTGCTCGGTCGCCCAGAAGTCGGTGCCACGCGCCGGCACGTCGTCCCAATCCGGGAGGTCCTCGGCGAAGGGTCGCCCGAAGACTTCGCCGAAGTACCGCGAGTCCCAGATGGCGTTGTGCTTCACCAAACCGAGGAGGTTGGTTCCCGTTGCCGTCATCGGGCGCCGAACGTCGTACTCGGAGAGCCCCTCGAGCTTCCACACGAGGGCCTCGCGCACCCAGCGCAGGTGATCATGGAGGTGCGACTTCGCCGCGTCATCGATCATCGTCGGAGCCTTTCATCATGCGAGCGCATCCCGCACGCGACGCCACTTCGAGCCGCCATCGCGAAGCGTGCCTGCACGTCGGAGAGAAACTCGGTGGTGACTTCTCCGGGGTGGTGAGAGAGTTCGAGCGTGTCAGATGGCATCTTCAGCGGAGACATCGCCGCCAACTACGACAAGACCTCGGTGGCGATGTTCGAGGAGGCAGTCCTCGGACCGACCGTCGAGTTCTTGAGCGACCTCGTCGGCCAGGATCGCGCTCTCGAGTTCGCCATCGGAACGGGTCGTGTGGCCCTGCCACTCAGCGCCCGGGGTGTCGATGTGTGTGGCATCGAGATGTCACGGTCGATGGTCGATCAGCTCATGGCCAAGCCTGGCTCAGAACGCATCCCCGTCACGATCGGTGACATGGCGACGACGCGAGTCGACGGCACGTTCGGGCTCGTCTACCTGGTGTACAACACGATCTCGAACCTCCTCACCCAGCAGGCTCAGGTCGAGTGCTTCCGAAACGCGGCGGCCCACCTGCGGCCGGGCGGCTGCTTCGTCGTCGAGACATCGATCCCCGATTTGCAGCGCTTGCCGCCCGGCGACGTCATCCGTGCTCACGACGTGACCGGCGATCACCTCGGCTTCGACGAGTACGACATCGCCAATCAACGCCTCGTCTCCCACCACTACTGGATCAGCGATGGCCGAGCGCAGACGTTCGACTCAGCGCACCGTTACGCCTGGCCCGCCGAGCTGGACTTGATGGCCCAGCTCGCCGGGATGTCGCTCACGCAGCGATGGAGCAACTGGCATCGAGAACCTTCACCAGCAGCAGCTCGTCGCACGTCTCCGTCTGGCAGCGGGCGGCGTAGCGTCGGCGTCCGCGCGAGCGATCGTGGTCAGCACGATGCAGCGTCGTACGTCATGATCACGGTGATCGCGTCCTGTACGGCAGGCGGCCAGTTCTCGACCAGGTTGGAGTTCGGATCTTCCGCCGTGATCGCTCCGGAGCCCAGGAACTGAGAGAACGTCGTCAGCGGCGCGATCAGATCTTCGGGCGCCACGTCGATGAGGGCGAGGACGTCGGCCCGCTGCTCGGCGGAGCCGACGTACGCCTCCGTGTGCTCCCCGCTCAGGTTGGCCACGTGTTCGCAATAGGCCGTGTGGACAGAACTCGGATCACTGGTCGAGGTCTCCGCCACGGTGGTGACCGCGGATGTAGCACTCGCCACGGACGCGTCGGCGGCAACTGTCGTCGTCGTGACGATCGGCTGGGAACCAGTCGACGACCGCGACGCGTTCTGACTCGAGCACCCCGCTGGACCCAGCAGAGCGATCACGGCGGCCACCTTCATCGAGCCTCGCAACAGGCCTGCAGGCCCAACCACCAACCGAGTCATGATCGATGGTCTCACGTTTCGCGCAACGACGGCCGGACAGAGGCTCTCTCGGCCGGTGGTACGGTCGCGCACCATCGCAGGAGGGGAGGGCCCATGGCCGAACTCGAGGATGTGCAAGGTCGTGAGGCGGCAGGGGTGTCGCGGCGATTGCTCCTCGCCGGCGGCGTCGGTGCCGTCGCGGGTGGAACAGCGATGGTGGCAGGGATGCACAGCGGTGACGCGTCCGCGCTCGGGGTGCCGAAGCTCGACATGCCGCATCCGGAGACGCTCGCGGCGATGGTCAGCCAGTGCACGTACCTGCCGCTCGATGCGACGGCCTTCTTCACCCGCGACCCCTTGATGCGCGTCATCGACGATGTCGTGGGCGTGAACGCCAACAACGGTGGGCTGTGGATCGAGGCATCGTTGCCGATCATGGCCGGCGCGGTCATCCGCCAGATCCAGATCAGCTATCGGGGCTCGCCGACGTTCAGTCTCGTCTCGCGTGCGATGGAAGGTCCGACGCCGATCGGCCAACTGCTGACCACCAGCCTCGACGCCGGCCCGGGCAACAAGACCCAGACCATCGATCTCGACGGTTCCCCGGGGAGAGGCACGGTGTTCCTGAACACCCGCACCACGTATTCGTTGCGGTTCGTCATTCCCAACCCGAAGACCGACTCGATCTTCGGTGTGTCCATCGGACACGTGCCGCCGACCCAGCTGTATGTGCCGAACCTCAGCTCGCCACGCGTGTTCGACACGCGCACGGCCTCCACGGGCGGACCGACCAAGCTGGCGGCCGGCGAGGAGCGGATCGTCGACATGCTGTATCCGGGACCGCGCTCGGCCGTGTTCAACCTCACGTTGGCCGAGACTGAAGGCACTGGTGGTTACGTCGCAGCATTCGCAGCCGATCAGGTGTGGCCCGGGAACTCCAGCATCAACTGGTCGAGTGTCGGCCAGATCGTCGCCAACATGGTCATCTGCCCGATGGATGCCTTCGGCCGGATCAAGATCCGAGGCGGCTCGAACAGCACCCACGTGATCATCGACCGGATCGGCTTCTACCTCTAGACCTGACCGGCTTCATGTCTCTGCAGGCGCTCGCGCGTTGCGACATCAGGCGAGCGTGGCCGTCGTCAGAACCGCCACGAGGGGACGGGTGACCCGGCCACCGAAGTCGCGCTCGATGAGCACTTCGACGTCGTCCAGCAGAGCGTCGCGATCGCCCACCGTCATCATCTGGGTCCCGGAGTACGACAGCATCAGCTTTCGGTAGTCGGCCGCGTCGTAGGTCTGGTCCCAGTCGCATCGAAGTACCTCAATGTGCTCGAACCGCGGATCGTGATCGAACTGCCGGCGGACGGTGGCTCGACGTCCTCTCGTGTCGGGCGATCGACCTGCGCGGCGGGGGAGACCCAGTGGTATGCAGAGGCGGCGAACACAGCGTCAGCACTCGCGAGTGGGATCTCCACGGTCTCGAAGTCCGCAACGGTCACCTGCAGCCGATCGGAACCGAGGTTCGAACGCAACCGAGCAGCAGTCGCCGGAGCGAGCTCGATCGCACGGACCGCGGCACCACGAGCAAGCAGATCCGTGGTCGCCTGACCGATCCCGCTGGAACGCTCCGGATCATTTCGACACGTCGAACGAGGACGTCGAGCTATGCGTCGAAGTGGTGCCAGTGGCCTTCTGACACGACGTCGACGGTGCCGTCGACCACGCGCAGCGCCGTCTCGTCGTCGATCGCGTACCCGGGACCGTCGAGACCGGCAGCCCACGTCCTTGCATGCGCCAACCTGTTCTCGGGCAGGTCCACGTGGTCGAGGTGAGGGAAGATCGAGAAGTCGACGAGGCCGAGGCCACGGTCGTCGCCGGAGGGCGGCGTCCACCCGACGAACTCCTGACCGATCCGCGGTGCCATCACCATGCTCCCGGCGCTCATGCCGAACCAGACGGTGTCCTCGAGCGACGGCAACAGATCCGTCAGCCCACATTCCTGCATCCAGTGGCACAGGTAGAGCGCGTCGCCGCCAGAGACGATCAGCACGTCCGCCGCGCGCACCAGCGGAACCCAGCGCTTCCGATCGATGCTGGGCAGTGCGGTCAGCTCCAGCAGTCCCACCGACTTCCATCCGAGCTCAACCATCGGCTGTTCGGAACGCCCGGCGACGAACTCCCACACGTGCTCGCCCGGACCGGCGTGCGGATGGCCGTACATCGCAGTCGGGATGCACAGCGCGGTGCACTCCTCGATCGGTCGGTCGAGCAGGTCGACCAGCGCGTCGTGGATGGTCGCGTTCCTGGCGCCAGCCGATGTGAGGAGCAGCCGACGCATCTCGCCCAGGATGCTCGGTAGGGCGCGTCAGTGCAAGCGCGACCAGCGACGACGGATCGACGAGCTCGAGGTGCGGGCACGGCTCCGGAACACCTGTCGAGTCAGCATTGTGAGAGCGGGCCGCAGCCATCGTTGCCCGAGTACAACATTGCTCGGCTGACCCACTGTTGCCACGCCGCGTCCCACTCCGGGTTCGGAGGGAGCTGCTCCGGTCCCGGGTCGGGCTCGCACGACGTTTGGGCGAGGGCAAGGTCCTGGCAGAGCGTCGATCGAGTGATCTGCCAGACGTGACCGTTGAAGACGGCGCGGCCGAAGCGGTCCGTGAACGTCGACGCCGAGGTGGTGATGCTGTAGCGGAACCACGCCTCGTCCGGCGCGGTGAAGACCAGGTCATCGACGGAGTACGCCGCGCTGGCGGCAATCGCGCCGTATTGGCCCGCATACACCGCGTCGATCGCGGACTGCACGCCCGTGTCGTCGTCGAGCAGATCTGAGGGCTTGTGATCGAAGGGAATCGAGATGTCGACCAACGACGCGTAACGATCGCGGATCTGCGCGGCCGCGCCTGTCGGGTCGGCAGGCTGGGGCCCGCTCTGCGGAAGAGGGCGCCGCGGTGCCTCGCCGGGGCTGCAATCGCTCGGCGCGCCCCACGGTGCCGGGGCGAGGGGCACAGGTGCGGACTGTTCGCCGTTCGCGGAGACGACGATCACGCTCAGATCGTTCACCGTTTCCCCCTCACCCACTGCGTCGGCGGCGACGACCAGCATGGCGATGTCGTTGGACACGGGGGCTCGATCGAGCTCCGTTCCGTCGCTGGACACGAGAACGGCTTCCGCTGCCCCGGTGCCGACCCGAATCACCAAGTACTCGGTCGAGGGGATGGTGGACTCGGCAGCTGACATCGCTGCAACGAGCGCGGCTGGTTGCGTCGGCTGCGGGTCGTCCCACAAGGGCGAAGCCACCCACGCCGAGCCCCAGGGCCCGACATCGCCCGGTACCCCGAACAGCGCGGCGTGGTCGCCGAGACAGGTGTCTGCGGATCCGGTCGGTGCAGACCATGTGAGCCCGAACACCTCCGCGTACGACTCGGTGCTCGATCGGAGAACGAAGTCTCGTCCGGTCGGCAGAGGGCGTCGGTAGACCTCTGCTGTCGCGCCGAGATAGGCGTCGGCCGGATCGCTGGTGTCCAGAACGCTCGAGTTCGTGCTCGTGACCGCGGGTGTGGCCGGTGTCGTCTCCGATGCAGATGGCGAGGTGTCCGGTGCGGATGACGTCGTCTCCGACGCGGATGACGCCGTCTCGGTCGTGGCGGCTGTTGTGTCGACCACGGCCGCCGCGGGGAGGCTCTCTGCTGCCGAAGCCGTCCCCGACGCGGTGCGATCGCTTCCGCACGCGGTCACGCCGAGCGCCAACAGTGCAGAGATTCCCACCCCGGCGACGATCGCTCTCACGAGATCACTTCTCCCCAACTGCACCCGGAAGACCCCAGCGCCCATCACGTCAAGCGCCGCGGGCGCCAGGTCGTTCGTCGAGGGAACTTACCGCAGCAGCGAGATGTCGGGAATCTGATCCGGAACCGACCACCGAACAGGTCAACCGGAGAACAGCGACAGCCGCTCGTGCCCTCCCCGTCTCAGGAGCCGTACACGTCGTCGTCAGGGTTGCTGTCGTCCGAGTGATGGACCACCCAGCCACCGAACCCACCCAGCATGAGTGCCCCCAGCAGCCGGCCTCCGCCTGCGAACCATCCCGACCGGAACGACACGGGGGCATCGACGTACACGGGTTGGTTGTCCTCGGCGACACGAATCGCCGGTTCACCGCTGGGCCCGCTCCTTTGCAGCTCCACCGGCGGGGCGGGTGGTGGATAGCCCTGGACCACCGCCTGAGCCCTCGACATCGACCACATCGCTTCGTCGACAACCCGTTGCACGCGGGTCAGATCGATCTGCGCTCCTGAGGCGTGTTGTTCGACCGCTGCCTGAGCCACCCGGTAGCGGTGCACTGCGGACTCGTAGTCGTTGCGCGCCGCATCGTGAAGGACGACTTGGGGCTCCAACCTCAACGCGTCGTCCGCGAGCACCGACAGCTCCGCTCGGATCATCGACGTGTCGACAGAGGCACCTCGACGTTGCGTCACCGGGGCAGCGAGTCCCGCCGAGCGACCACGCCGCCGAACGTGCCGCAGGCTCCTGAACGCCAGAAAGAACAGCAGAAACGGCAGGAACAGGAAGAGGTAGGAGCCCCCACCACGTCCGTCGCTGCTGCTCGTAGCGACGACGCACCCACCGAGCAATGGGCAGGCGCCGACGAGGAGCAAAGGGAGGGCGCGCTTCATGTCCTGGCGCTACCCCCGGGTGGTGAGCAGCAAACGCATGCGCGATCCATGCGCACGACGTGCCCGTGTCAGGCCGGATCTGACGTGCGGTGTCGTGGGTTAATGTGCTCCAGTTCTCGAGATTCTTCGGAGGTCACAATGTCCGAGTTCCCTGCGTTGGCCCACGTCGCTGTGACGGTCACCGACCTCGGCCGGAGCCGCCCGTGGTACAGCAGCCTGTTCGGGGCGGATCCGGTGCTCGACGAGGACACCGGGCCGTTCCATCACGTCGTCTGGTTGCTCGGCGGCTCACTGTTCGGAATCCACCAACACGCCGCACCCACGGATGCCGCACCGTTCGACGAGACACGTCCAGGACTGGACCACGTCGCGTTCGGCTGTGCCAATCGAGCGGAGCTCCAACAGTGGGAGACCAAGTTGAACTCGCTCGGTCTGGCACACGGAGGGATCGTCGATGCTCCGTACGGTTCAGGACTCTCGTTCCGCGACCCGGACAACCTCGCTCTGGAGTTCTTCGCTCCACCCGGGTGACGCGGGGTGGTCAGGCGGGCGGTGTCTCGACGACGGCGATGTGGTTGCCGTCCAGGTCGCTGATCATGAACAGAAGCGGGGCGCCAGGCGTCTGCATCGGGGGCATGTCGATCGCCACGCCGAGTGCCTGGAGGCGGGCGAACTCGCCCATGACGTCCGACGAGTCGATGCCGATCGAGCCCCCGCCGGGCTGGTTGCCCATGGGCGGGTTGAGCGAGAGGCGGCCGGTCGAGCCGGGAGGCGCCACCTCGAGCCAGCGGTTCTCGCCGTTCTCGCCGAAGTGGACATCTGCGCAGACCTGGAAGCCGAGCTTCTCGCAGTACCAGGCAAGCGCTGCATCGACATCGGAGACGGTGAACATCGTGACCCCGATGTTCGTGAGTGTGGACGTGGTGGGAGTGTTGTCAGCCATACCTTGATCGACGTTGCCGGCGCCCGGAACTCATCGGCGCTCTCCAACGTGTGCGCTCGACCCCGACCTTCTTCGGGGGTGGGGGCTCGCCGCCGCGACGCGCCGACGGTCGTCAGCGAAGCGGGTAGGTGAGGTCGCCTCGGTCACGCGCGTCGAGGACGCACGAGGCCAGCACATCGGGCGAGTCGACAGCCTCGCGGAAGACGTGTCGATCTGCGCACGGTCGGCGCGTGAACTCGTCGTGCATGTGCCGCGCTGCCGCCTCGTTGGTGAACCCGTGGTTCTGCCGATGGAGCACCCGTTGCACGCAGGTCTCGACCGGAGGGAGCAACACCGCGTAGTCCAGCGCGGCAAGGCCGGTGGCGGCCAGGAACTCGTCGAGGAACCACGCGCCGATCACGCCATCGAACACCGTGTGGAGGCCGCCCTGCGCGAACCCGCCGGCTGCCGAGCCGGCGGCGCGAGTGACCGCTGTGTTCTGCGCGTTCGACTCCGGCAGCCACGGTTCGATCGCTCCGCTGCGTAAGAACCGGAAGAACGCGTCGCCCTCGACGAGCACGCTCGGGCTCATCCGCAGCGCGATGGTCTCGGTGAGGGTCGACTTCCCTGCGCCGGGCGGCCCCGTGACAACCAGCAACGAGCCCATGCGCGCCATTGTGTCCGAAC
>JAOBWO010000232.1 GCA_025463415.1 Acidimicrobiales bacterium | reverse complement strand
TGGGAGTAGTTTCGGCTCCATGACAACTGCTGGCACGGCCGACACGATGGCCTACGACCCTGCCCGAGTGGTCGCGAGTCTGCGCACGCTCGCCGATCGCACCGGCGGGCCGGAGGGCAGCCGCCGCCTGTGCTGGACGCCCGAGTGGCTCGAGGCCCGGGCCCTGTTCCGCGAGTCGCTGGCGACGCTGCCGGTCGAGATCGAGACCGACGAAGCCGGCAATCTCTGGGCCTACCTGCGCGGCGCCAGCGAAGACATGGTCGTGGTCGGCTCACACCTCGACAGCGTGCCCAAGGGTGGCTGGCTGGATGGCGCGCTTGGTGTGATGGCGGGCATCGAGCTGCTGCGCGCGCTCGCCGCGGAAGGCACCCCACCGGTCACGGTGGCAGTGGTCGATTGGGCCGACGAAGAGGGCGCTCGGTTCGGCCGGAGCCTCTTCGGTTCCGCAGCCGTGGTCGGTTCGCTGGACACCGAAGCGGCGGCTGCGCTGACCGACAAAGAGGGCAACAAGCTGCCCGAGGTCATCGGCGAGCACGGGATCAGCCTGGACACGATCGACGGCGCACGCACGCGGCTGGAGCACGTGAAGGCCTACCTCGAGGTGCACATCGAGCAGGGGCCCGTGCTGGAGGCCAAAGGTCTCGGCATCTGCACGGTCACCGGGACGAAGGGCATCGAGCGCGAACGGGTGATCTTCCTCGGCCAGGCGGCGCACTCGGGGACGATGCCGATGGAGATGCGCCGCGACACGTTCGTCGCCGCCTCACGCTTTGCCATCGCTCTGAAGGAAATCGGGCAGCGTCACGATGGAGTCACCACCGTCGGTCACGCCCAGTGCTGGCCCGGCGTGGTCACGGCGGTGCCGGGCGAGACCCGCGTGACGATGGACATGCGCCACATCGACAAGGACGCACTCGCGGCGATGTTCGCCGAGATGCAGCAGGCCGCCACTGACGCCGCTGAGGCCGAAGGCTGCACCGTCTCGATGGAGCACATCTTCCGGATCCCGCCGATGCCGTTCGACCCTCGCCTGCTGGACGCGGCGCGCGAAAGTGTTCGGGAAGTGGAGGGGCACGATGTCGAACTACCCAGTGGTGCGTTGCACGATGCGAGCGAGATGGCACGGGAGGTGCCGACGGTGATGATCTTCTCGTCCTCCATCGCCGGGCTCAGCCACACCAAGGAAGAGGACACGCCCGACGAGCACCTCCACATGGCGGTCGATGCGTTCCACCGCACCTGTCGACGGGCCATCGACCTCGTGATCGCGGGTGAGCTGTGAACGTCGTCGGCGTGCACCACGTTGCGATCGGCGTGAAGGACGTGCCCGAGGCCGTGGAGTTCTACGGCCTGCTCGGCCTTCACGCGCTGCCCCGTCCGGACTTCGGTTTCCCTGGCGCGTGGCTGCAGGCCGGCAACCAGCAGGTGCACCTGCTCCAGACCGAGACGGTTCCCCCCGGCGCCGAGAACCACTACGCGTTCCAGGTCGAAGACCTGGACGCGTGCCTCGCCCACCTCGGCGCCCACGGTGTGGAGGCTCGCCGGTCCGGGCGAGTCACCGGAGCCGGCAAGCAGGCCTTCATCAAGGACCCCAGCGGCAACGTCGTCGAGCTCAACCAGCCCGACCGCTGAATCCCACTCGGCGCTCGCCGGCGTGCGACCTAAGGTCGAAGCCGTGACCATCGACGTTCGCCGAACTCAGCTCTCCGAGGCGCGGAGCACGAGCACCGTCGTATCGGACGCGCTCCTGTTCCCACGATTGACGGACGAGGAATGGGCCGTCCGTGAGCCTGCGTGGGCACAGACCGACAGCATCAGCTCCTGGGACGGCAGCCGGTGCGTCGGCCACGTCGGCGCGTTCCGGTTCGAGACCACGGTCCCCGGCGGCGCCCGGCTGGCGACCTCCGGAGTCACGCGCGTCGCAGTGCTGCCGACGCACACCAGGCGGGGGTTGCTGCGCACGATGATGACCCAGCTGCTCACCGAGGGCCGTGAGGCCGGTCAGTCATTGGCCAGCCTGCGCGCCAGCGAGGCCGTGATCTATCAGCGCTTCGGGTTCGAGGTTGCCGGAGAGTCGGTGGAGGTCAAGGTCACCAGCCGTGATGCGTTGCCGCTGCGGGCCCCCGTTGAGGGCACGATGCGCCTGGTTCCGTCTGACGAGTTGCTCGAGGTCGTGCCGCCGATCTACGAGTCGTTCGCGCGGCGCAGGGTCGGGGCGGTCGATCGCACGCCGTACTTCTGGTCGCGCATCCTGAAGGAGGCGATCGACGTCTCGAAGCCGGCGTTCGTCGCGGTGCACACCGATGCCGACGGCGTGGACGACGGCTACATCTACTACGAGGTCCGCTGGGCGGATCGTCCTGACGGGTCCGACGCCGGCGCCGGCGTGGTCCGCGAGCTCTTCGGGGCCGATGCTTCGGTCGAGCGTGCCCTCTGGGCGTACCTGTTCGAGATCGATCTGATCGTCGACTGGACGTCCGACAACCGGCCGATCGACGAGCCGATCCGCTTCGCGGCGCGCGACCAGCGCGCCTACCACGTGACCACGCGCTGGGATGAGCAGTGGTTGCGCATCCTCGACGTCGACACCGCGCTGACGGCGCGCACCTACGGCCCGGCCGCTGGGTCGGTCACGATCCGTGTCGTCGACCCGATGTTCGCGGACAACAACGGCACGTGGCGCATCGACTCGACCGGCGCGCGCCGCGAGGGGGATCACGTCGCCGCGCATCTGGTGATGCCGATCGGCACCCTCTCCGCCGCGTACCTCGGTGGCACGTCGTGGACCGAGCTCGCCGGCGCCGGCCTGCTCGAGGTGGTCGACGCCCCAGCCATCGCCATCGCCGACGCCCTCTTCGCCACGCACCCCGCCCCCTACTGCGGCACCTTCTTCTGACGGCCGCCGAGTCCTCGCCTTCCAGCCAGTGACCCGCCTCGTGAATCTCCACGTGACGAAACTCTGGGGTCAAGGGTCGAGCCCGCCCGGCTGGCCCTTCGTGAATCTCCACGTGATGAACTCAGGGTTCCCGGTCGACCGCCCTTCGTGAATCTCCACGTGATGAAACTCCCAGGTGCGGCGGGCTACCGCGTCCTGGCTGGCCCTTCGTGAATCTCCACGTGATGAATCTTCCGGGTTCGTTGGGCGTACGGCGTCCGGGCGAGCCTTCGTGAATCTTCACGCGATCAAACTCCCGGGTTGGTATCGGAACACTGATGAGTTCGCCGTCTCTCGCCCGGTGAATCGCGCAGGGATGCGCGGCTCCCGGAGCAGATGGTCATCCCTCAGCAGCTGAACCGGCCCACCGCGCCGGACCCGAGTTTCGTCACGTGGAGATTCAAGAAGGAGCCGGGCGGGTGGTCGGCCCGGGCGCCGAGTTTCATCACGTGGAGATTCAGGAAGGAGCCGTGCTCGGGTGGTCGGCCCGGCGCCGAGTTTCATCACGTGGAGATTCACGAACGAGCCGGGCTCGGGCAATTCAGTCGCCCCTCCCCGGGTTTCATCACGTGGAGATTCAGAAAGGGGGCGGGCTCGGGCAGCGAGCGGACCCAGACTTTCATCACGTGGAGATTCACAAAGGAGCTGGGCTCGAGCGCCCTCTACCGGACCCAGAGTTTCATCACGTGGAGATTCAGGAAGGAGCTGGGCTCGAGCGCCTCGACCGGCATCGCGGAGTTTCGTCACGTGGCGGGGACCGACCAGCCGAGGCGTTCGAGGGCTCACGCCACAACGAGAGAGCTCAGGCGGTGCGCTTGGACTGCAGCAGGGCGGTGACGAGCTTGCCGTCGGCCTTGCCTTGGCTGGCCTTCATCGCCGCGCCGACGAGGGCCCCCATGGCCTTGTCCTCGCCGCCGACGTACTTGGTCCACGCGGCGGCGTTGTCGGCGATGACCTGATCGACCATCGCCTCGAGCGCGCCGGTGTCCATCGCCTCGAAGCCCTTCGCCTTGGCGATGGCGACGGCGTCGCCGCCACCGTTGGCGACGATCTCGGCGAGGATGGTCTTGGCCTGGGTGGCGGTGACCTTGCCCGAGGTCTCCAGCGTCGTCAGCGCGGCGACGTCGGCCGCCGGCACCTCGGCACCATCGGCGAAGGCCTCCTTGACGTAGATCAGCGCACGGGCGATGTCGCCACCTGCGGAACCGATCGCGAGCACGTAGTCGTCCTGCCCGCGCTCGACGACGACCATGATCGCCTCGCCATCGGCAGGCGCGCCGGTGGCTGCCGCCAACTGCTCGCGGCGCGCGCTCGGCAGCATCGGCATCGCATCCGCAACGGCCTGGATCCACTCCGCCGAGGGCGCCAGCGGCACGAGGTCGGGTTCGAGGAAGTAGCGGTAGTCGTCGGCGTCTTCCTTGGTGCGCAAGGTGTGGGTGCGGCCGTCGGTCTCGTCCCAGTGGCGGGTCTCCTGGCGGACAGCCTCGCCGGCCTCGATCATGTCGATCTGGCGACGCGCTTCGTACTCGATCGCCTTGCCGAGCGACCTGATGCTGTTGACGTTCTTGATCTCACAGCGCGTGCCGTACGGGGCGCCGGGCTTGTGCACGCTGACGTTCGCGTCGCAGCGCATGCTGCCCTCTTCCATCTTCGCGTCGCTGGCCTCGACGGCGAGGAGGATGCCGCGCAGCTCGCTCACGTACTCGCGGGCTTCCTCGGCGGTGCGGATGTCGGGCCGGCTGACGATCTCGAACAGCGGCACGCCGGCGCGGTTGAAGTCGATCAGCGAGTGGGTGCTGCCGTGGATGCGACCGCCGGCACCGCCGTAGT
>JAOBWO010000222.1 GCA_025463415.1 Acidimicrobiales bacterium | reverse complement strand
CACGACATCGCGTTCTTCTTCGACGGCTTGAACGAGGGCAAGCTGTTGATCCAGCAGTGCGCGGACTGCGGCACGCTGCGGCATCCCCCGGGACCGATGTGCCGCAACTGCCATTCTCTCCGCTGGAACACGCTGGAGTCGGCCGTCAACGGCACGATCCACAGCTTCGTGGTGGTCCACTACCCGCAGGTGCCGAGCTTCGACTACCCGAACCAGGTCGTGCTCGTCGAGCTCGACGAGGGCGTGCGGATCGTCGCCAACACCGTCGACATCAGCCGCGAGCAGCTCCAGATCGGCGCTCGTGTCCACCTCGTGATCCAGCAGTGCGACGACGACCTCGCCCTGCCGTTCTTCGCGCTCACGACAGGACAGGACGCCTGATGAACTTCGATCTCAGCGACGAGCAGAACGTCGTCAAAGACCTCGCCCAGCAGATCTTCGAGGGCCACGCACCCGTCGAGCGGGTCAAGGACGTGGAGCGCAACCATGGCGGCTTCGACGAGGCGCTGTGGAGCGAACTGGCCAAGGCCAACCTCCTCGGCCTCTGCCTGCCCGAAGCATTGGGGGGCAGTGGCTACGGCCTCGTCGAGCTGTGCCTGCTGCTCGAGCAGCAGGGTCGGCGCGTGGCTCCGGTGCCGCTGTGGGCCACGGTCGTGCTCGGTGCACTGCCGATCGCCGAGTTCGGTACCGACGAGCAGAAGGCCGTGCTGGAAGGTGTGATCTCCGGCGACGTGCGCCTCACAGCAGCGCTCAGCGAGACGGGCGCCGACGACGCGCTGCGCCCGTCGGTGACCGCGACTCGCACGGCCACCGGCTGGCACCTGCACGGCTTCAAGCCCACGGTGCCCGCGGCCCAGTTCGCCCAGCGAGTGCTCGTGCCGGCTCGTCAGGAGCCGAGCGAGGGCGGCGGCGGGATCGGCCTCTTCCTCGTCGACCCCACCGCGGATGGTGTGACCGTCGAGCCGGTCAGCGCCACGAGCAACCAGCCGTTCGCGCATCTCACCCTCGATGTCGACGTCGCCGCGGGTGATCGCCTCGGCGGCGAGGATGCCGACGGCGAAGTGCAGCTGCTGTGGCTGCTCGAACGCGCGCTCGTGGGCCTGTGCGCGCTGCAGCTGGGCGTGTGTGCCGCGGCAATCGAGCAGACCGCGGCATACACCAGCACGCGCACTCAGTTCGGCAAGCCGTTGAGCACGTTCCAGGGTGTGGCTCATCAGGCAGCGGATGCCTTCATCCTCACCGAGCCGATGCGGGTCACGATGCTCCAGGCCGCGTGGCGGCTGATGCACGGGCTCTCGTCCCGGCAGGAGGTGCTGATCGCCAAGTACTGGGCCAGCGAGGGCGGCCAGAAGGTGGTGCACCTCTGCCAGCACCTGCACGGCGGGATGGGCTCCGACATCGACTACCCGATCCACCGCTACTTCCTGTGGGGCGTGCAGAACGAGACCACCCTCGGGGCGGGCAGCGCACAGCTGGCTCGTCTCGGAACCTTGATCGCCAGCGACGCCGTGGGAGCCGCATCATGAGCACACGTCAGTTCGACACCGTCACCATCGGCGACGAGATCGCCCCGTTGCCGTTGCCACTCGACAGGAGCTTCATCGTCGCGACCGCCATCGCCACCCGCGACTACCAGGACGTGCACCACGACCCGGATCTGGCTCAGGCGAAAGGTTCGAAGGACATCTTCATGAACATCCTCACCACGAACGGGCTGATCGGACGGTACGTCACCGACTGGGCTGGACCGGACGCGATGATCAAGAAGGTGGCCATCCGCCTGGGTGCGCCGAACTACCCGGGCGACACGATGACCCTGATGGGCACCGTGACCGCGAAGGATGCAGCGCCCCATGGAGGCGGCACCATCGAGATCGCGATCGTCGGAGCGAACGGCCTGGGCAACCACGTCACCGGCACGGTCGTCCTCGCCCTCCCGGATTCGCAGACCCCGACTGGCGGTGCGTCATGACCCGCAGCAACGCGCTCGGCGGCAAGACCGCGATCGTCGGCATCGGCGCGACGGAGTTCTCCAAGGATTCCGGGCGCAGCGAGATGAGCCTGGCGTGTGAAGCCGTCGTCGCCGCGCTCGACGACGCGGGCATCGCGGCATCCGAGGTCGACGGCTTCGCCTGCTTCGGGCCGGAGACCAACCCGGAGATCGAGATCGCCAGGCACACCGGGATGAACGAGCTGACGTTCTTCGGCCGCGTCCACCACGGCGGCGGCGCGGCGTGCGCCACCGTGCACCAGGCTGCGATGGCGGTGGCGACGGGTGCCGCCGATGTCGTCGTCTGCTACCGCGCGTTCAACGAGCGCAGCGGCCGCCGGTTCGGTGCGGGTGTGCAGGACGCGCCCGTGTCGGCCAACGCGGAGCGGGCCCACTTCAGCTGGTACTCGCCGTTCGGTCTGCTGACCCCTGCGTCGTGGGTGGCGATGGTCGCGCAGCGGTACATGTTCGAGTACGGCGCGACGAGCGAGGACTTCGGCCGCATCGCGGTGGCCGATCGCAAGCACGCGGCCACCAACCCACGGGCCTGGTTCTACGAGCAACCGATCACGCTCGAGGATCATCAGAACAGCCGCTGGATCGCCGAGCCGTTGCACCTCCTCGATTGCTGCCAGGAGTCCGATGGGGGACAGGCGCTCGTGGTCACCAGCGCCGAGCGCGCCCGTGATCTGCAGAGCACGCCGGCGATCATCTCATCGGTCGCCCAGGGCACGGGCCTCGATCAGCACATGATGACGAGCTACTACCGCGACGACATCGCCCAGCTGCCCGAGATGGGCGTGGTCGCCCGCCAGTTGTTCGAGGGTGCCGGGCTCAGCGCGGCCGACATCCAGATGGCGATCCTCTACGACCACTTCACCCCGTACGTCTTGATGCAGCTGGAGGAGTTCGGCTTCTGCGAGCGCGGCGGGGCCAAGGACTTCATCCGCGACGGCAACATCGAGGTCGGCGGCAGCCTGCCGATCAACACCCACGGGGGGCAGCTGGGCGAGGCCTACATCCACGGGATGAACGGCATCGCCGAGGGAGTCCGCCAGATCCGGGGCACTTCGGTCAACCCGGTGAGTAATGTAGAACATGTTCTCGTTACTGCTGGCACGGGCGTCCCGACCAGCGGTTTGATCCTCGGCGTCGCCTGACGTCCTGGCTGAGATCCCAGCCCTCGTTCACATCCCAGCCCCCACGGGAGACAGCATGACCCTGACCGACAAACCCTCCACGCTCGACGACATCGACATCGCCAGCCACGACGCCTACGTCGACGGTGTGCCGTGGGAGCAGTTCGCGCGCCTGCGCGAAGAAGCGCCGCTGTTCTTCCACCAGCCGATGGAACCGGATCAGCCCAAGGAGGGGTTCTGGGTCGTCACCCGGCACGCCGATTGCGTGAAGGTCAACCGGCAGTGGGAGAGCTTCTCGTCACAGCGCAAGGGCGCGCTCCTCGTCGAGGATCGTCCGGACCTCGAGTTCGCACGCATGTTGATCGACCTCGACCCGCCCGAGCACGCCCGCCTGCGTCAGCTCGTCAGCCGCGGCTTCACGCCGAAGGTGATCCGTTCGATGGACGGCCACTTCCGCGAGGTCGCTGACCAGATCATCGGTGATGCAGTCGCGCGTGGCACGTTCGACTTCGTCACCGACGTGGCAGCAGAGCTGCCCCTGTACGCGATCGCCCAGCTGCTCGGCCTGCCCCAAGACGACCGGCACAAGGTATTCAAGTGGTCGAACTCGATGATCGGCTCGAACGACCCCGAGTACCAGGGCGCCGACGACATGGCGGCCAACGCGATGACCGAGCTGTACATGTACGCCAACGAGCTCGCTGCGGCGCGCAAGATCG
>JAOBWO010000214.1 GCA_025463415.1 Acidimicrobiales bacterium | reverse complement strand
CGGCGCGTAGTGTGGCGGCGGTGAAGATCGACAGCGTCACGGTGTACCGGCAGTGGCAGCCCTTCGCGAGCGGGACGTACACGTGCTCGGGCGGGCGGTCGGCCGAGGGGTTCGACTCCACCATCGTGCGCATCGCCGCGGACAACGGTCTGGTCGGCTGGGGCGAGATGGCGCCGCTCGGCAGCTTCTACGATCCGTCCTTCGTCGGGGGCGCCCGCGAGGGCATCCGCCTGCTGGCGCCACTGCTGATCGGACTCGATCCCCGCACGCCGCACGTGATCAACGAGGTCATGGACCTCCACCTCAACGGTCATCCGTACGCCAAGTCGGCGCTCGACATGGCGTGCTGGGACCTCAGCGCGCGCTCGGCCGACCTGCCCCTGGCCGAAGCACTGGGCGGACGCTTCTCGGCGTCCGTCGACCTCTACCGGTCGGTCAGCCAGGCGGCACCAGAGGCGATGGCTCGACAGGCGGCGGAGTACATCGACCACGGCTATCGCCGGCTCCAGGTCAAGGTCGGGCTCGACCCGGACGAGGACGTCGAGCGGATGGAGGCCGTGCTGGCCGTGCTGCCGGCCGCCACGGTGGTCTACGCCGATGCCAACGCCGCGTGGCAGCCGGCGCAGGCACGTCGCTTCCTGCGCGCGACGGCACATCTGGACTACACCCTCGAGCAGCCGTGCGCGAGCTACGCCAACAACCTCGCGATCCGCGGTGCGTGCGATCGACCGCTCGTGCTCGACGAGTCGATCGACAGCGTCGAGACGTTGGTGCGTGCGCACGCCGACCACCTCGTCGACGGGATCACGATCAAGATCGCCCGCGTCGGCGGCATCACCAAGGCCCGGCTGATCCGCGACGTCGCCGTGCAGCTCGGGTTGCAGGTCACCGTCGAGGACACCGGCGGTGCCGAGATCGACACGGCGGCGATGGCGCACCTGTCGGTCAGCACCCCCAACGCGTCGCGAACCCACACCGTCGACTTCCACAACTGGGTCACGGTGTCCCACGGTGTGGCCGACCTCCGCTGCGTCGACGGGACGATGACGGCGCCCGACGCACCAGGGCTCGGCGTCGAGGTGGACCTTGCAGCACTCGGCGAACCGATCCTGGTGGTCTCGTGAACGTCCTCACGCTCGACGAGGTCGAACTGCTCAGCGCGCAGATGCTGAGCCGCGCTGGCGCGTCGGTGCTGCAGGCCACGCCCACCGCGCGCAGCATCCGCGCCGCCGAGGCCGAGGGCATCCGCACCGTCGGGCTCTCGTACCTGCCGACCTACTGCGACCACGTCGCGTGCGGCAAGGTCGTCGGCGATGCGGTGCCGGTCGTCAGCCGCCCGCGTGCTGCCACGGTGGTCGCCGACGCCCGTCACGGGTTCGCACACGCCGCGTTCGAGGCGGCCGCACCGATGCTGATCGACGCCACCCGCGAGTGCGGGGTCGGCATCCTCGCGATCGAGCACTCGTACTCCGCCGGCGTGCTCGGCTGGTTCGTCGAGCAGCTCGCCGACGCCGGCCTCGTTGCGGTGATGTTCGCCAACTCGTCAGCGCTGATGGCGCCGGCCGGGGGCTCGAAGCCGTTCTTCGGCACCAACCCGATCGCGTGGGCGGCGCCGCGGACCAGCGGCAGGCCCGTCGTCGCCGACCTCTCGTCGTCCGCCGTCGCGTGGGTGAAGGTCAACGCGGCCGCCCAGGCGGGCGAATCGATCCCGCTCGGCTGGGCGCTCGACGCAGATGGTCAGCCCACCACCGACGCCGTCGCGGCGCTGGCGGGATCGATGGCGCCGGCAGCAGGCCACAAGGGCTCTGCGCTCGCGCTGCTCGTCGACATCATGTCCGGCGGAGTCGCGGGGTCCAACTTCTCCTTCGAGGCCTCCGGTTTCGGCGGCAACGACGGTGGCCCGCCCGATGTCGGCCAGGTGATCCTCGCCATCGATCCGACCGCCACGATGGGTGCAGGCTTTGCGGACCGGATCGAGGTCGAGCTGCGCGCGATGGCCGACCAGCCGGGCGTGCGCCTGCCGGGCGACCGCAGGATCAGCTCGCGCGCCGACGCCGAGCGCGATGGTGTCGAAGTGCCCGACGAACTGCTCGCGCTCCTTCGCTCCTATGCAGCCGACGGTCCGCCGCGCTGAGCGACCACGTGGACCCCTCACACAACCTGTACGCGATCCTTCGCGCCGGCTTCGCTGATCGACTCGACATGGTGTTCCTGCGGACGCCGGAAGATGTGGTCACCTATCGCGACATCGATGAGCAGAGCGGGCGGCTCGCCGCCGCGCTCGGCAGTCGCGGCGTGGTGCCCGGCGACCGCGTCGTGGTCCAGGTCGCGAAATCCGCCAACGCCGTGGCGCTGTACCTCGCCTGCCTGCGCGCGGGCGCCGTGTACGTGCCCTTGAACGAGGCGTACACCGACGAGGAGGTCGCCTACTTCGTCGAGGACGCGCAACCGGCGCTCGTCGTGCGTGGCTCCCTCGACGAGCTCGTGACCGATGCGGCCGGATGCGAACCCCTCGGCTCGCCGGCGGATCGTGCCGGGCAGACCGCAGCGATGCTCTACACCTCTGGCACCACGGGCAAGCCGAAGGGGGCGATGCTGACGACGGAGAACCTGGCATCGAACGCGCGGGCGCTGGCCGGGCTGTGGGGCTTCTCCGCGGACGACGTCCTCGTGCATGCGTTGCCGATCTTCCACGTGCACGGGCTGTTCATAGCCCTCCACTGCGCGATGTTGCGGGGTTGCGAGGTTCGCTTCCTGCCCCGGTTCGAGGTCAGTGCCGTGCGTGCCGCGCTGCGGGGATCGACGGTGATGATGGGTGTGCCGACCTTCTACAGCCGTCTGCTCGCGGAGCCTGACTTCGGCGTCGACGACTGCCGGACCATGCGCCTGTTCATCTCCGGGTCGGCGCCGCTCACCGAATCGGTGCACGCTGCCTTCGCGCAGCGCACCGGGCACCGCATCCTCGAGCGTTACGGCATGACCGAGACCGGCATGATCACGTCGAACCCACTCGACGGCGACCGGATCGCCGGCACGGTCGGCCATCCGTTGCCCGACGTCGAGATCCGCGCCGTCGACGAACACGGGGCAGCGTGTCCGACAGGTGCAGTCGGCGTGGTCGAGGTGCGGGGACCGAACGTGTTCGCCGGGTACTGGAGGATGCCGGACAAGACCGCATCCTCGTTCCGCGATGGCGGCGACGACTCGCTCGACTGGTTCGTCACCGGCGACCTCGGCTCGGTCGACACCTACGGCCGGCTCACGTTGGCCGGCCGCGGCACGGACCTGATCATCAGCGGTGGGCTGAACATCTACCCGAAGGAGATCGAACTGCTGCTCGACGATGTGCCGGGCGTCGTGGAATCAGCGGTCATCGGCGTGCCGCATCCCGATCTCGGCGACGGCGTGCTGGCCGTGATCGTGGCCGCCGCAGACTTCGACCCCGCCGCCATCGCGGCTGCGCTCGACGGTCGGCTGGCGCGCTTCAAGCACCCCAAGCACGTGGCCGTGGTGACGGACCTGCCCCGGAACGCGATGGGCAAGGTCGAGAAGGCCGCCCTGCGCCGCGCCTACGTCGACGTGTTCAGCTGACGCCGCCGAACTCCCAGTGAGACGCCGATAGTTCTTAAACAAAGCGAACGCTTGCACAAATCGGCGTCGAGTTGTACCGTCCGAGTCATGTTGCCGTTGCGCTTCGTGCCGTACCACGAGCTCGCCGTTCAGCTGAACGTGATCGTCGATGGTTCGGCCACCGACGGCACCGTGCTGGTCCTGTCGCACTGGCCGGGAAGCCCGACTCCGTTCGACCTGCTCGACGACCTGTCGGCGCAGATCGCGTTCCGCGCGCTCGCCGCGCCGCAGCGCTTCGATGGCGTGGACGCCGTGTCGAACAACCACTTCGACCAGGACGGTGTGGTCAGCGCGTTCGCGCTGGTCGATCCCGACGCCGCGCTCGCTCGACGGGGGATGCTGGTCGACGTCGCCCGGGCCGGCGACTTCGCCACCTTCACGCACCGGGATGCAGCGCGGGTGGCGTTCGCGCTCGCGGCGTACGACGATCCGGACCGTTCGCCGCTCGACGCCGACGTCTTCGCGGGGTCGTACCCCGACCGATGCGGGCGGCTCTACGAGGCCGTGCTGCCGCAGCTCGCGGAGCTGGTCGACGCGCCCGAGCGGTCACGTTCGTTATGGGAGACCGAGGACGCACACCTCGACGAGAGCCTGCAGGCGATCGCAACCGGCACCGTCGTCGTCGACGAACACCCCGACATCGATCTGGCGGTGATCTCGGTGCCGGAGACGTGGGCCGCGCGAGCGTCGACCCGGTTCACCGTCGCCCGACTCGACGCGGTCCATCCGATGGCGGTGAACCAGTCGACGGAATGCTTCCGGGTCCTGCTGCGGCAGGGAGACCACTGGAGGCTGGAGCTGCGCTACGAGAGCTGGGTGATGTACCGCTCACGAGCCGTCCGGCCTCGACCGGATCTGCGCGTGCTCGCAGGACGGCTCACCGCCTGCGAGCCCTCCGGTGCGCGATGGACCGCCGACCCGCCGAACGCGTTGACGCCGCAGCTCTCGAGTGCCGCCGACGGAAGCGGTCTCGCGCCGGAGCTCGTCGAGCGGGAGATCCGTGGGTTCCTGGCGACCGCGCCGGCCGCGTGGGATCCGTTGAGCGGCCGGTGAACGCGGTCGGTGAACGGCGGACCTAGATCCGCTCGAGCTCGGCACCGTCGAACAGCGGCGTGATGCCCAGATCAGCCATGTCGGCCCCCAGCTCTGAGTCGGTCGGCATCGGGAGATCGGCCGTCGCCGCGGCGATGATCGCAGGCAGCAGACGACCGTCGCTGGAGGTGTTCAAGAACAGGCCCTCGCGGTTGAGCACGAACGCGACACCTCGCCGCAGGGCATCGCCCTCCGGCAGCGGTTCGTACCAGGCGTAGTGCGGTTCGGTGCTCTCTGCCGGCCAACGCCGGCGGGCCACGGACTTGATCGTCTGCACCGCGACGCGACGCGTCGCGCACCGCGCCACCAGTGCGTCGAACGCCGTGGCGTACGCCGGGTTCTGCATCATCGATGCGTTGTACGGCAGCAGCACCGAGTCGAAGTCGAAGCGGTCGAGGCTGCGCAGGTGCATGTCCGCGATGCGCGTGCCGTGACCCGTCACACCGATCCACCGGACGAGGCCCTCGTCGCGTGCGGCCACGAGCGCCTCCACCGCGCCGCCGGCTCCGTGGGCGACCTCGAACTCCTCCGGCTCGACCAGGTTGTGCAGCTGGATCAGGTCGACATGGTCGACGCCCAGGCGTTCGAGCGATGTCTCGAGCTCACGTCGCGCTGCGGACCCGGTGCGCTCTCCGGTCTTGGTGGCGAGGAAGTGATCGGTTCGGTGGTCGCTCAGGAAGTCGCGGAGGCGCAGCTCGGACTCTCCGTATGACGCCGCGGTGTCGATGTGGTTGATGCCGGCCGCCGACATCACGGCCAACGTCTGGTCGGCCCGCGACTGGCTCATCCCACCCAACGCGGCGGCGCCGAAGATCACCCGCGTGCTGTCGTGACCGGTTCGCCCGAACGGCTGTGTCGAGATCATCCACTGACAGTACCTACTGCCGCAGACCCGTCGGCGCGGCGGATGTGCGGATCCCCGTGCAGCACGACCATCTCGTTGCCCATCGTCTCGACGCCGGTCCGCGCCAGCACGGTGTCGACGAACCACCACTGGAGCACGATCTGCTCCGCCGTGACCGTGGCGACGACGTAGCCGTGGCTCTCCAGCTCGCACCACTCGAGACCGGGGATCACGTCCACGAAGTCGCGCTCGATCTGGAGCGCGGCGGTGCGCGGCGTGAGGTGAAGCTTCTCGTCCAGGTTCTGCGACGTGATGCTGGGTGTGACGACCTCGACCACGAGCGGCCGAGCGCGGTCGGAGGGGTGGGTCAGCTCCAGCGCCAATGACACGTGGAGGTCGCCGGCCAGCACGATGCTGCGTCCCGGACCGGCCGCATCGATCGCGCTGAGGAGGGCGTCGCGCTCAGCGGGATAACCGTCCCACTGGTCCTCGTCGACGGTGTCCTCGGTGGCGTGCATGAACTTCAAGGCGCGCATCGAGCGGTGCAGGTCGTCGGACAGACCCGGCTGCCACGTCTGTGCGAAGGGTGACGGGTTCCCGATCAGCCGCCAGTGTGCGGGCGAGTGGGCGATCCGGTCGACGAGCCACGCCTTCTGCTCTGCGCCGAGCGCGCTGCGGGCCGGATCGAACATCTCCGGGCCGAACACCGGCCGGTCTCTGCGGCTGCGGTAGTCGATCAGGAACAGCTCGGCGAGGCTGCCGAGCTCCACCGTGCGGAACACGCGCTCGGGCTCGTGCGGATCCGGCTTGCGCGCCGGCAGCCACTCCCAACGCACCTGGAACGCGGCGGCGCGGCGAACGTCCCAGGGTCCGTCCCGGTCGGGATCATGGTTGTCCGAACCCTCGCGCCAGGCCCCGTCGGCGAACTCGTGGTCGTCCAACGACGCGATCATCGGATGGGCGGCGTGCATGGCCTGCACATCCGGATCGAGGTGGTACTGCGCGTAGCGGGTGCGGTAGTCCTCCAACGTGCGGCACTCGCCGAGTGGCGCGAACGGACGGCCGATGTCGGCGCCCGGCGTCTGGTTCTTCGGCGGGGTGTTCGACGCCTCGTAGATGTAGTCGCCGAGGTGGAGCACGAAGTCGAGGTCGTCGCGTTCGGCGATGCGGCCGTAGACGTTGAAGAAGCCGGCGTTGTACTTCGCACAGGAGACGAAGGCGAAGCGCAACGCCGCGGCATCTGCGCGGGGCAGCGTGCGCGTCCGTGCGACCGGCGAGCGCCGGCCGTCGGTGTCGAACGCGTAGAAGTAGGTGCTGCCCGGCTCGAGACCGGTCACGTCGACGTGCACCGTCCAGTCGTGCTCGGCCGATGTCGTCACCGCCCCGGACCGGACGACGTCGTGCAGCTCACGGTCTCGGGCCACCACCCACTCGACCGCCGCGATCGGGTGCTCGATCGCACTGAGCCGGGTCCAGATGATCACGCCGTCTCGGGTCGGATCACCGCTCGCGACGCCGTGTCGATACAAGTCGTCAATTGGGATCGCGGTGGCCTGCTCGGTGGACGGTTCGTTAGTCGGTTCGGTCGTGTTGGCCATCGCGCCATTCTCCACGGAGGCGGCTGTTGGTGTGATGAGCATCACATGCTCATCGTGTGTGAGTGAGCACTCACTCATGTTAGGGTCGGCGTCGATGATCGTCCACGACGCACCCGTGCGGGCCCAGCGCGCCACCGCGCTGCCACCTGATGAGCGGCGCGCGGCCATCATCTCGGCCACCCTACCGCTGCTGCTCGAGCACGGATCCGCGGTCACGACGCGCATGATCGCCAACGCGGCCAGCATCGCCGAGGGCACGATCTTCCGCGTCTTCCCCGACAAGGATTCGCTGATCGCTGCCGCCGTCGATCAGGCCTTCGACCCGGCACCGATGGAGGCAGCACTTGCCGAGATCGACCCCGCAGCACCGTTCGAACAGCGGCTCGCGCTCGCCACCGCGATCGTCCAGCAGCGCACGCAGAACATCTGGCGCCTGGCGACGACGGTCGGGGTCGACAAGGTGCCGACCGAGCGTCGTCGCCCAACCGACGTGCCCGGGCTGGTGGCACTGTTCGCCTCGGCCGCCGATCAGCTCGACCGCGATCCGGTTGACGCAGCTCGGCTGCTGCGTGCGCTCACCCTCGCCGTCACGCATCCGGCGCTGATCCACGACGACCCGATGTCGCCCGACGAGATCGTGTCCCTGCTCCTCGACGGCATCCGCCGCAAGTCTCCCGCTCCCCGTACTCGCTAGAAACAGCCCAGAAATCAGGATGTCCACATGCTGGTCCGTTTGCTCAAGACCTACCTCGCCAAGTACAGGTGGCTGCTCGTCGCGGTCGTGCTGCTCCAGCTCGTCCAGACGACGTGCACCCTCTACCTCCCCAGTCTGAACGCGAAGATCATCGACAAGGGCATCGTGACCGGCAACCACGGCTACATCTGGAAGATCGGTCTGGTGATGCTCGGCATCACGTTCGTGCAGGTGTGCTTCTCGATCTGCGCGGTCTACTTCGGCTCGCGCACCGCGATGGGCTTCGGACGCGACGTGCGCAGCGGCCTGTTCCACAAGGTCACCGACTTCTCCACGCAAGAGGTCGCGATCTACGGCGCGCCGTCGTTGATCACGCGCATCACCAACGATGTCCAGCAGGTGCAGATGCTCGTGCTGATGACCTGCACGCTGCTGGTCGCGGCACCGATCACGATCGTCGGTGGCGTGATCATGGCGCTGCGCGAAGACGTCGGCTTGTCCGGCATCCTGCTCGTCAGCGTGCCTGCCCTGACGATCGGCGTCGGCCTCGTCATCGGGCGGATGATCCCGTTGTTCCGCGTGATGCAGGAGCGCATCGACGGGATCAACCGAGTGCTGCGTGAGCAGATCACGGGCATCCGCGTCGTGCGCGCCTTCGTCCGTGAGCCGGACGAGACGAAGCGCTTCGAGTCCGTCAACCAGGATCTCACCGACACCTCGCTGCTCGCCGGGCGGTTGATGGCGTTCATGTTCCCGATCGTGACCGTGATCCTCAACGCCTCGAACGTGGCTGCGCTGTGGATCGGTGCGAACCGGATCAACAGTGGGCAGATGACGATCGGCTCGCTGATCGCGTTCTTGAGCTACCTCGCCCAGATCCTGATGTCGGTGATGATGGCCAGCTTCATGGCCGTGATGGTGCCCCGTGCCGCCGTCTGCGCCGAGCGGATCCAGGAGGTGCTCGACACCGAGTCCTCCGTCGTCAGCGCTGCCAACCCGGTGCGCAGCGTGAACATCGCCGGCTCGCTGGAGTTCCGCAACGTCGGCTTCCACTACCCGGGCGCCGAAGCACCGGTGCTCAACAACATCTCGTTCACGTCGCTGGCCGGCCAGATGACAGCGATCATCGGCAGCACGGGTTCCGGCAAGACATCGTTGATCAACCTCGTGCCGCGCCTCGCCGATGCGACCTCGGGAGCGATCCTCGTCGACGGCGTCGATGTGCGCGAACTCGATCCGGACCTGCTGTGGGAGCGGATCGGCATCGTGCCGCAGAAGCCCTACCTGTTCTCGGGCTCGGTTGCCAGCAACCTGCGCTATGGCAAGCCCGATGCCACCGACGCCGAGCTCTGGGAAGCGCTCGAGGTCGCCCAGGCACGCGACTTCGTGGCGTCGATGCCGGGCGGGCTGGACGCCCGCATCGCGCAGGGCGGCACCAACGTCTCGGGTGGGCAGCGCCAGCGCCTCGCGATCGCGAGGGCACTCGTGCGCAAACCGGAGATCTACCTCTTCGACGACTCGTTCTCCGCGCTCGACCTGTCGACCGACGCCCGACTACGTGCCGCGCTGGCTCCGCACACCGCCGAGTCCACCGTGATCATCGTCGCCCAGCGGGTGTCGACGATCCGCCACGCCGACCAGATCCTCGTCCTCGAGGACGGCCAGACGGTCGGCCTCGGCACCCATGACGCGTTGCTCGAGAGCTGCCCGACGTACGCCGAGATCGTGGCGTCCCAGGTCCAGGCGGAGGTGGCGGCGTGAGCGACGACGCAGTGCCGGAGGAGACCGGCGAGCAGCGGATGGACCCGGCCGCGCTGCGGCCGGGACCGGGGCCGGCGCGCATGGCCGCGGTCGGCATGCCGGCCGAGAAGTCGAAGGACTTCGGCGAATCGTCGAAGCGGTTGCTGGCCCGGCTGCGCACCGAGCGGATCGGGATGTTCCTGGTCCTCGGCCTCGCGCTCAGCAGCGTGTTGCTCGCGGTCACCGGCCCGAAGATCCTCGGCCATGGCACCGACATCGTCTTCCGCGGCCTGCGCAGCCGCAAGGGCATCGACTTCGGCGCCTTGCACCGCACCCTGCTGCTCGTGCTGCTGATGTTCATCGCGTCGGGCGTGCTGCAGTACATGCAGTCGTACACCCTGGCCGGGATCGTCCAGCGCACGATGTTCCGCCTGCGCGGCGAGGTGGAGGACAAGCTCAACCGGCTCCCGCTCGGCTACGTCGATCGCCAGCCGCGAGGTGATCTGCTCAGCCGGGTCACCAACGACATCGACAACATCTCGCAGAGCCTCCAGCAGACGCTGAGCCAACTGCTCACCTCGCTGCTGATGCTCACCGGCGTGCTGATCATGATGCTGATCATCTCGCCACTGCTGGCGCTCGTCGCGCTGGTGACGATCCCTCTGTCGTTGTTCACGGTGAAGGGGATCGCCAAGCGATCGAAGAAGAGGTTCATCGCGCAGTGGAAGCACACCGGCATGCTCAACGCGCAGGTCGAGGAAGCCTTCACGGGTCACTCGATCGTCAAGGCCTTCGGTCGTCAGCGCGAGGTCGAAGAGACGTTCCGCCAGAAGAACGAGGAGCTCTTCGACGCCAGCTTCGGCGCGCAGTTCGTCAGCGGCATCATCCAGCCGGCGATGATGTTCCTGAGCAACCTCAACTTCGTCGCGATCGCCGTGATCGGCGGCCTGCGGGTCTCGTCCGGTCAGCTGTCGCTCGGCGATGTGCAGGCGTTCATCCAGTACTCTCGCCAGTTCACCCAGCCGCTGACCCAGGTCGCCTCGATGATGAACGTGCTCCAGTCCGGGGTCGCCTCGGCAGAGCGCATCTTCGAGCTCCTCGACGCTCCCGACCAGAGCCCCGACGAGGTGATGGTGCCGATCGACGAGCAGCCGCATGGTCGGGTCGAGTTCGATCACGTCACGTTCTCCTACGATCCCGCCAAACCGCTGATCCAGGACCTGTCGTTGATCGCCGAGCCGGGCCGCACCGTGGCCATCGTGGGGCCGACGGGTGCAGGCAAGACCACGCTGGTCAACCTGATCATGCGGTTCTACGAGCTGAACGAAGGCAGGATCCTGCTCGACGGCGTGGACATCTCGACGATGCGCCGTCGCGACCTTCGTTCCAACGTCGGCATGGTGCTGCAGGACACGTGGCTGTTCGGCGGAACGATCCGCGAGAACATCGCATACGGCAACCTCGACGCCACCGAGGAGCAGTTGATGGCGGCCGCCAAGGCCACCTACGTCGACCGCTTCGTGCACTCGCTGCCCGACGGCTACGACACCATCGTCGACGACGAAGGGGGCAGCGTCAGCGCCGGAGAGAAGCAGTTGCTCACGATCGCGCGAGCGTTCCTCGCCGACCCGACGATCCTGATCCTCGACGAGGCGACGAGCTCGGTCGACACCCGCACCGAAGTGCTCATCCAGCGCGCGATGAACGCGCTCCGGTCGGACCGCACCAGCTTCGTCATCGCCCACCGCCTCTCGACCATCCGTGACGCCGACACCATCCTCGTGATGGAAGCCGGGCAGATCGTCGAGCAGGGCAACCACGAACAACTGCTCGCCAAGCGCGGCGCCTACTACAACCTCTACAACGCGCAGTTCGCCGCACCCGCGGCACCGGTCAGCTGACCCGCGAGCTGGGTTCTACGGTAGGGGGATGGTTGACGATCATGGTTGACGGGCCCGACGCGATCGCCGCGTTCTACGACGACTGGGCGATCGACTACGACGCTGCGCACGCCGACTGGCGAGCCGCCGTGGTGGCCCACGGCACGCTGCTGGCTGAGGCCCTGGCCGCGCGTGGCATCGTGCCCCGGGCGCGAGTGCTCGACTGCACGTGCGGCATCGGCACCCAGGCGATCGGCCTCGCGCTGCAGGGCTACGTCGTGTCCGGCAGCGACCTCAGCGCAGGTGAGATCGATCGGGCGCGGGTTGAGTCGGCCACGTTCGGCGTGCAGCTCGAGCTCGCCGTCGCCGATCTCCTCCACCTCGATTCGACGTTGCCAGCGTCGTGGCCAGCGTTCGACGCTGTCATCTCCGCGAACTCGCTGACCCACGTCGGGGATGACGACACCCTCGTTGCAGCATTCAGCCAGATGGCCGGGCGATGCCGATCCGGCGGCATCGTCGCGGTGACGAACCGCGACTACGACGCCGTCGCCGACCGCCGTCCGTCCTCGACCCCCGTCCAGCAGACAGCGCTCGACGGCATCCGCCGGGCCAGCTTCCAGCTGTGGGACTGGGCCGTCGACGGGCACAGCTACCGGATGGAGGACGTCCTCCTCAGCCGGTCCGAGGAAGATCCCGACGGGGCATGGACCGTGCGCAGCCGGGCGACGACCTTGCACGCCTGGCGCCGGGCCGACATCGACCGCGCCGCGTTCGCCGCCGGCCTCGGCGACGCCGAATGGACCCAGCACGGCCACCAACCGATCGCCACCTTCGTCGTCCCCTGAGGGGACCCGGAGCGACCTACCAGTACTCCTCGAAGTGGATGTTGCCACGGGTCTTGCGGTGGTCGAGGGTGAAGCCACGCTCGGCGAGGAGCTGGACGACGCCGGTGACCTCGGGGTAGTGGAGTTCGCCGTCGACGTCTTCGGGCAGCCCGATCATCGCCGGGTTGCCGCACATGAACATGTGCGTGTGCGCCGGGTCGAGCTCGATCCCGAACCGGGCCTGGAGCACGTCGTTGGCGATCAGGTCCTGCAGGTACTGCTTGGGCACGTCGGGCTCGCGAGTGGGCATCGGCAGGTAGTGGTAGTTCGGGTAGCGGGCTTCGAGGGCGCGGTGCTGCTCGATGTAGCCGAGGTCGGCCCACTTGCGCACCGAGACGGCGGAGATGATCGGGCCGTGATGGGCCTTGCGCAACAGCTCGACGATCATCGCGTTGTGCGGCGCCTCGCCGGTGCCGGTCGAGAAGAACAGCAACGTGTTCGATGGATCGGTCACCGGGCCGAGCGTGTACCGCCCGGCCACCTTCGGGCCGAGGTAGATGCGGTCGCCGGGACGCTTGCACGCGAGGCGTGGGGTCAGGCCCGGCACGTTCTCGGGTGTCGGCGGCACCAGCACGATGTAGAACTCGAGCTCGTCTGCGTCGAGGTCGCCGGTCAGGTAGCCGTGGTCGTCCCACATCCGGCTCGAGATCGAGTACGAGCGGCGGACCATCTTGTCCCACTTGCCGTCGAGGTCGTCGTCCTCGGCGGTGTCGATGCGCGCCTCCCAGTAGCCGAGCCCCAGCGATGCGTACTGGCCGGGGAGGTGGGTGACATCGCCGTGGTCCGGGCGCACGCGCAGCACCCACAGGTCGGAGTGGGTCGGCTCGAAGTGGGTGATCGTCGCGTTGTAGTGCTCCGCACGGAGCGCGTCGCTCACCGAGGTGCCGCCGCGGCGCCGCTCAGCCCGCGTCGGCGGAGGCGTGAGGGTGATCTCGGGGAACGCCTTGGCGATCTCGGCGATGTCGGCGCCTTCGAGGAAGAACACCGAGCCGGACGCGGCAGCGGCATCGGTGAGGCCGATCGCGGCCGGCGTGACCGCGGTGCGGCTCGGCGCGAACACGACGTGGTCGAACTGGAGGTCGGGGGTGCGGCGATCGCCGAAGAAGGCCATCGGGTAGCCGTCGACGTCGGCGATCTGGTCCGGCACGGCGCGGTAGAGCAGCGTTGCGTGGCGCTCGCGTTCGAGCCGATGCAGCGCTGCTTCGGCGGCGGGGGAGAGCAGCTTGGGGTCCATCCCTCCTGCGGCCAGCACCACGCCCGCGCCGGCAGCGGCCAGTCGAGCGGTGAGCTCGACGGCGCGGTCGGTGTGGCCGATCACGAGCACGTCCTCATCTGCAGCGAAGTCCGGCAGCTTGTTGATCAGGATCCGGTCGCTGGTCACCGTCGTCATCGTCGGCTTCCAGTCCTCCGCCCCGGCGCGCTGGGCGACCACGCACGCACGCGCGGTGTAGGTGTGCTTCGCCGTGTGGATCGCCACGAGGCCATCAGCGTCCACGTCGACGGCGGTCGCCGGTTCGCCGTACCCGACGTCCAGCTGGTGCTCGCCGACCAGTTCGGGGAACGCGATCGCTGATCCGGCCTCGAGGATCCGCACCCGCTGCAGTCCGGCCTGCTGCAGCGCGACGGCCACTGACAGTCCGGCGGAGTTGCCGCCGATGATCACCAGGTCGTACGCCGCATCGCTCATGGCGGCAGAGATTACCGCGCCCTGATCGGCCTGCCGACGGGCTCAGCGCTGGGTGTCGCGCCGGGCCTGCTTCGGCCAGAGCGTCTGGGTCTCGTCGAGGTCCAGCTTGGCGAGGATCTTGGCCAGCGCCTTGCGGTCTGCAGGGGCGAGCTGTTCGAGCGCGGGCGGGGGAGCGGTCATCTGCTGAGAGATGTCGGCAGCGGCCCGCACACCCTTGGGCGTGAGCGCGATCTCCTTGACCCGGCGGTCGGTGGAACTCGGGCGCCGCTCCGCGAGTCCGTGGTCCTCCAGGTTGTCGACGATCGCGGTGACGTACGACGCGTCGCACACCATTTGATCTGCGATGTCGCGCATGCGCAGCGGACCGGCGGCCAACATCGTGAGCGTCTGACCGTGCGGCGGCGTGAGGCCGTGGCGGGCCATCGCCTGGAAGAACTGATCGCGCTT